>JAZNOM010000053.1:0-24200 GCA_045580835.1 Eubacteriales bacterium
TGAAACAATAATAGGAAATCAAAAGAAGATTATTGAACTTTTGAGTAATTGGAAAGAAAAAGAATAAGAAAATGGAATTTTTGCAGGGAATAGGAACAACAATTATAATAATAGCGATAATTGTACTAGGTTTTTGGATAAGCTGGTACGGAACTACAAAAGAATGTAGCAAAAATACAAAAGATATAAACGATGGAATTTACAATTTAGACTGCAATTTTGTAAAACATCACGAAAAAATTTACAGACAAAACCAAAAGATAATAGAAAATCAAGAGAAACTTATAGAACTTTTGAGTAAAGACAATAAGAAAGAAGAATAAAATTTATTATTTTTTATAGATTGCCGAAGTAAGCCGTTTAGAAGCCAATGACTTTTAATCATGGTGTCCGGAGTTCGATTCTCCGCAGGAGCACCAACGGGACTGCAACGGCAGTCCCGTTTTTTATTACTTACTAGCGAGGATTTATCATGAAACTTGGTATAGTTGGTTTGCCCAATGTTGGCAAAAGTACACTTTTCAATGCTCTGACAAACGCAGGTGCGCAGTCTGCAAACTATCCTTTCTGCACTATTGACCCCAACGTTGGTATCGTTACCGTGCCGGACAAGCGTCTTGACGTTCTTGCAGAGATGTACAATCCCGAAAAATATACCCCTGCGATTATTGAATTTGTTGATATTGCAGGCCTTGTTCGCGGCGCATCCAAAGGCGAAGGTCTTGGCAACAAGTTTCTTTCGCACATTCGCGAAGTTGATGCTATAGTACATGTTGTAAGATGTTTTGAAAACGAAAACATCATTCACGTAGACGGCAATGTTGACCCTATACGCGATGTTGAAACTATCAACCTTGAATTGATTTTTTCGGATATTGAGATTCTTGACCGCCGTATTGACCGCGTTAAAAAAGCAATGAAGGGCGACAAATCTCTTGTTGCCGAGGTAGAACTTCTTGAAAGAATCAAGGGCGTTCTTGAAGAAGGCAAGTGCGCACGTACTATCGAACTTTCTGACGATGAGCGCGCAATGCTCGGCGACACGTCGCTTCTTACTATTAAACCTGTTATCTATGTTGCAAATATCAGTGAGGACGAGCTTGGCGGTGACCTTTCCGACAATGCCGGTTATCAAAAGCTGAAAGCGTTTGCAGAAAGTGAGCACTCTGAAATCCTTACCGTTTGCGCAGGCATTGAAGCCGAGATTTCCGAACTTGAAGGCGACGAAAAAAAGGCCTTCCTTAACGACCTTGGAATTGAAGAGAGCGGACTTGACCGTCTTATCGCCGCCAGCTACAAGCTCCTCGGTCTTATCAGCTATCTTACCGCAGGTCCTCAAGAGGTACGTGCTTGGACTATCACCGAAGGCACAAAGGCTCCTCAAGCTGCCGGTAAAATTCACAGCGACTTTGAACGCGGCTTTATCCGTGCCGAGGTTGTAGCTTTTGATGACCTTGTTAAAGAGGGAAGCATGACAGCTGCAAAGGAAAAAGGACTTGTTCGCAGCGAAGGCAAAGAATACGTTGTTGCCGACGGCGATATTGTTCTCTTTAGATTTAATGTATAAATTATAAAAGTCTGCCATATGGCAGACTTTTATATTATTTGTGCAACACTTGCAACAATAAAACACACTAACATTCCGAGAACTGTTGGCAATGCAGTAGCAACCATTGTCCATTTTACACTATTTGTTTCTTTTTTTATTGTCAGCATAGTAGTGGAGCAGGGCCAATGGAACAGTGAAAAAAGCATTGTACAAATCGCGGTAACATTAGTCCATCCGTTTTGCGAAAACAGTGTTTTCATCTCTGATATTGAATTAAATTCTATAAGTGAGCCCTCGGCAAGATATGCCATGATAATAAGTGGCAGCACTATTTCATTTGCGGGAAATCCGAGAATGAAAGCCATCAATATTACACCGTCAAGTCCCAGAAGTTTCGCGAATGGGTCTAAAAAATCAGAGCAGTAGTTAAGTATTGAAATGTTACCGATTTTTATATTGGCAAAAAGCCAAATTATAAGTCCTGCAGGAGCTGCAACCGCGACAGCGCGACCGAGCACAAAAAGCGTTCTGTCAAATATTGAGCGAAGTATCACTTTTCCGATTTGAGGTTTGCGATACGGCGGAAGTTCAAGTGTAAACGAAGATGGAACGCCTTTTAAAACAGTTTCGGATAAGAATTTGGAGCATAAAAATGTCATTCCTATACCAACAAGTATAATCACGGTAAGAATCAATGTGGCAATCAATGAACCAAAAAATCCTGCATTTCCGGCAACGAAAAACATTGTTATAAGCGTAATCATAGCAGGAAATCTGCCATTGCAGGGAACGAGATTATTTGTCAGAATTGCTATAAGTCTTTCGCGCGGAGAATCTATAATTCTGCAACCAATCACTCCTGCTGCATTACAGCCAAAACCCATACACATGGTAAGTGCTTGCTTACCGCACGCCTTGCAACATTTAAAAGGCTTATCAAGGTTATAGGCAATTCTTGGAAGATAACCTACATCTTCAAGCAAAGTGAAAAATGGAAAGAATATTGCCATTGGCGGCAGCATTACCGAAACAACCCATGTTAATACCTTATATATTCCGTCAATAAAAAGCGAATGTAGCCACGGCGGTGCTTTTATATACAATATAAATTTTGAAAGATGCGCTCCGATATAGTCAAATAAAGACGAAAGCAGTGATGACGGATAATTTGCCCCGGAAATAGTCAGCCAGAATACAACTGCTAGTAGCAAAACCATAAGCGGATACCCAAACCATTTACTTGTCAACAGACTATCCATTTTTCTGTCAAACGCATTGTACTCTTTCTTTTCAATCGTAACAACTTTTTTGCCGATATCTTCTGCGTGCTTAAAAATAGTGGATATTATAATATCTTTAATTTCTTCAGGCTTGATTCCGTTTTTCTCTATAATTTCACGTGCATGTTTTAAAACGTTAACCAATACTTCATTTGTTAGAATGTTTTTACCATAGCACAGATTAATCTCGTTTATCAGGGAGTCATCGTAATCGAGAAGTTTGAGCGCAATCCAACGTGTATTGATTTTGCTTTGAAATTGCGATGCAATCGCTGTTTCAACTAATTTAATAGCTTCTTCAATGAAAGCCGGATAAGTAACAGTAATTGGTGTTTGTAAATTTTGGTCTATTGTTTCATCAAGCGCATTTTTTAGCGCGTTTAATGTGTTCTTCTTTTGTGCAACCGTGCCGATTACCGGCACTCCAAGAATACGCGAAAGCTTTTTCAAATCAACTGAAATGTTTTTTCGCTTCGCTTCATCAAGAAGATTTACACAAACGACTGTTTTGGGTGATACCTCAATAATCTGTAACACGAGGTTAAGATTACGCTCGAGACAAGTTGCATCGCATACCACAACGGTTGCATCTGGGTTACCAAAACAGATAAAGTTTCGAGCTACCTCTTCTTCCGCTGAATGAGGCATAAGAGAATATGTACCGGGAATGTCAACCAGCGTATAGCTATAATTTGCAGTTTGCATATAGCCTTGCGCATTTGAAACCGTTTTGCCGGGCCAGTTACCGGTATGCTGATTCATTCCCGTCAGCGCGTTGAAAATTGTACTTTTGCCAACATTAGGGTTTCCAGCTACCGCTATTATTTTTTCGTTTTGTTTTCTTTTTTTCAATTGCAGTCCCGTGTCAATTGCGCCATGTCCTACCGAGTTTTTAGTCAGACCCATTTATAGAAACTAGAATATTTTTTGAATCTTCACGGCGTAAAGCTATCACCGCGCCGCGTATTAAAAACGCCGCCGGGTCGCCGCAAGGACTTACACCAAGACATTCAATCTCTGTGTTTTCTATCAAACCTATATCCAACAAACGGCGGCGAATAGCCCCTTTGGCGCAAAGGGAAGTGACACGCGCTTTTTGCCCCGGTTTTACATTGGACAAATCCATTGAGTTTACCTCGTAAAAATAGCATTAGGGAGTATATATCCCTAATGCTATTATATTTATGAAGTCGTGAAATAGTGATATGTATATTACAACACCTTTATCATTGATAGTTCTTTTAACATTGTTCCGTCTTTTAATTGAAGTGCATTTGGCTTTTCACCGACCGTAATAAATCCGAATTTTTCATACAACTTTATGGCTCTTTCGTTATTTTTGATTACTTCAAGCTCAAGTTGCTTTATACCTTGTTCGTTAGCAATACGAATAAGTTCGCCTAACATAAAACTACCTATACCAAGTCCCCAATAATCTTTAAAAACAGCGATACCGATTTCTGCACGGTGCTTCATGCGCATTTTTGAGAAGCGGTTAAGGTTGCAATTGCCAATAATCTTTCCGTCTATCTCACAAGTAATCATTAAATCGCTTTCAGATTTCAATATATTGTTCAAAAAGCGTTCTTCGTTTTCAATCGGCATCATAGCTTCTTCGGGTTCGCGGGTAAGAAAATTTGTTTCAGAACAAGTCTTTCTCAAATATTCCATCATTGCCACGGCATCTTCTTTTATTGGACTGCGAAATATAGCTTTAATATTATTCTTTAAGGTTACTTCTTTAGATTGATATATCATAGTATCACTTCCTTCTTATATAATGTTATATAATGTCACGCTAATATAAAGCAAAAAGAGTGCCAGAAAATCCGGCACTCTTTTTTAGTTTTTAGAAATTACTTTCTGGGGTTGGAGATAGCTGCCTGAGCTGCTGCAAGTCTTGCGATCGGCACACGGAAAGGTGAGCAAGATACATAGTCAAGACCAATCTTGTGGCAGAATTCTACAGACGTGGGGTCACCACCGTGCTCGCCGCAGATACCAACATGGAGGTTGGTGTTAACGGGCTTGCCGAGGGTGATAGCCATGTTCATAAGCTTACCAACACCGGTCTGGTCGAGTTTTGCGAAAGGATCGTTCTCGAAAATCTTGGTGTCATAGTAAGCATTGAGGAACTTACCAGCGTCGTCGCGGCTGAAGCCGTAGGTCATCTGAGTAAGGTCGTTAGTACCGAAGCAGAAGAAGTCAGCGTTTGCTGCGATTTCATCAGCGGTGAGACAAGCTCTGGGAATTTCAATCATAGTACCAACTTCGTACTTAAGCTCAACACCTGCTGCTGCGATTTCAGCATCAGCGGTTTCAACAACTACCTTCTTAACGAACTTAAGCTCCTTAACATCGCCTACGAGAGGAATCATGATTTCAGGAACAACCTTCCAATCAGCATGCTTCTTCTGAGTGTTGATTGCAGCACGGATAACTGCAGCAGTCTGCATCTTTGCAATTTCAGGATAGGTAACTGCAAGACGGCAACCACGGTGACCCATCATGGGGTTGAACTCGTGGAGAGAAGCGATGATATTCTTAATAGCTTCTACGCTCTTACCCTGAGCCTTAGCGAGAGCTGCGATGTCAGCTCCTCTGGTAGGAACGAACTCGTGAAGCGGGGGGTCAAGGAATCTGATACATACGGGAGTGCCTTCAAGAGCTTCATAAAGAGCCTCAAAGTCAGCCTGCTGCATAGGAAGAATCTTTGCAAGAGCAACTTCGCGCTCTTCAACAGTTTCAGAGCAAATCATTTCGCGGAATGCATCAATTCTGCCTTCACCGAAGAACATGTGCTCGGTACGGCAGAGACCGATACCTTCAGCACCGAGTTCGCGAGCCTTCTTTGCATCAGTAGGAGTATCAGCATTGGTTCTAACCTTAAGCTGACGATACTTATCAGCCCAACCCATGATTGTGCCAAAGTTGCCGGAAATCTCAGCGTCAACAGTGGGGATGATACCGTCATAAATTCTACCGGTAGAACCGTCAATAGAAATGAAGTCGCCTTCAGTGTAGGTCTTACCTGCAAGCTCGAACTTCTTGTTTTCTTCATCCATCTTGATCTCGCCGCAACCGGATACGCAGCACTTACCCATACCACGAGCAACAACTGCTGCGTGAGAGGTCATACCGCCGCGAACAGTGAGAATACCCTGTGCAGCCTTCATGCCTTCGATATCCTCGGGAGAAGTTTCAAGACGTACAAGAACTACCTTTTCACCACGAGCAGCCCATTCTTTTGCATCTTCAGCAGAGAATACAACCTTACCGCATGCAGCTCCGGGGGAAGCGCCGAGGCCCTTACCAGCGGGAACAGCAGACTTGATTGCCTTTGCATCAAACTGGGGATGGAGAAGAGTGTCAAGGTTTCTGGGGTCGATCATAAGAACAGCTTCCTGCTCGGTCTTGTGACCTTCTTTAACGAGGTCAACAGCAATCTGGAGAGCAGCCTGTGCGGTTCTCTTACCGTTTCTGGTCTGAAGCATATAGAGTTTTTCGTTTTCAACGGTGAACTCCATATCCTGCATGTCGTGGTAGTGGTTTTCAAGAATCTGGCAAACCTCTACGAACTGCTTGTAAGCAGCGGGGAACTTGTTTTCCATCTCTGCGATGGGCATAGGAGTACGAACACCTGCAACAACGTCTTCGCCCTGTGCGTTGGTGAGGAACTCACCCATAAGCTTCTTTTCGCCTGTTGCGGGGTCTCTTGTAAATGCAACACCGGTACCGCAATCGTCACCCATGTTACCGAATGCCATTGCCTGAACGTTAACAGCAGTACCCCAAGAATAAGGAATATCGTTGTCACGACGGTAAACGTTTGCACGAGGGTTGTCCCAAGAACGGAATACGGCCTTTACAGCACCGATAAGCTGTTCCTTGGGGTCGGTGGGGAAGTCAACGCCGATCTTGGACTTGTATTCAGCCTTGAACTGGTTAGCAAGTTCCTTAAGGTCATCAGCAGTGAGGTCAACGTCAAGGGTAACACCCTTTTCTTCCTTCATCTTGTCGATGAGTTCTTCAAAGTACTTCTTACCAACTTCCATAACTACGTCGGAGTACATCTGAATAAATCTTCTGTAGCAGTCGTAAGCCCAGCGGGGATTGCCGGACTTCTTTGCCATAACTTCAACAACTTCTTCGTTAAGACCGAGGTTGAGGATAGTGTCCATCATACCGGGCATGGAAGCACGTGCGCCGGAACGAACGGAAACGAGAAGGGGATTTTCCTTATCGCCGAACTTCTTACCAACGATTTCTTCCATCTTGGTGATGTTTTCCATAATCTGAGCCATGATCTCGTCATTGATCTGTCTGCCGTCCTCATAATACTGAGTGCAAGCTTCAGTAGAAATTGTGAAGCCCTGGGGAACAGGAAGACCAATGTTGGTCATTTCAGCAAGGTTTGCACCCTTACCGCCGAGGAGCTCTCGCATGTTTGCGTTACCTTCAGAGAAAAGGTATACATACTTTTTGCTCATAATGTTTGAACCTCCAAAATAAATATATTATTCTTTGCGAATAAACAAAATTATATTCAGCCGTATCTATGTATATAAATATATAAAATAGTAATAAACACGAACCGCACCAGTAAGTATACCATAAAGAAACAAAAATATCCATAGTTTTTTGATAAATTTTTAGCAAAAAAAGTATAAACTTTTTAATCATTTTTACACGACAATTTATGTTTTTATAAAAACGGTTGCAAAAACTTTCATTCTGGTGTAAAATAATAGCCGTAATATAATGCATTAGGAGCTAATATGAGCAATATTTTCGACCTGTTTGATATGATTGGCAGTAAATCACCGACTCCTACAGGAAAAATCACGCATCTTGTAGTTGGGCTTGGAAATCCCGGAGAAAAATACGCATTTACCAGACACAATGCGGGTTTTCTTACGCTTGATTTTATTGCGCAAAAACTTGGTATAAAAGTTGATAAAGTTAAATTCAAATCCCTTTGCGGAGAAGCTGTGTTTGCCGGAAAAAGAACGCTCTTTATGAAACCGCAGACTTTTATGAATCTTTCCGGTGAAGCAGTTCGTGAAGCTGCGGATTTTTATAAAATTCCTCCTGAAAACATCCTTATTATCTGCGATGATATTAACTTTGATGTCGGAATTCTGCGCATCAGGCGTAAGGGAAGCGACGGCGGTCAAAACGGTGTTAAAAATATTATATATCAGCTTGGAACGGACGAATTTCCGCGTATCAAGGTCGGTGTAGGAAAAAAACCTTCGCCCGAATATGATATGAAAGATTTTGTTTTAAGTCAATTTAGCGAAAACGAAAAGAAAACCTTGTTTTCGACATTTGAAAACATTTATAATTCAGTTGAACTGATATTAAATGATAAAATTGATGACGCAATGAGTCATTACAGCAAAGGAAAGAAATGAACAACTGCCCACGCTCTTTACGCCTTGACAAAGAATACTCCGGCATTTTAGATTGTGTACGCACGCAAATGCGGCAAAAACCGCTACCTATAGTGGTAAGCGGAATGCCGCCGGTTGTTGAAAAGGCTTTTTTAGCTGAGTTCTGCGAAACTTTTTCAAAAGAGCACGGTAAATCACCGCTTATATTTGTGCGCGATGATAAAACTGCAATCAGACTAACCGAGTATTTACGTACGCAAGGTGTTGAAGCATACCGCTATCTGCGGCGCGAACTTAACATTTACAATATTACTGCCTCCCATGAGAATGAGCATGAGAGGCTTTTAGTCTTGTCTAAACTTCTTTTCGGCAAGCCGCAAGCAATTGTTACAACTCCTGCTGCAGCAATGGGATATACCATGCCTCGTGAAGTGCTTGACACAAATCGATATTATTTCGGAATCGGTGATATTGACGAGCCTAAAGACATGATAGCAAGACTCGTTGAAATGGGATATACAAGAGTTGAAAGCGTTGACTATGTCGGTCAGTTTTCTGCTCGCGGCGGTATTATTGACGTTTATCCTCCACAACCGAGAAATGAGGAAAGCCACCCCTACCGAATTGAGTTTTTCGATAACGAAATTGACCGCATTTGTATTTTCGACCAGATGACTCAGCGTGTTATCGAAAACTGCGAGGAACTTGAAATTTTGCCGGTAAGGGAAGCGCTTTGCGGCGAAAACGAGTTTAAAGTTTTACGCAAAGAGATTACAACGTGCCTTGCAAAAGCAGAAATGCCCGACAGTAAAATGGAGCTTGAAAAAGAACTTGCCGCTATTGACGGAGGTCAACCGCTTAATTTTACGGATAAATATATTAATTTGATTTATCCTCAAAAAGAATGTTTACTTGACTATTTTGACGATAAAACCGCAGTTATACTTTGCGGAACGAACGCAGTAAATGAGCAAATCGAGTCGGTGGCACGACTTGACGGAGAGCTTATAGCTAGCCTGCTAGAGCATGGTGTTGTAAGAAGCGGCAAAAGCGAGTTTTCGGTGTCATCTTCGCGCATTGAAAAGTTTTTCAGCGACAACTTAACAATACATGTAAACGCATTTGCAATTGGTCTTAGCGGCGTGCGTATCAGCGGTATGTTTTCTATGCGTTGCCGCCAGCTTGCATCGTATTTCAAAAAATACGAACTCCTCAAAGAAGATTTAGAAAACTATATAAAAAATAAGTACCGTGTCTACCTTGCGTGTGAAAACGAAGCAGAAGTAAAAAGCATGCTTGAAGCGCTCAACAATGACGGTTTTCAAGCAATAGCTCTCGGTGAGGGAAGTAACGCCGTAGAAGATTTTGTGCCCGGCGTTGTATATCTTGGCGTTGAGTCCATAGAAAACGGTTATGAGCTTTTTGTTCCTAAATTTGTCGCGCTTACTCTCACCGGTGAGGACGGCGAAAAAACTGTACGCGCAAGAAAAAAGAGTAAAAAGAAATTAAAAAATACGCAAAAAATCATGTCATATGCCGACCTTGAAGTCGGCGACTATGTTGTTCACACCGCATACGGTATCGGTAAATATCTCGGCATTCAAAACCTTACAGTTGGCGGCGTTTCGCGCGACTATATCAATATTCAATACGCCGGTACCGATAAGTTGTTTTTACCGGTTGACAACCTTGACATGGTTTCAAAATATATTGGTGCACATTCGGACGACGGTCTGCTCAAACTTTCAAAAATGGGCGGGGGCGATTGGCAAAAATCAAAATCGCGTGCTAAAGCAGCCGTTAAAGAGATGGCAAAAGAGCTCATCCAGCTTTACGCAGAACGTATGCGCCGAAGCGGATATGCTTTTCCTGCTGATGACCAGATGCAACGAGATTTTGAAGCTGCGTTTGAATATGAAGAAACCGAAAGTCAGCTTATCGCTATTGAAGAGATAAAAAATGATATGATGCGTTCATCTCCAATGGAACGTTTACTTTGCGGCGATGTCGGCTTTGGCAAAACAGAGGTTGCGCTTCGCGGAGCTTTTAAAGCAATTGCAGCAGGAAAGCAGGTTGCTCTGCTTGTACCTACAACTATTCTTGCGCTTCAACATTATCACACTGCGCTTTCTCGCATGCGCAATTTTCCCGTAAAAGTTGATATGATTTCACGTTTCCGCAGTGCCAAGGAGCAAAAAGAAATCTTACGCTCTGTAAAGCGCGGCGAAACCGATATGTTAATTGGCACTCACCGTTTGATTTCTTCGGATGTTGAGTTCAAGGATTTAGGTCTTTTAATAATCGACGAGGAGCAACGCTTTGGAGTAGCTCAGAAGGAAAAGCTGAAGCAAATAGCAAAAGACATTGATGTGCTTTCGCTGTCGGCAACCCCTATTCCGCGTACGCTTAACATGGCGCTTGGCGGAATTCGCGATATGTCCGTGCTTGACGAGCCTCCGGAAGACAGACTACCGGTACAAACATATGTACTCGAGCATGACAATATAATCATCGGTGAAGCGATTAGGCGTGAGCTTGCACGTGGCGGACAGGTGTTTTATCTTTACAACCGCGTTGAAACTATTGAATATGTTGCCGCACGTCTGCAACGAGATAATCCAACTGCCAATATTGCAGTAGCTCACGGAAAAATGGAGCGTGAGGAAATTGAAGAAATCTGGCACGCAATGATTGACGGTGAGATTGATATTTTGGTTTGCACCACAATTATCGAAACGGGTGTTGACGTGCCTAATGCAAACACTCTAATCATCGAAGATGCTGACCGAATGGGACTTTCGCAGCTTCACCAGCTTCGTGGCAGAGTAGGGCGCAGCGGCAGACGCGCATATGCGTATTTCACCTATAGACAAGGCAAGGAAATTACAGAAATCGCAACCAAGCGCTTGTCTGCAATCCGAGAATACGCAGAGTTTGGTGCAGGCTTCAGAATCGCACTCCGTGACCTTGAAATCAGAGGTGCGGGAGATATGCTAGGAGCGCAACAACACGGGCACCTTGATGCAGTCGGCTACGATATGTATATAAAACTGCTGAATGAAGCGGTGCTTGAAGAGAAGGGTGAAAAACTTCCCGAAAGAGTTGAATGCAAGATTGATATTCCGCTTGATGCATACATTCCTGACACCTATGTTTATTCTTCGGCAGGTCGAATGGAAATGTATAAAAAGATAGCATTGATTGAGACCGAAGCTGACCTCGAGGATATCACGGATGAACTCATTGACCGCTTTGGCGAATTCGGCAAACCGGTTAAAAACTTAATTCACATTTCTTTAATAAGGCATATGGCGGAGCGCGCAAAGATGTCGCTGATAAAGGTAGAAAACGGAGAAATACGAATTTTTGCTGACAAATTTGATATTGGCAAGTGGAGTTCCGTAGCTTTTGAGCTAGGTAACAGAGTGCGTTTTGTTACCTCGATAAAAACTTATCTTTCCTGCAAACTTAAGAAGGATGAAGATGTTTTAAAGGTACTGATTAAAATTTTCAAAACCTATGAGTCTGCTGAATAATGACAAAAAGTGCGGTTTTGCCGCACTTTTTGTCATAAAAAATAATTTTTAGAAATTTGAAAAAAGGTATTGCAATTTCAATTTCACCGTGCTATAATATCAACGTTGCCGACAAACGGCCCGTTGGTCAAGCGGCTAAGACATCGCCCTCTCACGGCGAAAACGGGGGTTCGATTCCCCCACGGGTCACCATAATAGAAGTCCACTTTAGGTGGACTTCTATTTTTTATTCTTGGTTCCCGACAGGCTCAAATAAAGGAAAGTCCACCATTGGTGGACTTTCTTTATTTGAATCGAAAAATTGTAACGTGAAAATAAGGCGCGGACGGGTTAAGACGTGCATCGCCATGTGCCGGAGAATCAGGCTCATACTGTGTTTCAAAGCAAACAGCTTGATGCTTTTTCTGTTTGACTCCCCCTTTGAAGTCGGCACCGTTGCCAAGGAAGTTTGCTGTATATACCTGCATGCAAGGCATGCTGGTAAGCACAGTCATCTCTCTTTCAGGAACGCAACACTTGGCAGCAACATTAAGTGTAAGATTTCTGTAAATTTCCGTCTTTTTATGGTCAAGAACAAAATTATGGTCATATCCAGCATATCCAAGACCTGTTTTTTCAAAGTCCTTGCCAATTTCTTTTTCGGTGCGGAAATCAAACGCAGTACCTGCAACGCTCGGTCTTTCACCGGTAGGCAAAAGAGTTTTGGGATCTGTCGCAGTGTAGGAATCCGCATGGATTGTCAATTTGTGGTCAAGAATAGAGTCATTATCAAAACCATGGAGATTAAAATACGAATGATTTGTAAGATTACAATACGTAGGCTTTGTGGTAGAAGCTCTATATTCAATAACCAAATCACTTCCTTTAAGAATATAAGTAACGGTAGTAATAAGGCGCCCGGGATAACCCTCTTCACCATCTGCAGAAACAAAACCGCATGAAAGGGCAGGGGACCCATCAGGACAAACGCCTTCTTCAACATTCCAGGTATGCTTATCAAAACCCATTTTACCGCCATGTAAGTGAGCAGTGCCGTCATTTGAGAAAATTGGATAATCAATACCGTCAATGGTAAGTTTACCACCGCCGATTCGGTTAGCGTATCTACCGACAGTCGCACCTACATAGCCGTCGCTGTTAATATAACCGTCAAGAGTGTCATAACCGCAAACAACATCTGTTCCTTTATGTACGAGCTTTTGCAAAGTTGCGCCATAATCAAGAACGGTAATAGAGATTTCACCGTTTGAAACAGTGTGTGCATAAATTTCTCTGCCAAGCGGAGTTTTTCCTACAAATTCTTTTTTCACGAGTATATACCTCCACAATAAACTTTTTATTATATATTTTACTAATTATTTTCCCCAACCACAATGTACTTTTCCGTATATTCTATTGTAATTTTTATTTTAAAACGAATTTGAATTTCTTATTGTATTTTTCCGTAGAATATTGTATAATGCTTCTACAGAATAATTGCAATGCGAGGTAAGTATGAATATTATTTTTTTAGAGGATATTCAGCGTAATGTCAGCTTTTCACGTATATATGGGTTGAATCAATACTGGCCTGACGACAAAAAATGGAGCTGCAATGGCACGCCACGTGATCAGCACGGTTTATTGTACGTTTTTTGCAATAAAGTTATTATTACCTGCCTTGATATTAAGAATCCTTTTTACTTTACCAAGGGAGATCTGATTTATATTCCTAAAGGTAGTGAATATACAATTGAGTTTCAGCATACAATAAGCGATTTCACAAACATACTTATAAATTTTGACATTTGCGATAATTTCGGGAATGATTATTACATCGCTGATAGCGTAACTTGTCTTGCCAAAAATATTCCTGCAAAAATTACGGATAGTATGTTGACAATTTCGCACTTAAGCACAAATCTTGCGCACCCCACCATTCCGGTAACAAAAACTTTTTATGAAATGCTCGAAAAGCTTATCAACCACCTGCTTGCCACGCGTTTACACAATTCCGAAGACGACTCGGTTTTGCCGGCAATATATTATATGGACACCCATGTTTTAGATGATGTATCTGTTCCTCAACTTGCCCAAATGTGTCTGCTTAATGAGTCTGCTTTCAGAAAGGCTTTCAAAGCGCACACTGGCATGAATCCTGTACAGTACAAAATGCAGGTTAAAATTAACAAAGCTAAACTTTTGCTCCGCAGTACCGGCAGCATCCCAATCGAAACCATAGCTGAAAGCCTTGGCTTTTATGATAACGCTTATTTTCACAAGGTGTTTGTCAAATGTACCGGACAAACACCTAAACAATACCGTGACGCTCACCGTTAACAAAAATACAAGATTTTATTTTAAAAAATACATTGTCATAATGTCACTCCTATTTTATTATAAAACTGTACTATTAATATTTTGGAGGAAACTATGAAACGAATCTCTGTGTTTTTTGCAATGCTCTTGATTGGTGCATTTGTACTCACTATTATACCAATGGCAGCAGAAGAACCGTCACTTTCTTCTAACTCGAAAGCCTATATTGATTTTGCAAATGGCGACAATGAAAATAACGGTACCAGTGCCTCATCTGCAAAAAAAACACTTTCAAGTGCCATATCGCTTTTGCAAAGCGGCGGTACAATTGTAGCAAGTGGTAAACTCTATGTTGGCGCCAATTACACTGTTCCCGCCGTTAACAATACACATTTAATTACATCAAATGACGGTTCTGAAAATTATAAGAATTTTGAACCTAAAACTAATCCTGCTTGCGCATTAAAAATGGCAAGTGGTGTTACCCTTACTTTTGCTAATGATACCATAATTGATGATATCATTCTTTTTCAGGAAACTGCTTATAACAACACTATTAAGATTACAAACAATTCTACTCTTGTAATCGGCGAAAATGTTGATTGTATCGGTAGTTTTCAAGCGGTTAAACCATGCTACATGGAAATTGAAGTTGAGGCAGGCTCTACGGCTATCATTAAAAGCGGTACTTTCCAGCGTATTACAGGTGAAGGCACTATTATTAACGAAGGTGCAAAGATAATCGAAAGCGAAGAGTATGTGCTTTACACAGCTGCAGCGAATGCCCTCTACGCTGCAGGTATTATCGAAAACTGTGACAATCTTGATGCAACACTTGCTGCAGATGATGCTGCACATATGATTGCGAACCTTACAGGAAATAGTGTGTTTTTTGCCAACGCGACTGTTGGAGAAGAGGAATTTTTAACTGCGGTTCTCAATGCGCTTGGCCATGCTGATGTTACTGATGTTTTCGCAACTGCTAACTCACTCGGTATTATAGACCATACAGTTGCTATGGAAAAGTTCACTCGAAACGATGCGCTCAATATTTGCACAGCTACTTTTGATGTTAATGTAAACACCGGTGAAACAGTTGCAGACAAACTCGTAAATCGCGGTCTTGTAAGTGAAAGGGCACTCGGTTTTGCCAAGCGTATTGCAAAAGGAGAAAAAATTATTGTTGCATGCGTGGGCGACAGCATCACAGAAGGCGTTGGCGCTTCCTCTGTAGCTAGATACAGCTATCCTGCTCAACTTCAAAAACTTCTCGGCAATGGATTTGATGTTGTTAACTGTGGCAAATCCGGCTCTTATGTTATGAACCTTGAATCCGAGTATAATGTAAAGGCTGCCGATCGCCCCGATCTTTGGTATCCTGCAACCGCGCAATACACAAAGCTTATGACATCTTCTCCCGATGTTGTAATAGTTATGCTTGGCACAAATGATGCGCGCAGCATGACTGCCATACCTGCCGAAGATGTATTTGTAAACGACTACAAAAAACTTATCGCAGACATCACAGCTCTTGAATCTGAACCCGATATTTATCTCTCCACTATGATTCCGGCGGTTAATTCGGATATTACACATCAGGGTACATATTATACTATACCTATTCTCGTTCGTAGCATTGCAAAAGAACTTGATCTCCCTTTGATTGATACCTCTAAAACTCTTGCAGCGTATTATTATGCCATGCTTCCTTACGGTGATATGGTACATCCTATTGACGAATCATATCCCGCACTTGCAACAAATTTCTATAATGAAGTGTTCGGTTACAGTAAGGCGCTTCCTCTTCTTAAATCAGTAAAAGAAGATGTTGTATTCCTTTCATCAACCGGTGCATATGACAACAGTGGCGCTTCTCCCGATGAGGCTGTTGACACGTTGGGAGTTGCGGTAGCAAAACTTGCTAAAAACGGCGGTACGGTTGTAGTTTGTGACGGTGTTGATGTTTCCAGAACTCATCTCGCTGCATGCGCCGGCAATATCACTATAACAAGCGTTTATGACGGTGTTGATTACCGCGTTAGCAACAATGCCTCTCTCAACATCAAGGGAATTCTTACATTCCTCAGCGATATAATGTTTGAAAACTTAACATTGAATTGTGTTAACAAAGGTTTAAGCATAAACTGCGGCTATAATAATTTTACTGTTGGCGAAAACGTTGAATGTGTTGGCGATTATACTATTGCTATTAATGCAGGCTTCCGCCTTGCAAGCGGCGCGATTACTGCTGAAACGGTATCGTGCCACGATGATTGTACAATAAGCATCGCAAGCGGTAAATGGTCTTACATCTGCGGCGGTAACCAGCGTACAAATTCACTCACTCCGTTTGGCACAATTGACAATGACGCAAAGCTTTCTATTTATATTACCGGCGGCGAATTTACCCATGTAGGAACTATAAACGTTAACTCCATCACCGGTCAAAACAGTGTTGATGGGGAAGTTTACATGGAGATTTCAGACGGTAACTTTGCCGGCGATGTTTGTGCTATCTACCGCACTGGCTCAAATGATACCGGTTTAACTCCTACTATTAGCGGTACCGTTACTTTAAAGGTTACCGGCGGCGAATTTGGCGGCAGAATTGCGCTTTATCATGACGAAACTTCAACAAGAGTTAACGGCACTTCGGAACTGATTGTCGCAAGAACCCTTGTAGACGCGGTAACAACCGATGATTTCACCAAGGTAACTGTTATTGATGTAGCGACCATGCTTGGTGATGCAACCGGCGATAACGTTGTTAATCTTGCTGACGTTATTCGCATTTTGAAGCATATTGTCGACAACAATCTTGAGATTTTCGAGTTAAACTCTGATTATGATAATAGCGGAACCTTGGATATCCTTGATGCGCTCTCAATTTTCAAACTTATAATTAATAAATAATTTGAGGCTGCCCTCCCAAAGGCAGCCTTTTTAAAAAGTACAATAATATAACACAAAAAATACATTGACGGTTTTTATGGACAAGCATATAATTTATTATGTTAAGTATTAATTTGGAGGTTAATTATGAAAAAATTTTTATGTTCTGTACTTGTAGCCGCTATGCTGATTTGTACATGCTTGGTATATGCTTTTGCAGAAGAACCTGTGGTTTATGTTTCTACCGTAAGCGGTAATAACGCAAACGATGGACTTTCTGTTGCTACAGCTAAAAAGTCACTTGGCAAGGTTGGTGGCACCGGCGCTATCGACATTCTCAAAAACGGCGGTACTTTGGTCGTGTTTGAAAGACTTATGATGGCGGATAAAGATGCTACATATAAGCTGGATTTAGAAGGTGACCTTGTTATCACTGCTAATGATGGCAAAACCGACTACAAGAATCCCGAGCCGGCTAAAAATCCTGCGGCAGGTAGCTTAAAGATGGGCTCTAACGCAAAACTTGAAATTTATAGTAATGTAACATTTGATGATATCATTCTTTTCCAGGAAGCAGGTCAGAATACCATCATAGTTAAGGATGGCGGTAACCTTACTGTAACTAATAAAGTCGTTACTTTAACCAAACAGAGCTATTACATGAATATTATCGTCGAGCAGGGCGGCACTGCTACTATCAACGGCGGTACATTTACCTCTGTTAGCGGTGCGGGTAAAATTACCGTGAATAAAGATGCTAAAGTTATTGAAGGCGTGTCCAATACCGCCCCTGTAGCTCCACCCACTCCTGTAGAAGTAAAGGCACCTTCTGGTGTTGAGGGTGCATACGCATATGTTTCCACCACCGAAGGTGATAATAGCAATAGTGGTCTTGCCGCTACCGATGAAAAAAAATCCGCCGGCAATGCAACCGGTAATGGAGCTTTCTCTCTCGTCAAGGATGGCGGTACCATTATTGTTACTGAAAAATGGCAAATGGGCACCTATACCTTCAAGGCTAGCGGTCATATCACCATCACCGGTAATGACGGTGACACTGATTTTAAATTTCCTTATCCTTCTTCAAACCCTAGCGGTGGTGCTGTTAAATTGGCTTCCGGCGCAACAATTACACTGGAAAATGACCTTACATTTGATGATATCATCATTTTTCAGGAAGGCAAGCAGGGAACCATTCGCGTAACAAGCGGCAACACTCTTACTGTAACCAACCTTTGTGTTTTAATGAGCGCAAAGGACTACCACTATAAAATAATCATCGAAGAGGGCGCAACTGCCGTCCTTAGCGAAGAAGCACAGAAGGTCTTTACCATTGAAAACTTTGGCACACTTAACACATATGTTCCAAAGAATACTGTTGTAAAACTTACAATTGGTTCTAAGCAGGCATACATCAATAATGTCGCTCAAACACTTGATGCAGCTCCTATTAACCGTAACAACCGTACATTGCTTCCCGTAAGATTTCTCGCAAACGCTTTTGGCGTATCAAATGAAGGTATTAAATGGGATGCCGCTACACGCACTGCAACTCTTACTAACAACTCTGTAACAATCGTTGTTACTATTGATGCTCCCAGCATGACAGTTAACGGTCAAACGGTAGCGCTTGACAGTCCTGCTATTATCGAGAATAATCGTACATATTTGCCCGTTCGAGCAATCGCAAACGCTCTCGGTGTTTCCAACGACAACATCAAATGGGATAGCGCAACCAATACTGCTACTCTCATAAAATAAACGGAGGTTTATATGAAGATTTCTCTCCGACTTTTGCTTTTATCTCTCTGTTTAGTTCTTCTGTTCTGCTCCTGCAAAACGGAGCAGGCAGAGGAAACACTTACAGAATGTTCGAATAACACAACTGCGAGTGTTGACGAAAACGCTCTTGAAGTGCCATTAAATGCGGACTATGGCGGAGCAGAATACCGTGTTCTTTCTGCCGGTAATGTAGCATATGAAGATTTCACCGCCGAAGAAGAATCTGCAATGCCGCTCGATGAAGCTCAATATAAAAGAAAAAAACTAGTTGAGCAGAACTATAATGTTGTCATTCAAGAAGATGTAAGAAAAGCGTACTCCAGCGGTAGCGGTCCCGGCTTTCAAGCCATTTATACCAATACTTTTTCCGGCACATCTACATATTCCGCCGGCTTGATTGCAGGCTATGATGTTTCAGTACTTGCATATTGCGGTTGCCTTTACGATATGAATTCGATGCCAGGAATCAACCTTTCAAAGAGCTGGTGGGACCAGAAAGCTAACGACGCACTCGCCATCAACGATCTTGTTTTCTTTGCTGCAGGTGACTATACCTTTGCTGACAATGATTCCGCATATGTAATTATGTTCAATAAAAAGATTCTCGAGGACTACGGTTTGCCTAATCCCTATGACATGGTATACGCAAACGAGTGGACACTGGAAAACTTCGGGAACCTATGCAAAACTGTTACAGAAGACCTTGACAATAACGGCATAATGGATGAGAACGACCGCTATGGCCTTCTTGTGTGGGTAGACTCGCTGCTTGGCATGGTAAATTCCGCAGGCCAGCGTTGCTGCACAATTAACGATGACGGTCAGATTGTTCTTTCTCTCTATAACGAAACTACTCTTGATGCAGTTGACCGTTTCCTTGCAATTGCGCTTGATAAGCAATATGCTCTTCAGTATCAGTCGATTCATAATACTGTGGCATTTGAAGAACAGCTTTGGTCAGGCGGCCATGGTCTTTTCTGGACAACATATATGGGTAATGTTCCGCGTTTCCGCGAAATGGAAAGCGACTTTGGGCTTCTGCCGTACCCAAAACTCACTGCAACCCAGGATAGCTATTATTCCACCGTTACTCCTTTCAACTCACAGTTTGTATGTGTTCCGATTGTTCAGGAAAATGTAGAGCGTACCGGTGTTATTACAGAAGCAATCGCTTATTACGGCAAGAAAGATGTTCTTCCTGTTTACTACGATGTAAACCTCAAGGGCAGGGTTTCCCGTGATGCGGAGTCTTCTGATATGCTGGATATTATCTTTGATAATCTTGTATATGATATCGGCTACCTCTATCAGATTGGTCCATATAATAAGAACTTTAATTACATGGTAAGCCGTGGTACAACCAATTTCAAATCAGTTTACGATTCGCTTTTGCCCACTGCTGAATCTCAGCTAAATCGTATCAATACAGAATTTGCTAAAGCAGTTGCGATTTGGTCAAAGAAATAAAAAAATCCCCCGTATATGTGGACCGAACCCAGATTAACGGACAGAAAAAAAGCACCCTGTCGCAGAATATCGTTAAATTACGCGGCTTTACTCCGAATTTCAAACGGAGTAAGGCCGTTTTTCATATTAATACGCTTGAAATTATAGAATTGCACATACTCGGCAACCGCCTGCTCAACTTCGGCTTTATTGGAAAAATTCATACGGTACAAACACTCTGTTTTAAGAGTTCCGAAGAAATTTTCCATAGCGGAATTGTCATAAGGACATCCGGGACTGGACATTGACGGTTGAATGTAGTATGATTGAACCAAGTCAAAATATGCTTGGGAAGTGTATTGAGGCCCTTGGTCACTGTGGAGGGCGAGTCCATCAGTGACCATTTCTTTTTGTCTTGCATCACGGATAGTATCTGTTACAAGAGATGTAGTCATATCTGTGCCGATGCGATACGCTAAAACCATCCTTCCGCACAGATCCATAACTGCACACATATACACCTTTCCTTTAGAAGTATGAATATATGTAATATCCGTTACCCAAAAACGATTTGGCTGAAGTTGCTCAAACTGTCTGTCTAACAAATTCGGATATTTATGGAGAGCTTTTTGGTAACGCATATAAGGTCTAACACGGCGAATTTGCGAAAGGAGATCATAACGTCGCATTACACGCAAGATCGCTTTTACATTCACGTATTTCTTATGCTTGTTGAGCAACCATCTCTGTATTCTTCTATAGCCGTAAGTCGGACGGTTTCCTTTTTTGCTTGTGAGATAAGGTCTATTAACCATTGGTCTTTGTTCGGCTTTTCTTGCCTTTTTCGCCAATCGTATCTACTTGCATACGCAGTTCTTTAAGTTCATTCTGCACGCGCGTGGTTTCATCAATCGCTTTCTTTCTCGGACGACCTTTTGGCTTAGGCAAATATCCTGCTGTCATCTTTCTTCTTTTTCGATTTTGCCTTGATACTAACTGTTTAATTTGTATTTTGTTCAAGCCAAACAATTCGCCTATTTCGCGATTAGTTTGTCCCGCTTCTTTCCTGCGAAATACCTCTTCCGCTAATATTTCCATTTTTGCATAACTTCTTGCCATGATAAAATCCCCTTGCTGTAGTTTTATTCTACAACAGGGGGATTCTTATTTCAATGTCCGTTTATCTGGGTTCGGTCCATTTTTATTTCTTTGTAATGTAACCTTCTTTAGCGAGAAGCTCAGCGATAAGAACCGCGCCGCCTGCCGCACCGCGAAGAGTGTTATGGGAAAGACCAACAAATTTGTAGTCGAAAATCACATCTTCACGAAGTCTGCCGCAAGTAACGCCCATGCCGCCGTAAATGTCGCGGTCAAGCTTTGCCTGCGGACGGTTGTCTTCTTCAAAATATGTAATGAACTGCTCGGGAGCGCTGGGAAGCTTGTATTCCTGCGGTTTGCCGCTAAAGCTCTTCCAGTCTGCAAGGATCTGTTCCTTTGTGGGTTTATTTTTAAACTTAACAAATACAGCAGCGGTGTGACCGTCGGTAACGGGTACACGGATGCACTGCGCAGAGAACACGGTATCGTCAGCCTTGACAATTTTGCCGTCTGCAATCTTACCCCAAATCTTAAGGGGTTCTTGCTCGCTTTTTTCTTCTTCGCCGCCGATGTAGGGAATTACGTTGTCAATCATCTCAGGCCATTCGTTAAAGGTCTTGCCGGCGCCTGAAATCGCCTGATACGTGCAAACAAATACCTGCTCAATACCGTACTTGCGAAGAGGAGTGAGCATTCCGATGTAACTCTGAATAGAGCAGTTGGGCTTAACGGCAATAAAGCCGCGAGTACTGCCGAGACGTTTCTTCTGCGCTTCGATGATAGCAAGATGCTCGTCATTGATTTCGGGAATTACCATAGGAACATCATCAGTTCCTCTATGCGCAGAGTTGTTGGAAACGACGGGAATATCGGCTTTTGCGTACTTTTCTTCAAGAGCCTTGATGTCTTCCTTCTTCATATTAACTGCGCAGAAAACAAAATCAACGGTGTTAACGATTGTATCAAAGTCGCCTTCCGCGTCATAAACTGTCATTTTTGCATATTTTTCAGCCATGGGCGTTTGAAGCTTCCATCTGCCGCCGAGCGCCTCTTCGTAAGTCTTGCCTGCGGAGCGTGCGCTTGCTGCCAAAAGTACAACCTCAAAATAGGGGTGATTATCGAGCAAAGTTAAAAAACGCTGACCTACCATACCGGTAGCGCCGATAATACCAACCTTAAGTTTTTCGTTCATTGTGATTCACCTCTGTTTAAATCTCGGTAAATTATATCTACCAATTTGCACAATTATAACATCAATTTTTTTACAAGTCAATAATTTTTGTTTCTATAGGTATAAATTCTGCTTTCTGTGCAATAATTCTTTTGGAAAGCGGGGGAAATATAGTGAATTTTAAAGAATTTTTGCATATTTATTCAATCGGTGCCATTGCGTATATGTTCATAGAAATTCTATGGCGTGGCTACACGCATTGGTCAATGGGGATTGTCGGCGGTATTTGCTTTGCGATAATTTATACCATTGAAAATGCATTAAATAATACGAACCTTGTAACAAAGGCACTGCTTTCCGCATGCAGTGTTACAGTGATTGAACTAATCACAGGTTTAATTGTAAACAAGTGCTTTCATCTTTCGGTTTGGGACTATTCAAATATGAGGTTTAACTTCATGGGACAAATTTCCTTAGTTTACAGTATTTTATGGTACTTTCTTTGTATACCGGCGCATTTTCTGTGCAGAATATTAAGGCACCGCGTTTTCGGTGTATTGCCACGGTCAAGCCAACACTTAACAAAAATTTTTGAAAGGTAGCCTAAACTCAGGCAAAAGCGATGAATTACCAGAACCAGAATAATCAAAACAACAATCAGCAAAACCAGAACAACAAGAACAATCAGAATAACCAGAATAACCAGAATAACCAGAATAAGCAGCAGAATCAGAACAATCAAAATCAGCAGAACCAGCAGAAAAAAGATAAGAAGTACGATTTCTAAAAAATCTTTTTTGCGGGAGAGGAATTCTCCCGCTTTTTTTCTATTGATTAAATTATAGATATATAGTATAATTATATAAATATATTGTTGAAAGGCTCAGGTTTTTAAAATTGCCAATTACCAAGAAACGCTACATAGAATTACGCGATAGATTGTTTAATAAATATTACTCGATGTTAAATGAAAAGCAACGCGAGGCGGTATGTACCACCGAAGGTCCGCTGCTTGTACTTGCAGGTGCCGGAAGCGGAAAAACCACCGTTTTAGTTCGTCGTATTACACACATTTTAAAATACGGCAAGGCTTGTGAATGTGATGAGGTGCCAAGTGGGTTGCCCGAAATCTTTGAAAACTTGTGCGTAGAAGCAGAGAATTACGAAAGAGAAGAGCTTGGCGAGTTTTTGCAGATGTTTTCGGTTTCGCCGTGTCCTCCGTGGGCGGTACTTGCAATTACCTTTACAAACAAAGCAGCAAAAGAGATTAAAGACCGCTTAATGGCGGCATTTGATAACCCCGAAGTTGCAAGCAGCATTTGGGCAGGTACTTTTCACTCGGTTTGTATGCGCATTTTGCGCAGCCATATCGCTCTTCTCGGATACAAGAGCGGTTTTTCGATTTACGATACCGATGACCAGAAAAAGCTTGTGCTTAATTGCATGAAAGAACTAAATCTTGATGATAAAAAGTTTCCTGCAAAAAGCATAATGAATATGATTGGCAGAGCAAAGGACAAGCTTCTTACACCTGACGAAATGGAGTCGGAAGGCGAGGCGGATTATCTATTCGGCGTAGCTGCAAAGGTTTATAAGCTCTATCAGCAAAAACTTTTTGACGCAAACGCGCTTGACTTTGACGACATCATCATGCTTACCGTTAAGCTTTTTGAAGAGAACCCCGATATCCTCGAATATTATCAATCAAAGTTTAAATATGTTTGCGTCGATGAGTATCAGGATACAAACTTT
>JAZNOM010000054.1:0-20319 GCA_045580835.1 Eubacteriales bacterium
GTCCCTTTTACGATAACCTTGATATGAATATTGGCTCCTTTTTCAAACGCAACAGCACCTGTATTTATATAGTCACCCCAAGTACCGTCGTCTTTGCCATATCCAAGATAACCCTTGTTACCGTTAGAACCGACAGAAGCAACATATCCGTAAATACCGTTTTTCTGGTGGTCAACGCTTTCGCCATCCGCGTTGAAAATAATGCCTCCCGCCGCCTGGACATTGAGATAATCTACTTCTACGATGTAATCTGTAAGGTCTTTAACACCGTTGTATATAATGTGACCGTATATGCTTGATTCACCATCAATCACGGTAGAAGTATTATAAAGTGCACCGTCTCTGATCTCCCACTCATGACGATATTCTGTAAAGTCAGAAAGTGTGCTTGCATCCGAAAAGTCATTTTCGTAAATGACGGTTTCGGTCGCAAAAGCGCCGATAGAGAGAAGAAACGCCGCAACAAGAACGAGTCCCCAAATTAATAGCTTTTTCATGGTTATATCTCCTTATAAAATAATTTTCATACCGTTTTCTTTATAAAGTTTTTGAAGTTCTGCAGGAAGTGAAGTGTCGGTTATATAGGTAAACTCTTTTTTCATATCGCTGTACATGATACCTATTTTTTTCTCAAACTTTGTACTGTCAGAGAGCATGTATGTTTCGGTTGCAGACTCTATCATTTTTCTTACGCATAGCGCGTAATCGTTTGACTGCCCGCAAATACCGGAGGTAAGAGAAATAGATGCAGGAAAAACAAACGCCTTGTTTATGCCGATTTTTTCGAGAATATCATGTACGAATATCCCATGAAAAAAGTTTTCGTACGAACGGTTATAATGCCCGCCGCACAAAATCAATTCAAAATTATTGCCCTCTCTCAAAAGGTCAAATAAATCCAAAGAGAATACTGCAATTGTGAGTTTGGAAAAACACTTTTTCAGTTCCTCAACAAACAACATCGCCGTACTGCCACCGGTAAGTGCAATAGTGTCGCCTTCATTTATAAACTGCAGAGCATTATTTACAACCTCTTGTTTCAGCTTTACATTTTTGGTCTTGCGTACATCAAGCGGAGGAAGTTTTTTATTTTCACTCACCGCTACTGCACCGCCGTGCACTCTTTTCAAAAGATTTGCCTTCTCCATTGCGAGCAAATCACGGCGAACGGTTTCGATAGAAATATCAAAAAGCTCCATGAGATTTGCCGTAGTAACCGCACCGTCTTTCTGTATCATCTTATATATTCTATTGTGCCTTTCGTTTGCAAGCATCTTATCAACTCCTCTTATATCCACATTTTATCACACAAATCCACATCAGTCAATATAAGAAATAGAATGCATTGTATATTTTTTTAAGGTAAAGCAATTATAGGTATTGCAAAAGGAAATGTTTAATGCTAAAATACCCCTTGTGAGTTCGAAACCTTCCTCACGTAAAACAAAACTAAAGGAGAATTTAATATGAACAAAAGGGTTAGATTTATTTGCCATGCTGCGCTTATCGCCGCGCTTTACGTATTGCTTACATATGTCGCAAAGATATTCGTACTTGACAGCGGTGTCATTCAAGTGCGCTTTTCCGAAGCGCTTTGCATACTTCCCTACTTTACCGCCGCGGCAGTGCCGGGAGTTACCGTAGGATGTCTGCTTGCCAACATTTTTACCGGATGCGCCCTATGGGACATAGTTTTCGGTACGGTTGCGACGCTTATCGGTGCGGTTTTAGCAAGAACACTCCGCAAAAACAAATGGCTAGTACCGCTGCCAAGCGTGCTTTCAAACATGGCAATAATTCCGTTTGTGCTTATGTATGTCTACAGTGCAGAAGAAGCATATCCTTTTCTGCTTTTGACAGTCGGCATAGGCGAAATAATTTCAATATACGGTCTTGGCATGTTGTTGCTGATAGCCCTCGAGAAGAGGAAAATATTTAAGTAAGCTAAATTAAAGTTTATGATACTAAACTAATCTGTCATCCTGAACAATGCGGCTATTACTACCTGCAATCGGGAACTCGTGTTCCGCCGCATCATCCGCCGCAAAACGGCGGTGTAATTTTATCAAGCCGCAGCAGTGAAGGATCTGAAAACCTTGCTTGGCAAGGTTTTTCTAAGACTCGCTTCGCTCGCAGATTCTTCGCTGCGCTCAGAATGACAATAGGGGTTACTCCGCTAAACTTTAATTTACATTATTAATTATAAAGTAAAAATAATATCAATTTAAAAATGCCGCTTTTAAAGCGGCATTTTCAGATCCTTCACTGCGTTCAGGATGACAAAGAGCAGACCGAATAGGTCTGCTCTTTGTCAGTTATTCATAAATCTTGCAAGGAATTCTTTTGTTGCTTCCTCTTTGGGATTGCCGAAAAGTTGGTCGGGTGCACCGTCCTCGCAGATTACGCCGTCCTTCATAAAGACAACTCTTGAGGAAACGTCGCGCGCAAATGCCATTTCGTGAGTTACAATAAGCATTGTCATTCCGCTCTTTGCAAGGTCGCGCATAACCGCGAGAACCTCGCCGACCATCTGTGGGTCAAGCGCGCTTGTAGGCTCGTCAAAAAGCAGAATTTCGGGGTCCATTGCAAGTGCGCGGGCGATTGCTACGCGCTGCTTCATACCGCCGGAAAGCTGTGCAGGCTTTGCGTTGATGTACGGGTCCATGCCGACATGTTTTAAGAACTTCATTGCATTGGCTTCGGCTTCTTCCTTGGAGCGTTTCAGCACTTTAATCTGTCCAATCATGCAGTTTTTGAGAACCGACATGTTGTTAAACAAGTTAAACGACTGGAACACCATGCCAACCTTTGAACGGTAAGCCGCAGGATTAACCTTTTTATCGGTAATGTCGCTGCCGTTGTAAAGAATTTCGCCCGTGGTAGGCTCTTCAAGCAAATTGATGCAGCGAAGCAGGGTTGACTTGCCGCTGCCGGATGCGCCGATAATAGTGGTAACGTCACCCGAATGAACATTAAAGTCAATATCGGTGAGTACCTTATGTGTGCCGAAGGATTTTGAGAGGTGCTTTATTTCAAGAATTGGTGCGCTCATCTGAAATCCTCCTTTGTCTTCTTTTTATCCGGAAAATTATATGTACCGCTTGTAAGCGCAAGCGTATCGGTTGTTGCGAGGTCGTAGCTGCCGTTATCACCGAGTGCCTTTTCAAGCTTGCGAAGGAGTACAGATGTAATCATGGTCATGGTGAGGTAGATAAGCATTACGATAGTTGCAGACTCAAAGTAGGTATAAAGTGCACCAACGGCTGCCTTATGCGAGAAGAACAGGTCGCTTATCGAGATTACCGAAAGCACGGATGTATCCTTGATATTGATAATAAAGTTATTACCAATCTGCGGAATGATAACTCTGAAGGTCTGGGGCAGGATAACATGTACCATTGTCTGAACATGTGTCATGCCTATAGCCTTTGCGCCCTCGGTCTGCCCGATATCAATAGACATGATACCGCCGCGCACGGTCTCTGCCATGTATGCACCGGTGTTGATAGATACGATAAAGAATGCTGACGTCCACATATCCATCTTGATATCAAACAGCATTTGCGCGCCGTAGTAGATAAACACCGCCTGAACAATCATAGGGGTTCCGCGGAAAACCTCTACGTATGCACGAAGCACCGCGCGAAATGCCGCAAGCAAACCGCGCTTAAATACAGAGTCGCGCTTTTTGTCAACAGGAATGGTCTGTACTACGCCTACAACAAATCCGATAAGGCATCCGAAGAACGTACCCACTACCGAAATAAGCAAGGTGGTTCCTGCGCCTGTAAGATATGTAGTGCCGTAACGGTCAACAAGCTTTACGATGTTGTCAAAGAAAGACGCCGTTTCGGGCTCGGCATATATAAAATCGGGGTTGAGCGTTATAGCGGTGTGCATTGCGCTATCGTAGTTCTTAAATGTAAACTCTTTGTTCATGCCAAGCGAAAGTTTTTCAAGCTCGGTGTTAAGTTTACCAAGAAGTGCGTCATTGCCATTTGCAAGCGCAAGGCAAAGCTCAACATCAGCACTAGATTTATAGTCGCCGTCAGTGCCGTAAAAATCAAGCATTGCAAGAGTGCTGTATGTAGTGAGTGCAGCCTTTGCATAAGCGCGGTCAACGATTGCCGCGTCGCACTCGCCGCTTACAAGCGCATCAAGCATTTCAGACATTTCGCCGTACTCCATGGCAGTCGCGTCCGAAATCTCGGAAATGAAATCTGCATATTCGGCTGCAGCGTAAACCGAAGCACCCGCAAAGTCGTCGGCTGATGCAGCAGACGCAAATTCACTGTCCGCTTTTACAAGCGTTACAATATTGTTATAGTAATAGGGTGCGGAAAAAGCGACATCAGCACCGTCAAGCTCAAAGCCGGACATAAGCACATCAACCGTACCGTTTTCAAGCGCCTTAAGTCCATCGTTGCTATCAAGCTTTACAAGCTCAAGCGCAAAATCGCACTTATCTGCAAGGCGGCTTGCTATAATTACATCATAGCCGTAAGCATACTTATCGGACTCCGATAGCTTAACAAGCTTTTTATTGTCGTCTGCTTCCTGCTCCCATGAAAAAGGCAGGTTGTCACACGTGATGCCAAACTTGATACTTTCCTTTGCCTCATCGGCAAAAACACCTACCGAAAGAGAAAGCACAAACAGCATTACAAGTGCAAGCATTGAGAGTTTTTTAAGCAAAATTACAACTCCTAACATCACAAAGTGACGGAGTTACCTCCGTCACCTTATGTACTTTAAATTATTCTGCGAGAGGCTGAACGGAGATAGCTTCGTTCATAAGCTCATCATAGTCGCTTGCGGTCATCTCTGCAAGAACTGCGTTGATAGCGTCAAGCATTTCGGTGTTGCCCTTCTGAACAGAGATACCGATGTTGATATCCTCGTCAGAAACTTCGTAGTCACCGTCGGTGCCGTAGAAGTCAAGCATTACGAAGTTGTCATATGCAGAAAGTGCTGCGGTACCGGTAGGACGGTCGGTAACGACTACATCACAAGTGCCTGCGTTAAGTGCTACGAGCATTGCAGGAGCGGTCTCCTGTGCAGGAAGCATGTTAACTTCGGGAATCTGACCAAGGCAGTTGTCATACCAGATCGTACCGAGCTGGGATGTACCGGTTGCGCCCTTGAGGTCAGCAACGCTCTTTGCAGTTGCATATACGCTGTCATTCTTAACGAGAGTTACGATAGTTGCATAGTAGTAGGGAGTGGAGAAGTCAACCTGCTCAAGGCGGTCAGCAGTGATGGACTGACCTGCGATAACAGCGTCAACGGTACCTGCCTGAAGTGCGGGGATAAGAGAATCCCAGTCAAGCTTTACGATTTCGAGGTCCCAGTTGTTAGCCTCAGCAATTTTCTTTGCGATGATTACGTCATAGCCGTATGCAAACATGTTGGTGTCTGCAATAGCAACTGCGCCATTAGCATCAGTGTCCTGTGCCCAGTTGTAGGGAGCGTAAGCGCATTCCATTGCTACGCGGAATACCTTCTTCTCGGTGTCGGGTGTGTCAACTACCTCTGCGGTAGTATCAGCGGTGGTTTCTGCGGGAGTGCCGCATGCGCAGAAAGCAAACAGCATAAGTATGCTTAATGCAAGTGCAAGAATCTTTTTCATTGTAATTTCTCCTTTAAAATATATATTTTTATTTTTCAATAAAAAAGCCATGTCTATTTCACAAAAGCGAAAAGTGACATGGTAATAACATATACCACCGACAGCCCCCCACTTTCGTGACAGTCCGTATCATATTATGATACGCCCCAGCAAATCTTGACCGTGCGGCAGTCAAAACGCTTCGGCATCTTTCCCTTTCGCGCACAGGTGCCGTACCTTTTGCAATGCGTTACTGATGAAAAACGCGCCTCTATCTTTGTGATGACATTAGATTAGCACAATAAAGTGCGTTTGTCAATAGGATATTTGAAAAATAAGGGGCATTTCTGCCCCTTATTTTACTTAGTGTAATACTCACGGATTTCTGTGTTGGTTTCGTCAATCAATCTGTCAAGTTCCTTTGGAGGAAGCTTTTTGCCGAGAGAGGTTATTCTCTGACGGAGTACATAGCCGTTTTGCCTTCTCATTGCGTCAAAGTTTAAGCCCTCGCCGCCGTCATCCTCTACATCGGGGAAAATAGCTTTTATAAGCTTGTCGATTATAGCCTTTGGATAACGCTTGTCAAGGAACAAATCCTCAAAAACGGTATTCTTTGTAACAATGGGAACAAACTTGTCGTCATCCTCTACGGTAACATTAGCAGTAAGCCTGATATCGCGGCTTGAAGCGGCAGCGCTGATTTCATAGTCGCCGCCGATTCTTCTAAAGTCATTGACATTTACATCGTAGACCGAGAATGCTCTGTCGCAAAGTTCAAATACAATCTCTTTTTCTTCACCTGCCGCAAGCTCAACCTTATCAAAGCCGATGAGCCAACGAACAGGGCGTGCAAAGCCGTATGCGGTTTCGCCGATATATGTAGATGTAACAGGATGCGGACAAGCGGATGCGTAAAGCTGCACAACTTCTTTACCGCTGACATCGCCGATATTTTTAACCGTTACACGCACGGTGTTTCTGTCAGCCTTAATCGAGGTATACTCAAATTTTGTATAAGAAAGTCCGTGACCAAATGGGAAAAGCACATCCATTTTACGCTTGTCATACCAGCGGTAGCCAACATATATATCCTCACCGTAGAAACAGTTGTCGCCGTCACCCGGAAAATTGAGATATGCGGGATTATCCTCAAAACGGAGAGGGTGTGTTTCGGAAAGCTTGCCGGAGGGGTTGACCTTGCCAAATAGGATGCGCGCAACCGCACCGCCGAGTGCCTGACCGCCAAGGTATGCATGGAGAATTGCGGGTACACCGTCCACCCAAGGCAGTTCGTTGGGACTTCCTGCCATAAGTACAACAACCACATTTTCACATGCCGCCGACACCGCTTCAATAAGCTTGTTGTGAGCGGGCGGTAACTTCATATGTCTGCGGTCACGTCCCTCTGTTTCGTAAGAATCGGGCATACCTGCAAAAATAACTGCTCTGCCGCACTGCTTTGCAGCCGCTACAGCTTCTGCAATGAGTTCTTCTGTGGTTTCGTGCTTTTCGTCATAGCCTGCGGCAAATACGATTTGTGCATCGTTTTCCGTAGCAATATACTCGGTAATATCGTCAACGAAAAGCGGTTCTACATGGCTTGAACCGCCGCCCTGGAAACGCGGTTTCTTGGCAAAAGTACCAATTACCGCAAGAGGTTTGCCGCTCTTGAGCGGAAGAACGTTGTTATCATTTTTGAGAAGTACCATGCACTCCTCCGCCGCTTTCGCCGCGGCTTTATGATGCTCTTCTGCGGAAAAGGTTCCTTTTGTTTCATCGGGAATATGACGGAAAATAACGCGGAGAACATTTGCTACCGAGTTGTCGATTTCTTCAATGGTAATTTCGCCGTTTTTATACGCTTCAAGTACCTCTTCAACGCGTACGCCCTGACATGGCGGCATTTCAACATCAGTGCCTGCTTTATAAGCCGCAACACGTGTGCTTATCGCGTTCCAGTCACTCATAACATAGCCGTCAAAGCCCCATTTGCCGCGTAGCACATCGGTGACAATCTCACGGTTTTCGCCTGCGTAGCCGCCGTTTACGCGGTTATATGAGTGCATAATTGTCTGAACATTTGCCTCTTTAACAGCCATTTCAAACGACGGGAGGTAAATTTCGTAGAGCGCACGCTCGGAAACTATCGCATTGGTCGAAAAGCGTCTTGTTTCCTGATTGTTGACAAAGAAATGCTTTGCACATGCGGCAACGCCCTCTCCCTGAAGTCCTTTAATAAAGCCGCTTGCCATTTTACCCGAGAGATACGGGTCTTCAGAGTAGTACTCAAAGTTTCGTCCACAGGTGGGAGAACGCTTGATGTTCATACCCGGACCGAGGAGTATGGACACCTGCTCTGCTCTGCACTCCTTACCGATATTTGCGCCAACTCTGCCTGCGAGGGACGGGTCCCAAGAGTTTGCCATTGCCGCCGCAGGTGGGAAGCAGGTTGCCTTTACTGTATAAAGTTCACCTTTTTCGTTTTTATCGCGTTTTCGAAGTCCGTGAGGGCCGTCGCTCATCATAATCATGGGAATTCCAAGTCGCTCAAGCGACTCGGTGTGCCAAGCATCGCTGCCTGCACAAAAGGCAATTTTCTCCTCTACGGTCATTTGTGAAAGTAAGTTTTTGATTTTTGTTTCCATAGTAAAACCTCGATAATATTGCTTTTACTTAAATTTTACCATATATCAAGCAAAATTCAAGCAAAAAAGCAATATAAATCAGCCATATTTAACGGGTTATTATTTTGATAATTGCAATCACATCTATGAGGTTTATATCGCCGTCATCATTGAGGTCGGCAAAGCTTGAATTAAGAACCTTTGCGTCATCCAATACAGATTTCAGCGTAACCATCATATCAAGAACCGTAGTTTCTCCGTCCACATTTATATCTGCATAAGGAACTTCGCCGTGAAGTGCCGAAAGAGTAAGCTTGCCGTCTGCAATTATATATCCTTCTCTGCCGTAAGTAAGAGTGGTATTTTCGCTTGCAATATCACTATCGTTAGAAATGCCACAATTAGTAAACGTAAAGTAATCCGTCTTTTCGTGGTTGCTATCGGGAATAACATTTCCGACTGTTGTGTAGCAGTTTGTCATTTCATATATAAGAGTATTGGTTGTAGTATATGTTTTGCCGACAACTCCACCCATTTCTGCACCGTCAGTAGCAGTGAGTGTGCCGAGGTTTACGCAGTTGTCCATATTTACACCCGTGTTATAGCCTATGATGCCTGCTGACTCATAACCAACGTCGGTAGTTACACAGCCTTTGTTAATACAGAATGTAATATTCGGCTCCTTACCGTCGGTTACGGTAAGTATATACGCATAGCCAACGATGCCGCCCATGCGTCCCTTGGTAGAAGTAACATCACCGTAGTTTGCACAGTATGCAACCTCGCTTCCGCCGCCGGTTGCTGCCTCATTTAAGTAACCGACGATGCCTCCGACCTTGATACCCTGACCTGATACCGCACCAAAGTTTTCACAATTTTTAAGCTCCGTAACACAAGCGCCGTTGTTATCCATTCGTCCTGTAATACCGCCGACAACTGCATCATTTCCACCGCTGTTTGATATAACCGTACCGTGGTTTGTGCAATTCTTTATAACAGTACCTGTATTTGCACTGCCTGCATACATATAGCCTGCAATTCCGCCGACGCCTTTTGCGGCTTTGGTAGAATTGTTATAGGTAACATTTACATGGCTTGTGCAATTTACAACAAATGAACCGGGATCCATGGTGCCGACGATACCGCCGACAACTGCGCTGCCCGCCTTGGTAGAAGTTATGTCACCGTAAACTGTAAGGTCACGGATTGAGCCGCCCTTAACCTTACCGAAAAGACCAAAGTCCTGCTCGGTTGAAGTATTAAGAGCAAGCCCCTTAATCGAGTGTCCCATACCGTCAAAGCGACCTGTAAAGTTAGCCGCATTTGTGCCGATAGGTGCCTGACCGCTTACGTCGGTAAGGTCAATGTCAGCGGTAAGATAATAGTTGCCGCTCCACGCAGTGCTGTCGCTCATAAGTGCGATAAGCTCTTCCGGAGTAGAAATCGCCGTATATGCATAGTCAATAGGTGTGAGAGTAAAGGTATCGAAGTTGCCGCATGCACGGTTTATCGCACTCTTTACCTTGAGAGTGACCTTGCCCGCAGGGAGATATACCTTACCTATCTCGGCATCAGCCACTTTAGACCAACCGCCTGTTGAAACTGCATTATAATTGGTAGTCTGCTCAACACCGTTTACAAACACGCGAAGTGAGTTTGCGTTGGAGTCAGAAGATGCGTTTGCATAGGACGCGGAAAGAATGTATGCCCCCTCTTTTTCAACATCAAGTGTATAAGTGAGGTACGGAACATGCGCACTTGTTGCGCGTACATATGACATAACAGTACGGCTGCCCGAGGTCTCCGGACGTGCATATCCGTGCTTGTACGTATAATTCTCTGCTTCAAATGTACTGGAGCCTGTAGCATTAACAGTCCATACATCGGGATTTTCAAGGCGGTCTGCCGCCATTGACTTTGTGAGCAGTTCTATCATATAAGTAGCATTTTCGATGAGGAGCGAACGTGATACAGAACCGTTTTCAACGCCTGCAATAAGCTCAGCATACTTATCTTCCATATGATACTCATATGCGCTGCCATCTGCACCGTAGTGCATTGATGAGTGTACATTGTTACCTGCGATTACTTCTTTTGCAAGATTAGAGTCGTTTGACCAGTCGGTAGTAAACACACCGTCAAAGCCCCACTCACCGCGTGCAATACCGCGAATAAGCTCTGCATTTTCAGCAGTTTCACTTCCGTTAAGAAAGTTATACGAAGTCATAATCGTGCTGACGCCGGCATCAACGCCCATTTTGAACGGAACAAGGTAGATTTCACGGAGCGCGCGCTCGGACATACGGCTGTCAACCTGATTACGGTTCTGCTCTTTTTCATTGGCGATAAAATGCTTTATTGAGCAAGCGATGCCGTGTTTTTCAATGCCTTTGATAAGCTCTGCCGCCATTACACCGGAAATATAAGGGTCTTCGGAATAATATTCGAAGTTTCTGCCACAGAGCGGATAGTGATGAAGATTTACCGCAGGAGCAAGCCATACATCAATATCTGTCATTGCACACTCTCTGCCGATAACATCGCCGAGTTCGGCGACAGCTTCCTTATTCCATGTGCATGCAAGCGCAGTTGCACATGGCAAGCCGGTACCCTTGGTGGTATGACGGATTCCCGCGGGACCGTCGCAGGTATATGCAAGCGGAATACCGTATTTTTCCGCAACGGCACTGCTTGCGCCCCATGCGCCGGTATTTGTGGGAGAAGCGTTTGTCATAAGCGCGGTGGTTGCAAGTTCTTTGTTTGTCATCTGCGCAAGGAATGTATCAATCGTAGCATCGCCTGAAAGGACTTCTGTAAACTGAATAGGCTCTGCAACATAATTCATCGCCACATGAGTGGGCGTATGCAAAAGTTCACTTCTGAAAGAAGAGCTTTCTCCAACTGTTTCTGTACCGTCAAAGGTCATGCGTTCAAATGCGGTAGTAGGCTCGCAAAGCTCTGTGAGTTGCTCTACTACGCGCAGTGAATCTTCGGTATATACACCTGCAACAGTAGTATTGCGGACAGAATTACCAAGATAAACGGTATAGTCGCCCGCTTCCATAACATAAGCAGACTTATTGCCGGTTGCACCAAGGTCATCGTAAGACGCCATGGTGTCAATGTCAAAAGATACGGAGAGGATTTCGCTCTCTCCCACTGCAAGAAGCGAAGTTTTTGCAAAACCGCAAAGTTCCTTGGATGCCTTGGAGATAACTGCACCGCCTGCTCCCTTTTGCGGTGCGCCGAAGTACACCTGAATTACCTCTTTACCCGCAACATTACCTGTATTTGTAACCTTTGCGGTAACGGTTATTTCGCCGTTTACCTCGGTATATGTAACATCGGAGATGTCAAATGTTGTATAAGAAAGACCGTAGCCAAAAGGATAGTCAACTTCTACGTTAAAGGTTTCAAAATAGCGGTAACCTGTATAAATATCCTCGTAATAGGTTGTGTAATCCTTGCTTTCATAAAAGCCCTTGTAGCTCGGATAGTCCTCAAGTGTCTTTGCATAGGTATCAACGGTTTTGCCCGAAGGATTAACATCTCCGACAAGCGCGCCGCAAAGCGCGTCAACACCGCGTATGCCGAGATAAGTTGCGGTAATAACCGCATCGGCGTAAATGCCGTCAACACGTCCGTTCGCAAATCCGCAATTAATCATACTGCCGGAGTTAAGCACAACGATAACAGGCTTACCGCTGAAAGTTGCGCAAACCTTTTTGAGTTCTGCCTGCTCAGCAGCGGTGAGATAGAAATTCGCCTTTGAAATATCGGCGCCCTCAGAAGACGTACGGTTTACAATATAAATCGCTTTATCAGCATATTCTGCCGCCGCAGTATACTCTGCATCGGTGGGTGAGTATGTAAAATCCTCACCGGATACAGCCGCAGCCTTATATGACTCGGAAAGCGCAGTATAAACACCACCGAGTTTGCCTGCACCTACATAAGATGCTAGCACATCGCAGGGGCTTTTAGGAGTTTCGGACGGTACAAAATAGCCGCTTCCGCGTCCCATAAGAAAGAAGCCGCCGGTCTTACCGTCGGTATACACCTGACCATCGCCGAATATTGCTATCTTATCCGACGAGGTGAGCGGAAGTGCATTGTTCTCATTTTTTAGAAGCACCATCGCCTCGGATGCCGCAGCATAAGACTTGTCCGCTCCGTCAGAAGCGGCATATGCACTGCCGGCAATAGGCAGTACGCTGCATACAAGTATAGCAACAAGAAAAATAGAAATCAAAGCTCTGATTTTCATATATACCTCCAAAATAATAAACTTTCACTTGTATTATAGCAAAAATATGCTATAATGAAAGAAATATATAGCAAATCAATAGACAGTTTTTGCGATTTTGGAGATGGACATGGCTATTATTTATGAAACGAGATGGAGCGGCATACATGCATGGCACCGACCAAAGGTGGGCAACATGTATCAACATATGCACGATTATGTCGAAATGATATATGTACGAAGCGGTGAAATGCGCTTTTCTGTTAATTTTAAGGAATATGTGTTAAACACAGGAGATGTCATCTTTTCTTTCCCGGGACAGATACACGGGCATGAAGCATCAAATGCCGAAAACATTGCTTTACTCTTTCCTAAAAATCTACCTGTTTTTGACGAGGTTTTCTGTACCATGATTCCGAGTTGTCCGATGATCAAATCGGCAGTTGACAAAGAAACCGACGCTTTATTCTGCAATGCCGCTGTGGCAAACTCCCCGGGGGTACCATTCCGAAAGGGGGTAACTCAAGGCTACATTTCGCTTATACTTGGCACACTGCTTCCGAAACTCGACCTAATCCCAGCAAACAAAAGCGAAGCAACCGTTGAGCAAAGACTTATCGAATACTGCTCTGCGCATTACAAAGAGCAGATATCGCTAACATCCGTAGCCGAAGAGCTTGGATATTCGGCGACACATCTTTCGCATCTTTTTTCCGATAAATTCAAAATCGGATTTTCAAAATTCATTTCAACAATGCGGGTTGAGGATGCAAAAAAGATGCTTCGAGGAGATAAAAATATAACGCAAATAGCACTCGACTGCGGTTTTGGAAGTATGCGAAACTTTAACCGTGTGTTTAAGGAGCATACGGGCAAAACGCCGAGTGAGTATAGAAAAAGCACTTCAAAAAAATGAAGTGCTTTTTTTGCTTTAATAATACTTTGCGCGGCGGCGCTTGCGGATTGCATGGAACACTCCATAGCCGACAAGTGCAACAATTATCGCAACCGCGAGAACATAAACCGCTTCGCCGGTTGCACTGCTGATTTTAAGCTCTTCCCAAAGTCCGTTTACAAGTGCAAGCATCTCACTGTCAAGGTTGTGATAGCTCATTCTGTTGTAATTCTCTTTGAAATTAAAGCCTTCGGGATAGAGCACTTCCATTGCCTCTTCGCCCATATCCTCAATGTAAACTTCGCTTTCATAAACTGCCTTATTGGGGCTTGCGTAGTAGATATACTCCGCATTTGCAATAGCAGGCTCTTCGGAGAGCATATAATCAATATAAATCTCGGCAAGCTCCTTATTTGGCGCACCCTTTGGAATGCAGTAAGCATCAACAAAAAGGTTTGTGACAATCTCGCCCTCGTCATTTACCGGATAGAAAAATCCAAGCGCGTCATTATTGTCATACATGGAAAGGAAGTCGCCGGCATAGTAAGAGGAAATCGCCGCCTCACCCGACTCCATTTTATTATAGATTTCATCCATAACATAACCTTGGACATGGGGCTGCTGCACTTTTAATTCCTCAAGTGCCCTTCTCCACTCATTGACATCGGTAGTATTTACGTCAATTCCGAGCTTGTACATAGCAGTACCGAATGCATCGCGCGAGTTGTTAAACTGCAAAATGCGGCCTGCATACTTCTCATTCCACATGAGGTCCCATTTTCCGGTATCGGCTTCGTCTACAAAGTCTGAATTGTAAATAACGCCGACCATACCGTAGGTGTACGGAATGGAATACTCGTTTGCGGGATCGTAGTAGAGGTCTTTGAAATCGTCACTGATATTTGCGTAGTTGGGGATTTTCGAAAAATCAATTTTTTCAAGCATGTCCTCTTCAACAAGGCGCGCTATCATATAGTCTGAGGGGATTACAACGTCATAACCAGAGGCGCCGCTTTTAAGCTTTGCGTACATATCCTCGTTTGACGCATATGTGGTATAAATTACCTCAATTTCTTCGCCGTACTTTTCAAAATAGTATTCTTCAAAAGCGGCGTTTGAATCAAGCGTGCCTTCGCTTCCGTCCGAAATATATTCACCCCAGTTGTAAACGTTTACAACTTTTTTTTCGGAAGCATTTTCGCATCCGGCAAGCAAAAAGCAAAGCAGAGCAAAAACAACAACTAATCTCTTCATTTTTTTGCCCTCGCTTTCTTCTTTGTACCGTCGCCCTGCGCGATATTCGAAAGAATAAGCAACACAAGCACTGCGATAAAGATAAGAGTTGAAAGCGCATACATATCGGGAGTAACGCGCTTCTTTGTCATCGAGTATATACGGATTGGCAGGGTTTCAAAGCCGTTTCCGGTTGTAAAATAGCTGATAACAAAGTCGTCAAGCGAAAGCGTAAACGCCATGATAAGTCCCGAAATGATACCGGGGAGAATGGCAGGAAGCTCAACCTTGCAAAACGCCTGAAAAGGTGTGCAGCCGAGGTCCATTGCAGCCTCTGTAAGGTGCTTGTCCATCTGTCTGATTTTGGGTGTTACCGAAAGGATAACATACGGCAGATTGAACGTAATATGCGCGATAAGCACCGTCCAGAAGCTGAGTGTCTGTGACATACCAAGCTTTGCGGTTACAAACACGAACAAAAGCATCATTGAGATACCCGTTACGATATCGGGATTCATCATCGGGATATTTGTAACGGTCGAAATTGCGTTTTGCGTATACTTGCTCTTGAGTTTGGATATTCCCACTGCCGCAACCGTGCCTATAATAGTTGCGATAAGGGATGACGAAACCGCAAGCACAAGCGTGTTTTTGAGCGCTTCAAGCGTTGCAGGGTCGTTGAAAAGTTCTTTATACCAATAGGTAGAAAAGCCGGTGAAAACACCCGTAGAATTGCTTGAATTAAACGAGAAAAGCACCATGACTGCGATTGGCGCGTAAAGAATGAGAAAAATAAGCGCGGTATAAACTTTAGAAAGTGTTTTCATGCGACCACGCTCCCTTCCTCATCCGAATAGCGGTTCATAATCGCCATGGAAATAAGGATTACAACCATAAGTACGAGCGACATCGCCGCTCCGAGGTTGTAATTATATGCGGTCTGGAACTGGCGCTCAATGGTATCACCGATAAGGTCAAAACTTGAGCCGCCGAGTTTTTGCGAAATGTAGAATGTACTTACCGAAGGTACAAAAACCATTGTAATGCCCGAAATGATGCCCGAGCGTGAATGCGGCAACACTACCTTTAAAAAGGTCTGTGTGGGTGTACAGCCAAGGTCTGCAGCCGCCTCAAGCTGCCGACTATCAAGCTTTGAAAGCACGGTGTGTATCGGAAGCACCATGTAAGGCAGATAGTTGTAAACCATACCGAAAATAACCGCACCGTCGGTATTGATCATGTGAATAGGGTCAAGACCGATGCTTGTCAAAATATTATTGATAAAACCGGTATCCTCGATAATTGCCATGATTGAATATGTGCGGATAAGGAAGTTCATCCACATCGGCAACATAATAAGCATGATATAAAACTTCTGTCTTTTAGGATTTGCGCGCGAAACTGCGTATGCAAGAGGATATGCCACAAGCAAGCATATCGCCGTTGCAACAAGCGCAAATGCGCCCGAGCGCGCAAAAATAGTAAGGTAACTCGGACTTGCGAGCTCTAAAATATTGCTCATGGTAAATGCGCCGCTTGCGTCTGTAAAAGCATAGTAAAATACAAACAGCATGGGCGCAATTATAAAGAGTATCGACCAAACGATATGGGGCGCCGCCATGAGTCGCGCCATAAGCGGCTTACTTTGCATCCCCCACACCCTCCTCGACAGTTTCGTCAAGCTCGTCAAAGTAGGTCGAATAGTCACCGTAAAGGTTGGAATACTTCGACTTCTTCATAACGTGGATTTCCTCGGGAAGAATACGAAGTCCCACAACCTTGCCGGGTTCTGCATAGTCAGTGGTCTGAATCATCCACTTGAAGCCGTCAACATCTACGATAATCTCATAGTGAACGCCTTTAAACGTAACTGTGTCAACAACGCCGTGAATCGGCACACTGTCAACGTCAACCATATCAACGTCCTCCGGGCGGATAACAACGTCAACCGGCTCGTCCTTGCCAAAGCCCTTATCAACGCATCGAAGCGTCTGTCCGGCAAACTCTACAAGCTCGTCAGCGTGCATAATTCCGTCAAGAATATTACTCTCGCCAATGAAGTCGGCAACAAATGCATTTGCGGGTTCATTATATATATCTTCTGGAGTGCCAATCTGCTGAATAACGCCGTTGTCCATTACAACAACGGTGTCACTCATAGAAAGTGCTTCCTCCTGGTCATGTGTTACATAAACAAAAGTAATGCCAAGGCGCTGCTGAATCTTTTTAAGCTCAACCTGCATATCCTTGCGGAGCTTTAAGTCAAGCGCACCGAGAGGCTCGTCTAAAAGAAGCACCTTTGGCTCACTTGCAAGCGCGCGCGCAATTGCAACACGCTGCTGCTGACCGCCCGAAAGTGTTTCTATGTTGCGGCGCTCAAATCCCTCAAGGTTAACTATGCGGAGCATCTCTTTAACCTTTGCAGAAATCTCTTCCTCGCTCTTTTTCGCAAGACGAAGCGCAAAAGCGACATTTTCATATACGTTAAGGTGCGGAAAAAGCGCGTACTTTTGAAATACCGTGTTAACGGTACGCTTATACGGAGGAAGGTCATTAATCTTCTTTCCGTCAAATAAAACATCGCCCTCATCAGGGGTTTCAAAACCGCCGATAATGCGAAGAGTGGTAGTCTTACCGCAGCCCGATGGACCTAAAAGTGTGACAAATTCCTTATCGCGGATATAGAGGTTTATCCCCTTAAGAACCGCTGCATCATCATAAGATTTTGCTACATTTACAAGTTCAATAAGCTTGCTCATCTTCTTAGAGTTTATACACATCCTTTTTAACCGATTAAATAACGCAAAGAACATACTTCCCCACATTATTTGTGTTGATATTCATTATATTAAAAATACATACAAAATGCAATAGTTTTTGACAAAAATAGTCCTCTTTTTTACGGAATTTTTCGCCAAACTTCTAAATCTGCCATGATTTGTCGCGATTTTTCTCGCAAATGCTCCGTTTTTCTCTCAAATACTCTCAAATGCTCTCTTTTTCTCCAAATGCCGCCTTTTCGAGCGCTTGAGCGTTTCTGCCAAACAAATACACCGAAAAAAGCAGCGGATATATACCGCTTTGAGAAGTTAAAAGTGCATATGACGCCACCAAAAAAACGACAAAGCCAAACACATATGTAATCACAGAAGTAACACGGTATGCGGCAATCGGACCTTTTATGGCGGTTATAAAAATACTCAAAAGCCTGCCGCCGTCAAGCGGCTCGGTCGGGATAAGGTTTACAAGTGCTAAAACAAGGCTCACTGTGCCAAAATTTAAAATGTCGATAGCAAAACACTTGTAAATCAGAAACGAAATAAGCGCCGAAAGCAGATTTACAGTACAGCCTGCGGCGCTGACCAGAGCTTCGGCGGCAAGTGAAAGCGTGCTTTCGTCAAACTCCATGCAAAATCCAAAAGGAGCGGGAGTGAATTTTTGCATTTTGCCGCCCAAAAGTTTGAGCATTGCAAGATGTGCGCACTCATGTAAAAGCACCGCCACAGCCATCGGCAACATCAGCTCCCCTGCCGTAATGCAAAACAATATCGGCGGCAAAACACAGGTGAAAATATATACCGCTCTACTTATTATCCGCATAAATTCCGTTATACCGCTCAATGTACGCGGCGGCTTCCTTTGCTACATCAATACTTTCAATTGCTTCAACTTCATTTTCCTCAAAGCCGAAAAACGCCGCCACCGCATCATTTTCGTCCAAAAAATCACGCACCGCCCCTGCAAAAACGGCAAGCGCGCCTTCCTCGGTATTGGTCGCAATATCGTCGTACATGTTTATCGACAGTACAAAAACGCTGACAAGCATAAGGGAAAGAACTATCAAAGCGGTTATTTCAAACCTGTTGTTTCTGTCCACATAATCACCCCTTGTTTGATTTTATGCAAACAAGAATAAAAAAAGAGCCTTTCGGCTCTTTTTAGTTTATCTTTTTGTCAAAATAGTCAAACGCGAGTGCCACGGAAAAGCCGCATGCAATCAATGCAAGCTGCAACGCAAGCGATGCGAAACTTTCAAAATGCGTCGGTATAAGCGGAATCGTGGTTGCAACTACAACTCCGATTATAATATGCGACATTATCGAAAACTTCTTTTCGTAGAGTATACTGATAAACTTTGAAAGCAAAATCAGCGCCGCCGCGCCGCCTATGCAAACCGGCACGAGCACACCCAAATCAAAATTCTGCGCGCCGTTTATAAGAGGCTTGAAAAGCCCAAAGAACTCTAAAATCGTATACGCGCTGAGTCCCGGAAGTACCACGCTTATTCCAAACACCACTCCTGCTCCCATAAACCAGAAAAATGACGGAGCAACAATAAACGCGGAAAAATACTTGAGATAAGCAAGCAAAGAGAACAAAAGTATAAAGCTTGCAAAAAAAGCAACGTATGAGCCGGCGGTTCTCTTCTCCTTACCCGCACTGCGAACAAGTGCAGGTAAAGTTCCAAGTATCAACCCAACGAAAACACATTCGGCAAGGCTTTTGTAATTCTCCATCACCGCTCCAAGCACGTTAACTATCAGCACAAGTCCTGCAAGCGCGCCAAGCCCTACGGGAATCAGCATTTTCCAATAATCTTTTATCTTTTTAAAAGGAGATGCAAGCACCTCCATTAGCGGCTTGTATATTCCAAACACAACGCAAAGCACTCCGCCGCTTACTCCGGGCAAAACTCCGCTTCCGCCAAGTAATACCCCTTGCACAAAGCGAAGCAATGCATTCCCTGCTTTCTTTTTGTTCTCTGCTTTTACCATCTTTCACCTGCTAATCAAACTATTTCTAATATAGTATACCACATAAAACTATTAAAAAAAGGAAATTTGTGAAAATTCTATGTGAAAAAGGAGAGCTATTTGCTCTCCTTTAATTTCTTGTAAGTGTATTTTAAGTTTCTTGTCATGTGTGCATTTTCAACCATAAGAAACGCATCATCGCAAGGCCAAGCCGCTACATCAGGACATTTTTCAAGTCTGATGCAACCGGGGTACAGAGCGCAACCTTTACAAAGTTCTTTAGAATTCAGTTTCTTCTTAAAGCTTTCCGCCAGCTGAATATCAGTGATTCCGTTATATATATCACCTATACTGTCTTTTTCGATGCAATGCTCACACTTACCGATACGACCGTCAGGAAGCACTGTGATTCCGTTATCGGTATCTGCCATGCAAAAGTTTGACTTTATCCCTACTTTTATAAATTTTGGTGCAGACAAAAGTTTCTTTTCTTTGCAATACTCTTCCAGTGCCAACACATCTTTTGCATCTATAATATTTCTGGCTTTGTGCTCGTCATATTCCATTATTACGCGCGGATACATAGTAATATTATCATATTCCTTATATCTCTCGGACACCCAATCTACAAGGCTGTATAAGTCCTCCTTATTATGAGCACCCATATTTACGCGAATGGATACTTTAATTCCGTTTTTCAAAAGTTCCTCTATATTGTCCGTAACGGTTTTGAAAGCGTTATCATCGTTGTATATATACGCTTTAGTATCGTTATATATTTTTTCTGTGCCGTCCAGTGTAATCTGTGCCGCCTTGATATTCCATTTTTTAGCGGCTTTGCAAGCGGTTGCTTCATCAAACAAATAACCGTTTGATGTAATATGAGCGGCAAATTCAATACCAGCTTTCTCAAGTGCTTCTGAAATAATATCAATAACCGCACTGTTGCAAAGCGGCTC
>JAZNOM010000055.1:0-6854 GCA_045580835.1 Eubacteriales bacterium
GTGTTTGAAGCACCGATTGAGGAGCTTTGCAAGGTGGACGGCGTAAGCGAGCATACTGCGACATTGCTAAAACTTGTTCCTGCGGTATGGACAAAGGCAACAAGCGAGGTTGACACCTCCGAAAAGTATGATAGCATAAGCAAACTAGGCAGGCTTATGATAAAACGGTATGCAGGAATTACAAAAGAAATTGCATATCTTGTTTTATTGGATAATTCTTGGCATATAATTGATATAGTAAATCTTAGCGAAGGTACTGTAAATCAAGTGCATCTTGATACCCGCAGAATTGCGGAACACTGCATTCGTACAAATGCATCAATGGCGCTGGTTTCGCATAATCATCCCAACGGAAGCATTGTTCCGTCAACAGACGATTTGACTACAACCGAAACGCTTGCAAAGCTGTTCCGTTCAATCCATGTTGAGTTTTTGGAGCATTTGCTTATTGCAGGCGATAAGTTTGAAGTTTTGCTGTCCAAAAGCGAGGGCTTTTTCTTCCAGCGTGCGGACAGAGAGAATTTTTACAGATAAATAACCTACCGTAATATTGACATAGCGGTTTTGTTGTGGTAAAATATTACGGTAATATTGGGGTGTAGCCAAGTGGTAAGGCACCAGACTTTGACTCTGGCATTTCGCTGGTTCGAACCCAGCCATCCCAGCCAAAAATCCGAAAGCATTGCTTTCGGATTTTTCATTTGTGTCCGTAGGGCACAATATCGTTTGACCAACGGTCAACATCATTTTTCGCGTAGCGAAAACATCATTGTCCGCTTGCGGACACAAATAAACGATGTTACGGCTTACGCCGTAAACGATGTGCTTCGCAACGATGTTGGCTTCGCCAAACGAAGTTGCGCTTCGCGCAAACGGAGTCATACTATCCACTCAGTGTGCTGAATTGCAGTTGATTTTTGATTGTAAATATATTGTCGAATGGTAAATATTACATAGATTTTGTTGCAACACCCAAAAATCCAAAAGCATTGCTTTCGGATTTTTCATTTGTGTCCGTAGGGCACAACATCGTTTGACCAACGGTCAACATCATTTTTCGCGTAGCGAAAACATCATTGTCCGCTTGCGGACACAAATAAACGATGTTACGGCCTACGCCGTAAACGATGTGCTTCGCAACGATGTTGGCTACGCCAAACGAAGTTGCGCTTCGCGCAAACGGAAGAATAGTTGATATTAAAGCATGGTTGTGATATGATATTCTATGAAAAGAGGTGTCGACTATGAAAGAGGATAAACTTAGCGAGTTATCCATGGAATTGTCGGTTGAAGTCTTGAAACTGAAAAAAGAATTACAAAAACGGCATGAAACTGTTATATCAAATCAAATCAGTAGGAGCGCAACAAGTATTTGTGCAAACATTGCCGAAAGTAAATATGCTCACGGTCGTGCTGATTTTATAGCAAAGCTTGAAATATCTCTTAAAGAAGCAAACGAAACTTCCAAATGGCTTGAAATGCTTTATAAAAGTGAATATGTTGATGAAGAGTATTATAAAACTCTTAGTCGTAAATGTTCTACTATAAGATTTTTGCTTATAAAATCAATCACAACTGCTAAAAGCAATATCGGTAAATAATCCAAGGAGGATCTATGACATATCTATTAAGCATTGTTTATTCGCTTTACAGCATATTGATTTATTTCCTTTTTCGTATGGGAGTATCGGATTTTTTACTGTATAACAAGCACAGCAAAACATACATACGAAAGAACGAAAAAGGTTTTGTTAACTATTGGCTATACCAAAAGCTACACCGTGATGGCGACTTGGGTTTGGGATATTTTTTAAACGCCGCTTTGCTTTTTGCGACAATTGCATTTTTCTTATTTTCATTGTGCTTTGGATGTTTAAAGTGGGCAGACTCTTATGTGTACGCTTTTTCTGCGGTTTTATGCCTTTTGCAGATTGCGGCAGTTGCATATTATTGTATATGTTCCAAGTTATTCTTATTCAGAACTCCCTTTGTTCTGTTGCGAAGAAGCCCTGATATTCGCCGTGGAATTGAAAGCACGGTTTTTGATATAGCGTTGCTGTGTATACATATTGCTTTTTGGTATGCATGTACGGCTTTATGATAAAAAACTCTTGCATGAAACTTTATTTTAATATATAATAATATATACAACACTATCCGAAAGGCGGTACGTACTATGATTTTGGATAAGAACAAGAAACAGGACACACAGGTTTTCTCAAAAGTTGACCTCAACGATGACGGCACCAAGGCGATTTTGCTTGAGGTGTACAAGGCGCTCAGCGAAAAGGGATATGACCCGATAAATCAGATTGTCGGCTACATCCTTTCCGAGGACCCGACCTATATTACAAACTACAACGGCGCACGCGGACTTATCCGCAAGATTGACAGGGACAAGCTTCTCAATACGCTTGTTCGCGAATATCTTGGAGTGTAAAGCGTGAAAACCGTTTCTTTGGCACCATGCTCCGCCACGGGCGGTGCAAGTGTTGCGCTTGGTATGTTCGACGGTGTACACATGGGACATCGGCGTATCATTTCTGCGGCAAAAAATAAAGGCACCGAGCGAGGAATACCTACCTCGGTGCTTCTTTTTTCGTCATCACCACACGGTGCTGCCGAAATTCTGCCGCTTTGCGACAGACTTTGCGAGATTGAAAAACTCGGCGTAAACTTTGCGTATGTTTACGATTTTGATGAGATTTGCGGCTTGACTCCCGAGGAGTTTGTTTTTGGTGAACTTAAAGAAAAACTCGGTGCAAAAGCCGTTTTTGCAGGGTACAATTACCGCTTTGGCGCGCGCGCCGCAGGGAATTCTGATATGCTGCAAAAACTGGCGGCAGAGTGTTCTATGGAGTGTGGCATTACCGAAAAGGTAGAGTATTTCGGTGAGGGAGTCAGCTCCACGCGAATCCGCGCGCTTTTGCGCGACGGCAATATCGAGAGTGCTAACGCACTGCTCACTTTTCCGTACTATATCCGTGCCGAGGTACTTCACGGCAAAGAGCTTGGACGAAAGCTTGGCTTGCCTACGATTAATCAGCAAATCGAAAAGACACGCACACCGCTTGCGCGCGGCATTTACTACACAAAGACGTTTGTTGACGGAAAAGAGTATATTTCGGTTTCAAATCTCGGAGTGCGCCCGACGGTTGAGGACACCGAAAGTATTAATCTTGAAACTCATATTATCGGCTTTGACGGCGACCTTTACGGCAAGACCGTCAAGGTTGAGCTTCACGGCAAGGGGCGCGGTGAGATGCGCTTTGACAGTGTAGACGCGCTTCGATACGAGGTTGAGCGCGACTGCGCGCGCGCGTTGGAATTTTTTAAAAAGTAAGGGGGCGGCAGAGTGCGCCATTTAGTAAAAATAATAACTGCGGCAGCGCTTGTTTTGCTTTTAACGCTCGGTGCGCTTGCCACATCTCTTGATGCGATATCCGAGGATGATAAAACCATCAGCAGCGTTGCATCGGCGGCGATTTACAATATCGAAAATGATACCGTAGTTTTCAGCTACAACGCGGATAAGGTACTGCCAACGGCATCGTTTACAAAGATGATGACCGCCGTTTGTGCTTATGAATTGCTCTCTGACAGACTTGACGAAACGATAACTGTTGAGGGAAGAATGATTTATAACGAAAACGGTGCGTATGTTTCGGGCAGATATGTCGGCTATTACATCGGAGAGGTTGTAAAAATACGCGACCTTTTCTGCGGACTGCTTATGCGCGGCGCAAATGACAGCGCATATATGCTTTGCTACGCGGCGATGAACGGCGCGGACGACAGCGTTTCACAGTTTATAGAGTATATGAACAAAAAAGCCAACTCCCTTGGCATGAAAGACACCTACTATGTAAACCAAACGGGGCTTGATGCAGAGGGTATGGTGACTACTGCCAACGACTCTCTTAAAATTGCCACCGAGTTTTACAAAATTGACTTTCTCGTTGGCATTTCAAATGCGGTAAGCTACACAATTCCCGCATCAAACAAGCAGGGACAACTTGTAATTTACAACGAAAACGGGCTTAAATACAATTCAAGCACCAGCTACCGCTATCACGACTCGCGTGTTATCGGTATAAACTCGGGCATGACGCCCTCGTCGGGCAATTATGCCGCAAGTGCAGTACGCGGTGAGGAACTTTCGTATGTGATAGTGGTTCTCGGCGGTAAAGAGATTAACGAGCGCAACAGTGCGTATCTGCTCACAAGCGAGCTTGCAACAAAGGCGCTTAATGATTACGGCTATGTGGAGGTTATCAAAACCTCGGGCATCGTTTCGGAGATACCCGTAAATCTTTCTACTGACGCCGACTATGTAACGCTTGTACCTGCACAGTCGCTTACGCTTTATTTGCCTTATTCGGTAGACCTTTCTGCCGACCTTACATATTCTTACCGACTCGACGTTGAGTCGCTTGATGCTCCCGTAACCGAGGGGCAAAAGGTAGGCAGTTACACTGTTTCAAAGGACGACGTACTGCTTGGCAGCGTTGACCTCGTTACCAAAAACTCGGTTTCAAGAAGCGAGTTTCTGGTTGTGCTTGATAAGATTGAAAGCTTTACCACAAGTACGTTTTTTATTGTAACGGTTATAGCACTTGTGGTGCTGACAATAGGATATTTTGTTCTTGGTGCCGTGCTTCGTGCGCGCCGCCGCAACCGCCACTACAGAAGAAGATAAAAAAACGGCAGTCCGTATGCGACTGCCGTTTTTTGGTTTTTACACCAACAGTATAATTTTTTGTATTGTGTGTTTAACTGACATAATTTATAATAAAATCAGAAACCCAAAACCTTGAGGAGGTAAGTATGAAAAAGCTTTTAGTTGTCCTTTTGACTTTTGCTTTGCTCACCATTGGCGTTGCGGCGGCAGTTCCGGTAGAGTCGATTTCTGATGACGGCGCTGTATTGGTTTATCAAAACACCTTTGATGATGCGACTTCAATTGCAGATTTTACCCAGTATCGCGGAATATGGGGCGTTGTTGACGGAACTTTACGCCTTACCGATTATTCAAGCAATACAAACTCATTCATCATCTACACAGGTGATACGGCAATAACCTCGCTTTCTGACTATATTGTAGAGGTTGATATGCTCAACTCACAAGGAGCGACAGGGCTTGTAGCGCGTGCTGATCTTGGTAGCGTTTGTGACCAGAATCACGGTCATTGCGGCTATCTTTCAATGGTAGGAACTAACGGTTATATTACAGGAATCCGTACCTCATCCGCTGACGGAAAATCAACTTCTATTTTTAGTGCTTCAAAGCAGCTTTTACATCACGGTACAGATATTCATATACGCATAGCTGTTCGTGGTGATGTTATTACTACCACTCTTACCGATATCAATAGCGGCATGGAGCTTTGGGGATGGACACAGATTGACAACTCGTGGGCAAAGGGTTCGGTAGGTCTTTTTGCGTATACAAAAATTGTTGACGGCCTTGACAACCGCAATGTTTCTTTTGACAACCTTAAGGTTTACACGCTTCCTGCTTTAACAGAGGAAAGCGACTTTACCGCGACTTCCGGCGGCTTTTCGCAGAATGGCACAGTACGCCTTGATTCAACCGAAGCAGATTCTGTTGCCGTTTATAAGGCTTCTCAAAAAACCGGAACAGTGCAGGCGCAGGTGTTTACTCCTGCGAGCGGCAAGGTTGGTCTTGTGTTTGCAAAAGAGCAGGATTCGTATTATAAACTTGCTTACTCCTCTGATAAATACCTCTATCTTATCAAAGTTGTTGACGGCGAAGAGACCGTTCTGAAAAAAACGCAATATCTCCACGGTACAAGCTGGTGGGGAATAGGTGATATCCGTGCGGTGTATGACGGTGAAACAGTTTACGGCTACTTCCTTGACAAGTGCCTTATAAAGTATACCGATTCCTCTCCCCTTACAGGTACAGGTGTCGGAGTATTTTCAGAAGCGGCAGGCAACACAATTTTGAATTTTAAGACTTCGGATATCACAACTCCGGATAAGGCGGATATCATTATTTTTGGTCATTCACATATGGGGCGGTGGTTCCATGCTCACCATGTTCTCGGAGACTACGGCAAAGTAATGAATCTCGGCATAGGCGGCTCTACAACAGCTTTTTGGTATACTATCGCCGAAGAGCTTACCACATATGACGCCGATACTGTTATCATCATGTCAGGCTCCAATGACCTTGCATTGCGCGAGAACACCGCAACGCTAAAATATCTTTCGGACACTATTAATATAATGAAAAAAGCCAATCCTGACCTTGAGGTTATCCTCATAACCGAGTGGTATCAGCCCGGCAGATATGAAGCGTATGCGGAAAAAGTGCGTGATATGAACCGTCTTTGGGCAGAGTACGCAGAGAAAAACTCAAAGTGGATTACACTTGTTGACGGATTTGGTATTGTAATGAATGAAGACGGAACGTTTAAAGGCTTCCTTTCTGACGGTACAACCGTTAATTTTGAGGTCTTTGCAGACTCGCAGCACCTCAGCATCCTTTCGTATGACAAGCTTAATGCCCGCGTTCTCGAGGCGCTTGAATATCGCTATAACGGCGGTACTGGTGATGCAGACGGTGATGAAGATATTACCGTAAAAGATGCTATTCTTTCTCTTCAAATGTTGCTTGACGGAGATTTTAGTAAAAGGTTTTATCTTGATGTCAGCGGTGACGGAAAGTTTACAATTCTTGATGTTATAATCATATTAAAAAATATTTCGAAATAAAAGAAGTCCCAAACCGCATATGCGGCTTGGGACTTTCTTTAATGCTTTTGTTGTTTCATCCAGATTTTCATAACGAGCTTGTGCGGAAGGAGCTTAACTCCAAGCACCTGAAG
>JAZNOM010000056.1:0-25178 GCA_045580835.1 Eubacteriales bacterium
ACAATGGGATTTACAATGATTGAAATCATATCAACCTGACCGCTGATAAGAGTTTTTGCAACGCCGAAGGATACTGCAAAAACGATAAGACCTACCGCGTCGTCAAGTGCAACTATGGGAAGAAGCAGTTTTGTAAGCGGACCGTTTGCCTTATACTGGCGAACAACCATAAGTGTTGCCGCAGGTGCAGTCGCTGTTGCAATAGCGCCGAGGGTGAGAAGCTGCGGAACCGAAAGCTTGTCTGGCATGAGCAAATGCACGCCGTAGAGCGCAAGGTCCACAAAGAGGGTTGCCACAAGTGCCTGAAAAATGCCGATTACAAGCGCCTGCTTACCCGTTTTCTTAAGTTCTTCCACTCTGAACTCATTACCGATGGAAAAGGCAATAAATCCAAGTGCAACCTCGGAGATAAGCCCAAGTGCGGCAACAGAGTCGTGCGTGTTAAATCCGAGCCCATCAATGCCAAGAGCGCCAAGGCAATAAGGGCCGATAAGCACACCTGCGATGAGATATGCGGTTACTGCAGGAAGTTTAAGCGGCTTGAATGCTCTGGTCATCATAAGACCAACAAGCAGTGCTATAGATACTGAAAGTAGAATATTCAAAAAATCGCTTCCTTTTATTAAAATTTAAGCCTTACATAGCATAACACCAAAAGAAAAGAAAAGCAAGTGTTTTTTTGTAGAAAAAAAGAACTCTCACAAGTTCTTTTTTGTCAATTTTTCAAACAAATCCTGCATAAGGTTGTCACGCCATATATGGTAGACGTATCTCACGGGATACGTTTTGCCGTTTTCTTCATATTTGTGGTCATACGAAGGTAGCGGAAGGTCCACCATGCGCGAGCACATAAAGCGGTTGTTGTCATTAAGCAACCATGCTACGGCGGTTACGTCCCATATAACGCGAGTCCACGGTCTGCCGGCAGCATAACTCTCTGCCGCAGCAATAGTATTTTCGGCGAGATATGTGGCAAGTTTATTCTTACCAAGTAACCAACGCTCAAGTTCATAGCGTGAAGTTGTAAATGCACTTACAACACCCATACAAGGTAGTAAAACCAACGGCACTCCGCTTGAAATCACCACCCTTGCAGCTGCAATATCCTGCTTTAAATTAAACTCCATTGTATCGTGATAATGCAATGCATTTGAGCCAAGCCATACTACAACGATATTTTCGGTAATTTCGGGCTTTTGCAAAATCGCAGATGCGATATTGGTTATTGCGCCGATTGCCACTACATAAAGCGGATTTTCAGGCGAATACTCCATAGCAGTACGCGCAAGGTGACTTGCGGCATCAGAAATAACGGGAGTTTTCTCGTTCGGCAAGAATTTCGGTGAGCCGTTGATAACACTTGCCTTTTTATCCATAAGGTCAAGCACCTTGAAAATTTCCTCATAGCTTTTTATCATGCCGTCGCACGGACCGCTTGACCTTTCGTTGTGAAAAGGTGCCGCGTATATAGCCTTTATTTTCAGCTTATCGCTGTTTTTTAAAAGATACGCTATAGCAAACTGGTCGTCAATCTCATTGTACGCATCGGTATCAAGCACCACATCTATTTGATGCGTAGGAACCGATAGATTTTTAAGTCTTTGCTCGTTTGTCATTTTATTCTCCTAAAATACTCCTGCTGATTTTAGCAAAAAAGATGCGGTGAACACTGATATCACTGAAAAAAGAGTTGACCACACCACCATCTGTCCTGCAAGCGTGGTATCGCCGCCCATTTCCTGCGCCATTGGCACGCTTGAAACCGCAACGGGTGTTGCAAACGCGGCTACAAATGCGGAAAAATGCGCTCCGCCAAAGTGACTGCCAAATACGAAATACGCAACGCCGATACCAAGACAGGGTACGATCGCGGTGCGCATAAGTGTGCCAAAGATTATCTCTTTTTTCATCTGTGCAACGGCCGAAAACTCAAACTGTGCGCCAAGCACTATGAGCGCAAGCGGCGTTGCCACGCCCGAAAGATATCCAAGCACAGAGTATATCGGCGTGATATCACTAAATCGGAAAGATATACCGTATTTTACGAAAAGCGCACGTATGCCGAGCACCAAAAGCCCGACGACAATACTTTCAATCAGAGGATTTTTAATGATATCTAAAAGTATCTTTTTAATACTTGGCTTTCCCTTGTCGCTAAAAACAGAAAGGCTGATTACAGCAAGAATATTGAGCATCGGGATAAAAACCGCCGAAAGCAATGTTGCAATGGCAACGCCCTCGTCACCAAAAAGCGATTTTGCAAGCGGTATACCGACAAGTGCATAGTTTGAACGAAACGATGCCTGCAGCAGCACTCCGCGGCGCGATGGCTCTTTAGTCAATACCAAAACCGCAGGAATCGCCAAAAGGAATACCGCAACAAGTACGACCGCTGCATAAATAACAAAGCTGAAATCCATGCCGCCGATATTTTCAATCTTGTATACATTGAGGAAAAGCATTGCAGGCAAAAACAAATGAAAAACTGTTCTGTTTGCCGTCTTTGCAAAATCTGCGCCGATAAATCCGATTTTCTTTAAAAAGTAACCGATTGCCACCATCATTATAATAGGTGCAACCGCGTTTATTGCAAATAAAAGTGAGTCCATAATGTGCCTCTTTGCATTGTTTTTTTATATTCTAACATAAGTTTTTATAAAAGGCAATGAAATAGTCCGCCTTTCGGCGGACTATTGTTTTAAATATTCAAATCTTTTGCCATTGCCTTGTGCAAGCCTTCGCGGAAGGCGGCGCACTCGGCGCTGCAATCCTTTTTATTTCTTGCCGCATAATATGCAGTGTTTGAAAGAGATACCACAAAAAGGTCCTTTTCAAAATCAGCATAGCACTCGGTGCCGCTGAAACCTGTGTGACCAACGCTGCCGTTTGAATAAAGTCCGCCGCCCTGCTTGTAACGCCCGTCAACATAGACATATCCAAGCGCTCTACCAAATGTCAGATGCGGACCATAGTCCTTTGTACCTTTTGCAAACGTTTCTTCGCTGATAAGCGGTGCATGGCGGTTAAGGAGTGACCTTGCAAATATCGCCATATCGTCAATGCAGGAGAAAACGCCTGCATTGCCGCTTACTCCGTAAAGGCGGCGGCAGTTATCGTCCGAACACTTGTTATTACCCTCATACGCTTTACGGGTACAACGCACGATGTTTTCATCCTCCGGATGATTGAACATTGTATTCTTCATTCCGAGCGGTCTAACGATTCTGTCATCAAACAATAAGTCAAGCGGCTTATTGTAGATGCGCTCAAGCAAAATACCAAGGATTATAAACGCACTGCATGAGTAAAAGTAATCGGTTCCCGGCTCAAACAAGAGTGGATGTGAAAGTTGGAAGTTGACACAATCCTGACGGCGGTGAGGCGGAAAATACTCGGGATTTACGTATCTGCCCATACCGGTTTGGTGCGAAAGGAGCATCCAAAGAGGCAAATCTTTTTTATCTGCAGGCGCTTCGGGAAAATACTTGCCCAAAAGGTCATCAGGGCTTACAAGTCCCTCGTCCATAGCCATATAGAAAAGCGGTGTTGTTGCCATGATTTTGGACACTGACATCATGTCATAAATTGTCTGACCGTTCAAGACATCGCCGCGGTTAGAATGGAAAAAGCGGTACGTTTCTCCTGCGCGATTACCAATCACAACGGAAATATCCCCTGCTCTTCCCGAGTCAATAAACTCTTTAATAAACTGTTCTGTGTTTTTCATTTTACCTCACTGCTATTTTCAAAATTCTAATTACGTCAAGCAAGCTGCCATTCTCGTTTAAGCACTCGCGAAGCGCCTGCATTACATCCGAAATGTCAACCTTGCCGTCGCCGTTAACATCGCCCTCAACATAAAGCATATCTGCGATAACTGTGGGCATATCGTCGATTTCAGCACGGTAAAGGTCACCTTCAGTGATATATCCCATATGAGTCAGGCTTACGGCTGTTTCTTCTGCGTTTACATATTTACAGGAGTCCGGCTCAAAGAGATATGCTGCAAGATATGCGTCTGATGTGTTCATCATTACGACATACGCGCCGTTTTCAAACGTTACCTCTTCAGCTTCTGCCATGGTTACCGCCGCCGATGAAGTAAGCGCACTGGCAACGCCCTCATACTTGCGAAGTGTAAGTGTTGCGTTGTTTGCAAGGCGTGTATATGAAATTCCGTGCATATCAAGAAGCGAAAGAACCTTGTCGATGTTTTCTGCATCCGCCGGAACTACATATGCCGTAGGCAGTGTGCGAAGAGCAGAAACGGTGTCAAAGAAGCTGAAGTTCTTTGTATTGCTTTCGTCCTTATATGTACCGTCAACATAAATAGTGGGACGCGGCATAGTCAGGAGTGCATTTCCGCTCTTTGAGGTCTTTGTGGCAAATGCGAAACTATCATCAAACTTTGTATTTGCTTCCATTCTTTCGCGTGCTGCATAAACCTCTGCCGCTATTGCGCCGTCTGCCTCAATAAACTCCGCGATAAGCGACTTAAGCGCGGTCTTCATCGCAAATACTGCGCGCTCATGTCTTGGCTTACCCGACCAGAGTCGCATGGTTTCTACAATAAAGCCGTATGAGCCGCGGAGAGAAGGGTAATTTGTAGAGCTTACGGGAGCAGACTGCTCGGAATAGTAAATGCTCGGGCGAAGTCCGTATGCTCTTGTTGATTCAATTGCATCGAGCATAATCTCAATTCCCTTTTGCGAAAGTAAACTATCGGTTTTGTCAGCGAATGCGTTCACATCATAAAGAGGAGAGTTTTGAATTCCCGAGTAGCGGATGCAAATGTCGTCCATATTCTCGATTGAATAATCGCTTTCATCTGCGGCAAGTGTGCCGCTGTCCTCGTGACAGTCGATAGTGATAGTGGGCATAAAGCTCTTGTAAACATAAACCTGATGCTGTGTAGACGGGAGATAAAGTGCAACAAGGTCACGGTTGGGATTGATGCCGTCTGCGGTGAGTCTCTTGAAGCGCTGGTTGTTATCAACGCTGACCACGGGCATCATTACAATTGCACCGAAGTGGTCAAGCACCTCATCGCCGTACCCCGAGCAAAGCTCGCTTGCAAGGAAGAGTGCGCCCTCAGGACCTGCAGGCTCGTTACCGTGTACGCCCGCTGTAATCATAAGGATTTCGCGCTCGCCTGCCGCGCGAATAGCCGCTGCAACCTCGTCAAAGCTTGCTCCATCTGCCACGGTGTCCTTAGTGAATACCATCACAGGCCACTCGTTGCCCATTTCGCTTGTTTCAAAAGGATAGAAAACATGGAGATATTCGCTTCTTGCATCAAGAGTTGCAACATAGTCACAGATTTCGGCATTAGTAAGAAATGCGCGTCTCGTCATGTGTGTTGCAAGCGTTTCAGCTTCGGTGTAACCGACAAGACCGTCTGTACCAAAGAGTTTAAGAACCTCGTCTGTAGTAATTGCGGTACAGTTTTCCATGTATGAGTTTTCTACCAAAGGCTCAAGCGCACACTCGTAAGTGAGTGTTTCTGCCTTGCCGCTTACATAGAAATACTTGAGGTCATAGTCGCTTGCGCCGTTGTAGTAAACCTTGTAATAGTAAAGTCCGGGTGTGAGGTCCGCTTCAGCTACGCCGCGGCCGTCCTCTGTGGTTTTAGCAAGTGTAACGGAAACGCGGTCAGCCTCACTTGCAAGCCCCTTTGTCATTACTATCTTGGGCTGTGTCTTATCTGTTCCAAGAGGATTATAGTAATAAACCTTTACATGAGTCGTATCAAAGCGGTCAGTGTAGCGGAGTGTGTATGTAACGGTATCGCCAACCGACTTTTCAAGAACATCAGTTTCGTATGCGGATGTATAATTTACAACCGCTTCGGTTGCATTGTCTTTTATAGTGATATATGTCTGCTTATGAGTAGGAGCACCGTCAATAACGAGAGTTGTTTCTCCGCTCATCTTGTCTGTAGTAACACTGCCGTCTGCCGCGAGTGTAACGGTGCCGCCGCCTACAAAATCGCTTGCGGTAACACTGCCGCCAATGTCAAGTGCCTTATCGCCGCTTAAATCAATTTTTACGGTATCGTTTGTGCCGCTTGTATTGCCGCTCTTAAGAGTAATTTCATACTTTTCAGCACCTGCTTCTACATCACCTGCAAGAGTTGCGCCGTCAAGGGTTATGTATGCGGTACCGCTTACAGTACCGTTTGTGCCGCCGTTACCTGTAATTCCGTAATTGCCCGATGCATCAAAGCCGATTGTTCCGCCGTAAGCATTTGCCGTGGTATCGCCGCTGATGTTGCCGCTGCGCGAGCCTGCAGTAAAGTTTACGTTTACAGTACCGCCGTATATTTCTGCGGTGGAATTACCTACAACACTGCCACTGTAGCCGCCGCCGTAAATATTACCTGCAACATTTGCATTGTCCTTTACAACAACCTTTACATCACCTGTGACGGTGCCGCTCTGTGCGCCTGCACAGATATAAACGGAACCGTTGGGATTTGTATATGTTGAGTTCTCACGGAGAGTCAAGGTGATACCGTTTTCGGTAGTTGTTTGTCCAAGCCAACCACCTGCGTAAATATTGCGATTGATGTGTGCGTTGCCAAAGATGTCGATATTTATATCTGCCGTGGTGGTGATATTGTTCATTATTGCGGAGCCGATTACAAGTGAATGTACTGTCGCATCACCGCCGATATTGATGTTGATTTTGCCGTTAAAGGTGCGTGCTGTACCGTTGTTAGCACCTACGTTACCGCCTATAACGCCGAGTGCACTGCCGCTGATGGTGTTATATTCAACCGTAGCAGTGCCGCCGATGTTAAGAGTTGCAATTCCCTCGTAGTCGCCCGAATAGGAGCCGCCCGAAAGAGTCACAAGCACTGTACCGCCTATAAAGTCGACAGTGGAGTTGCCGGTAAATGCACCATTGTAGTTTGCGCCGTAGATGTTGCGCCATGTACCACCCTTAACTGTGATATGGCTGCCCACAGTACAAGCGGTGTCATAATTACCGCCGATAATTGCAGGATAAACAAGTGCTGTGCCGTTTGTAGTTGTTACAACGCCCTCTCCCATAGTTACGGAGTTACCTGCCGCAACGATAAGCTGATATGAGGTCGATGCATTGTTGATAGTAATATTATCAAATGTAGTTTCGCCGCCAAGAGTAAGACGTGCGCCGAGATTTAACACTGCATTGTTCTGCGCAGTGATGTTGAGCGCAATACCTGCAGGAAGAACGGTTGCGGAAGTGATATCTGTATCACCTACAATAATGATATCACCGCCGTTTTTAAGTGCAGTTGCAGCCGAAAGAATATCTGTATATGCGCCGTCTGCTCCCGTACCGTTTACATAAACGGTCGTGGGGATAACTTCAGGTTCTACGGGAGTTTCAACCTTAACTGCTGTGTAAACATTATCGGTTACGGATACCTCATATCCCTCAGGTGCAATTGCGGTAACGGTGCCCGAGCAGGTATTGATTTTAACGCTGCTGTCTGCATCAAGCGCGATTGTAACATCGCCCTTGATTTCGCCACCAATTGTACCGTTTTTAATAACCATCGAGCGTGTACCGCTTGTCGAGCCGGTACGCGATGTAGATGAAAATGTCGAGGTCACCTTGCCGCCGTTCATTGTAAGAGAGCAGTTGCCGTTTACATCACCGTCATAGCAGCCGGCAAAAACCGGGCCGTAAACACAGGTATTATCATATATTTCAACAGTGCAATTGCCGTTTACATCGCCACTGTATGCGCCTGCACACACAAACTTGGTGGCATCTGACAAACCGGCTTTAGCATTATCTTTGAAAACAACCTTAATGTCACCGTTAACATTGCCAAAATAGCCGCCGACGTATGTTTGACGCTTGATTTCCGCATTTTCGGATACAGTGAAAGTAATGTTGCCGGTGGTAGTGATGTTACCGTATCTTGATGCAGTATAAGAGTTTGCATAAATCTGCGCATTGCCGAAATAATTTACGGCAATATCGCCCTCGAAGGTATATGCGGTTGCAGTAGAGGAAGAAGAGCCTATTGTACCGCCAACGATACCTATGTTTGTACTACTATTATAATTCACAGTTGCATCGCCGCCGATATTAACTGTCGCACTGCCCTTGAAATTGCCGTTCAGGTTACCGCCTGCAACCGTACTTGTAACGGTGCCGCCGAGAATATCCACTACGGAATTGCCGTTGAAAGTGCCTGCAAAGTTACCGCCGTAAATTGCATAAAAAGTACCGCTCTTTACGGTAACATGGCTATCGGACGTAAGAGTGCCGCTTGCCGCACCGCCGATAATTGTGGGATATCTGCCGCCCGAAGCGGTTACATTTACATTTTCGCCGAAGGTAATGGGATTACCGTTTGCAATGATATTACCGTTTGACGCATGTGCCGCGCAGAAGTTGATATTGTTAAACTCGACCTCACTGTTAATTGTCAGTGAGCGCGCCATTGTAAGAGTTGCACCGTTTGCACCGGTTATTGTAACCTTTCCGTTAGCCGCGGGAAGCGTTACGCCCGTGCTGTCGGTACCAAACGTGGTATCGCCGCAAACTACAAGCGTACCGCCGTCAGAAAGCGCGGCAAAAGCCGTTGCAAAGTCAGTTTCCGCATCCACAGTTGCACCTGTACCGTCAAGGTAGACGGTTTCGGTTGCAAATGCCGTAAACACAAAAACGAGAGCAAAGAATAATAATGTGAACAGTTTTTTCATTTTTGCCTCCGAATTAAAATATTTTTACAGAAGAATTATATCATTCGCCTTTTTTTATGTCGAGGTACTTTCAAGACAAAAAAGGTAGTTTTCGGCAAAAATATTGAAATAGATTATTGAATCTGTTAAAATAAAAAAGGAGGTGTAATTATGGCTAAAAAATACTACTCCCTGCAAAAAATGACACGTGGACTTGCGTTTTTCTATGTCACGGGCTTTATACAATACGAAATGCGTGATTTTTCCGTCTCTCCTCGCAAGAGTCACTGCTTTATATATGTATCCTGCGAAAGAATAACTTTAACGTGTGAAAGCGGCGAGTACGAGTTTAAAAAAGGTAGTTTTTTGTATCTCCCTCTTGGCATACGCTATAGCGCAAAGGCATACGGCATAGAAAAAGGCGGCTATGCCTGCCTGCTTGTAAGCTTCAGGCTCTGCAACGAGCAAGGCGATGAATACTACATTTCCGACAATCCCACCGTATTGCTTGGAAAAACTCCGGAAAGCATTATTGAAAACATGCTTGACCTCGCCGACGCTTCGGTAAACCTCGTTTACCCCACCTTTCCTATTGCAAAATCCTTTGCAGAAATGCTTGAAACCGTATCAAAGCAAATGTGGCTGCCCGATATCAAAAAGGATAGCAGCAACAAGGTGTTCCCTGCCATATATTATCTCGACAAGCACCTTAAAGACGAGATATCCGTATCTGCGCTTGCAAAAATGTGTATGATGAGCGAAACCGCATTCCGCCGCGCTTTTTTAGAAACAACAGGCTTTTCGCCTGCACAATACAAGGTGCAGCTCCGCATAAAAAAAGCAAAAGAGCTTATACGCTATTCTCCGGACATTTCAACCGATATGCTTGTTGAAGAACTCGGCTTTACCGATTCATCATATTTTTATAAGGTCTTTGAAAAAGTAAGCGGCGAAACGCTGAAGCAGTACAGAAAAAAATACAAGTAAAAAAGCTTGCGAAATTCGCAAGCTTTTTATTTATTTACAATCAACTGCGTCTTTATAGAACGCGTCCATTTCTTCCTTGGCGGAGAATGTCGCAACATACATCTGGTTGCCCATTGCGCCGGCAAGTGCGTCGGGAATACGCTCGACCATCTTCATATTTTCGCCGTACTTTGCCATGAGTTCATCGTGGCTCATAACAAAATTCTTACCGTCGCGGCGACCTGCAAACGCGCAGTAATAATGCTCGCCCTCGGGATACATCGTGCTGTCATAAGCAATCATGTCAGCCCAAATCTTATACACATTGGTGGAGTTTGCAAAGTTCATCATATCGGGAGAAAAGCCGCCGCAAGGACGCATATTTACTTCAAGCGCAACGACGTCACCTTTTTTGCCGAGTCCATCCTGGTCCTCGGTGAGGCGGAAGAATTCAAAGTGAACGAAGCGGCTCTTTACGCCAAAGCTCTTAACGGTTGCTCTGCCTGCCGCGCGGGTATCGTCGGGAAGGTCTTTGAGAATATAGTAGATACTGTTGTCCTGATTGTTTACGATATCCATAATCGAATCAACGGTTACATTGCCGGTTTCAAAAATGGGGTCACCGTTTGAGTCGATAATTGCGTCGTAGGAGTTGACCTGTGCGTTTACAAACTCCTCCATAATGTAGGACACTTCCTTGGGATAGCTCTCAAAGAAGGCAACGAGGTCACTATCATTCTTAAGCTTGTAGGTTGCCGCCGCGCCAACGCCGTTGTCGGGCTTTACAACTACGGGATAACCAACCTTTTTGATAAACGAGCGGCAACCTGCAAGAGTTTTTACCATGTAGTAGCGTGCAACCGGTATGCCAACCTTTTCATAGTAGTGCTTCATCTTTGACTTGTGCTTGATGCGCTCCATGTCGCTTACCTGAAAACCGCTCTGAATATTAAAATCCGTGCGGAGTGCAGCATCCCTTTCAAGCCAATACTCGTTGTTGGACTCAAGCCAGTCAATTCTTCCATACTTGTGCGTGAAGAAAGCAACTGCGCGGTAAACTTCGTCATAATTCTCAAGGCTCGAAACCTTGTAGTAATCGTTAAGGCTGTCGCGAAGTTCCTTTGTAAGCTCCTCGTATGGCGCATCGCCGATGCCGAGTACATTTAAGCCGTTGTTTTTGAGTTCCTTGCAGAACTGCCAATAGTTAGTAGGGAAATTAGGCGAAATAAAGATAAAGTTTTTCATTTTCTTTCTCGATTCTATGTATTAGTATAAAAGTTTAGGTACAAAGTAAGAAACCTGCTTATGCCACCAAGGCCAATCATGATTAACGTCACTTCCCCACACGTCAACCCAGATGTTGATTCCCTTTTGCCAAAAGAGTTCTCTTAAACGATAGGTTGTTTCGACCTGCTCCCATGCGCCCGTACCTACGCAGATAATACCGCGTCCATTGTTGTACTTTTCAACATAAGGATGATGCCAAGGCATGCTTTCAATATAGTGTACGGGAGAGTTTGCATAAACAACCTCGTCCATATAGTCGCCAAAGCCGTATGCCGCATTATAAATTCCGCTGAGTGCGAGTGTGCCGCAGAATTTATCAGGAAAACGAAGAAAAAGATTTGCCGCGTGAGTTGCACCAAGGCTGCAACCAAAGGTGATGATACCGGGTTCGCCATCCCAACCGTTTTTCTCACGGGTGATTGACTGAAGCATTGGAACAACCTCGTAAACGATATAATTTATCCAAGCCTCGTGGCGGCGGATGCGGTCATACGCGGGAGTAACGGTGTCAGACCACGTTTCCTTATCAATGGTATCAATAGAAAGCACCATAACCTCACCTGAATTTATCCAAGGGCTCCAGGTATCGGTCATGTTGAAGTTTTCAAAATCGAAAAATCTGCCGTCTTGACAAGGGATAAAAAGCACAGGTCTGCCGCCGTGTCCGTAAAGCTTGCACTCCATATCACGCTGAAGCGCATTTGAATAAAACTTAATATACTGTGTTTCCATTTATTTGTCCTCGTAGAGTAATGTTCTCATAAAGTATGGTATCTGCCGCTCCCAGCTCGCCTCGCTATGTGTGCCGCCTGGAATGATGCGGAATGACAAATCTACATTTTTGTCAACAAGTAAAGTAGCGACTCTCGAAAGCCGTTTCGCCATGTTTTGATAGTTGCCGAGTTCTATCGCACCGTAGTCCATATATACCACGGTATCATCGGCTATACTTGCTCCTTTAATAAAGTCATCAAGTTGCCTTGCCGCAAACCACACTGACGGAGAAAGGCATGCCGCCTTTGAAAAAATGTGATTGTATCCGCAAACAGCGTAAAGACTCATAAGTCCGCCCATTGAACTGCCTGCAATAAATGTATGCTCTCTGTCGGGAAGCGTGGGAAAGCGGCGGTCAATTTCAGGTTTAAACACATTGATAAGCCAATCCATTGTATCTGCGCCGCGACCCGTGATGTTGCCAAATGCCGAGTTATAAAATGAAAACGGCGAATACTCGGAGAGCCTGCCGCCGTGTGGCGAGTGGTTACATTCAATAGCTGCTATAATCATCGGAGTTTTGGTTTTATCCATATACTCCTTCATTCCCCAGCATTTGCCGTAGGTTGCATCATAGTCGAAAAAGACATTGTGACCGTCAAACATATATAGCACAGGAAAACGGCGGTCGGTGTTTTTACGTGCCTCTTTTGGTAAATATACATACGCATTTCGCGGCTCGTCGCCTGAAAAGCAAGGGTAATTAAGTTTCCACTTGATAATCATAGATAAATCCTTGAATTTGCCAATTATAATTCAATATGATAGCATAAATATTCGTAAAATGCAACATTTATTCATCTATTCCGATATTATTTGCAATCGCTCCTGCACTTTTAATTGAGCCGTGACCAAACTTTTTGCGGATATCGTCCATCACGCGCTCGCGCTTCTCCTCTTTTTCGTCAACCTTTATATCGTCAAAAAAACTAATTTGCTCTGCCGAGTCCTCGGGGATAAGCCCCGTTCCGGTGACTGTGAGCGAGCGGATGCCAAGCCGCGGATTCCACGATGTGCGAAGCAAAGCCGCGCTTGCCTCGCGCAGCTCCCTTGCAAGCTGTGTAGGCACTTTAAGCGGTGCCTGCCGTTGAACGGTAACAAAGTTTTCGTCTTTGATAGAAAGCTGCACGGTCGTGCATTTAACATGCTTTGCGCGCATACGCGCCGCCGCAAGGTCACACACCGCATCAAGTCCCTGCATGATGTCGTCCATGCCGTAGAGGTCACGCGAAAATGTTATGCCGTTACCTACGCTTTTTATCTGGCGCTCATCGTACACACTGCGCACCTCGTCATTGTCCTCGCCGTTTGCGTATGCATATAACATTCTGCCGAGTTTGCCGAGTTTATATTCAAGGAAATCGGGACTTGTCGCAGCAAGCTCGCCGATTGTCTTTATACGCATATCGGCAAGCACCGCTCCGGCACTTCTGCCCACATACAAAAGGTCGCGCACCGGCAGTTTCCACACTATTTCTTTAAAGTGCTCACGGTCGATTACGCTTACCGCGTCAGGCTTTTTCAAGTCACTGCCAAGCTTTGCAAAAGTTTTGTTAAATGACACTCCGACAGAAACAGTGAGTCCCGTTTCGCGCTTGATACGGGTACGCAAAGTTTCAGCAATGGTTTTGCCGTCACCGAAAAGCTTTTCGCTGCCGCTTACATCAAGCCATGATTCATCGATTCCAAATGGCTCTACAAGGTCGGTGTACTCACGATAGATTTCATTGACCTCGCGTGAGTATTTTTCGTACAACTCATGGTGCGGAGGAACAAGAACAAGTGCGGGACACTTTTGCTTTGCCGCCCATATGGTTTCGGCAGTGGCAACACCAAACTTTTTGGCTTTTTCGTTTTTTGCAAGTATAATTCCATGGCGCTTATCAGGGTCACCGCAAACAGCCATCGGATAGTCGCTTAGCGAAGGGTTAAGCACTGCCTCAACCGACGCAAAAAAGGAATTTAAATCCGAATGAAGTATTACTCTGTCCATGCACTCACCTACCTTTTTGCAGAAAAAATAATGTCAGAACCTTTTAAGGAAAGGTTCCGACACCTCCAAACCTTTTTGTAAAAAGTTATTGTCTGTAGCCATGGCTACTTATTAAAAACTTTACAGTTATTCTTTGGTTCTTTCTTCTTAAGAAAGAACACCTTCGTTCCTTCCTAAACTTTAATTTACCTCTTTCTCTTAAAAAACTCCTGCAGCATGGTGCGACATTCTTCTTCCATCACGCCGCCGACGATTTCAGGTTTGTGATTTAAGGGATATGCATTAAGGTCAAGCACGCTACCAAATGCGCCTGCGCGTTTATCATATGCGCCAAAAACCACGCGCTCAATGCGGCTATTTACAATAGCACCTGCGCACATTGGACACGGCTCAAGAGTTACGTAAAGCGTGCAACGCGGAAGCCGCCAGCCGCCGAGCGCTTTACATGCCGCGTCAACCGCCATGGTTTCAGCGTGGCAAAGTGCGTTTTTCTCGGTTTCTCGCAGATTGTGCGCGCGCGCAATTATTTCGCCGTCGCGCACCACAATCGCGCCGACAGGCACTTCATCTATATCAGCGGCAAGGCGAGCCTCTTTTACAGCCTCGTTCATATAATACAAATCGTCATTCATAGTATTCCTCAAATAAAAATCCCCGAAACAAGTAAAACTATTATAAGAAGCGGAGTTATAACTTCCCTTTTATCATCTTTATTATAAGTAGTAAGTGCTTTGCTTATATCACCAAGCAATTTGGTATTTTTGAGCAAAAATACACTTAATGCAAATAAAACTAATATCACCGAAAGCGCGATATACTCTACGCCGCCGGAAAGGTATGACAAAAGCAGCGAAGTAAAATTATTTAGAAAATGGAGCAGCATACCAAAATAAATGCACTCGGTAACATACACAAGCGCTGTGATAAACAGACCCGCGAACGCGGCATAAATCATTCCCCTTGTGCCATGCATTACTCCAAACATAAACGCACATACAAGAATACCAAGTCCGCCGTATTTTGCAAGCGAACCAAGCACACCGCCGCGAACCAACCATTCCTCGAAAAAAGCGGGGATAAGGCACGAAAATACAAGCGGATAGAAAAATCCGCTATGATGCTTTATCGCCGGTTCCTGTATAGGCTCTGTAAAAAGTAAAAAAGTGAGTGCGGATATAAGTGCCGTACCGCAAATTACAAATATAAAGAACAGCGCATATTCGTGTTTTTTATATATAACGGTGTTGCAATCGCGTGTACCAAAGGTTTTCCCGCGATGTTTTTGTTTAAACAAAAGCATTGGCAGTGTGCATGAAACTATGCCTGCAAAGTCCGCCCATTTAGGTAATAGAAATGCTATACCCGCGTTTATACATAGCCACATAAGTAGCATAAGAGCAACAATGTTGCCCGATTTAAATTTAGTCATAGTTACCTCAGTAAAATTACCAATTGGTAAAAAAATCAGCCGTCCGCAAGGACGGCTGATTAATAGACAATTAGTGAACGATTGCGCGCTCGGTATCCTTATCAAAGAGATGGATTCTGGAAGCGTCAAGAGCAATCTTAATCTTGTCACCGGCAACTGCCTGGCTGCGGGAAGCAACGCGTGCGATCATCTTCTGTTCGCCTGCAACGAGATAGAGGTAAGTTTCAGCACCCATAAGCTCGGTTACTTCTACATCAGTTTCAATTACGCTCTCTGCAAGGCTGGAGAGATACATAGGCTCGTCGTGGAGAGACTCGGGACGGATACCTGCGATAACTTCCTTACCGATATAATCATTGAGAACGCCTTCAGCAGTCTTTTCTGCAGGAAGCTTAATTCTGTTGCCTTCAAAGCAGAAGAATACATCGTCAGCCTTCTTCTCAAGAGTACCGTTTAAGAAGTTCATCTGAGGAGTTCCGATAAAGCCTGCAACGAATACATTGCAAGGAGCATCGTAAAGGTTTTGAGGAGTATCAACCTGCTGAATGATACCGTCCTTCATAACTACGATACGGGACGCCATGGTCATAGCCTCGACCTGGTCGTGAGTAACGTAAATAAAGGTTGTACCAACTCTCTTGTGAATCTTGGTGAGCTCGGTTCTCATCTGTGCACGAAGCTTTGCATCGAGGTTGGAGAGAGGCTCGTCAAGAAGGAATACCTTGGGGTAACGAACGATAGCACGACCGAGTGCTACACGCTGCTTCTGACCGCCGGAGAGAGCCTTCGGCTTTCTGTCAAGAAGGTGAGCGATATCGAGGATGCGGGCTGCTTCCTCAACTCTGCGCTTGATTTCTTCCTTGGGGGTCTTGCGGAGCTTGAGACCGAATGCCATGTTTTCAAACACGGACATATGAGGATAAAGAGCATAGTTCTGGAATACCATCGCGATGTCTCTGTCCTTAGGAGCAACGTCATTAACGAGTCTATCCTCGATGAAGAGTTCACCCTCGGAAATTTCTTCAAGGCCTGCAATCATACGAAGTGTGGTGGACTTACCGCATCCGGAAGGACCTACGAAAATAAGGAACTCCTTGTCCTTGATCTCAAGGTTAAAATCGGATACAGCGGTAACACCGCCGGGATACTTCTTATAAATGTGTCTAAGGGATAAGCTTGCCATATTATTAGCATCCTCCGTTTAAAGCCTGCTGTGCAGGCAGAATTTTTCATATAGTATTATATCAAAGTTTTGTCCAAAAATATAGTGTGGAATTCCCCAAAGTTTAAGTTTTTGCTTTGTGAAACATGCACAACAAACATTTGAACAAGCGGACAAAAGCCATGTTTCAACCAGAGAGTTTTCTAATTTATTAGAAAATCAATTCTTTTCGGAACGCATGGTAAGACCTATGCGGTGCTTTGCCTTGTCAATGCTCTTAACCTTTACGGTAACTACATCGCCAACAGTCAGCACATCGCTCGGATGCTTTACAAATTTATCCGCAATTTCGGAAATGTGAAGCAGTCCGTCCTGATGCACGCCGATATCTATAAACGCACCGAAATCAACGACATTGCGCACGGTACCGCGGAGTTCCATGCCCTCTTTGAGGTCATCAAAGCTCATGACATCCGCGCGAAGCACAGGTGCAGGCAAACCGTCACGCGGGTCGCGGCCCGGCTTTTCAAGCTCGGTACAAATGTCAAGAAGTGTCGGCTCGCCGATACCGAGTTTTTCGGCAACAGCAGCAGCGCCCTCTCTTGCAACCTTACCGGAAAGTCCGCCAAGTCGCATTGCGCGTACATCGTCCTCGGTGTAGTCAAACATTTTGAGAAGTCCGCGTGCCGCGGTGTATGACTCGGGGTGAACACCGGTACAGTCGAGGATTTCCTCACCGCCGCTTACGCGTAGGAAGCCTGCGCACTGCTCAAACACCTTATCACCAAGGCGTGAAACCTTTTTAAGCTCCTCGCGGTTCTTAAACGCGCCTTTTTCCTCGCGGTATTTTACAATATTCTTTGCACAAGCCGCGCTGATACCTGCAACATACGAAAGGAGTGAGTGTGAGGCGGTGTTAAGTTCAACGCCGACACCGTTTACACAATCCTCAACTACGCCGCCAAGCGCAAAGTCAAGCTTTTTCGGCTGCATATCGTGCTGATACTGACCGACACCAATGGCTTTAGGCTCGATTTTTACAAGCTCTGCAAGCGGGTCGATAAGACGGCGCGCGATAGAAACCGCGCTTCGCTCGGTTACGTCAAAATCGGGGAACTCGTCCTGCGCAAGCTTTGACGCGGAATAAACCGATGCGCCTGCTTCGCTTACAACTACATATTTTACATCCTGCGGAATTGTTTTGATTGTATCGGCAATAAACTGCTCGCTCTCGCGCGAAGCAGTACCGTTACCGATAGAAATAACATCAACTCCGTGACGGCGGATGAGGTCAACCACCTTACGGCGGCTTTCGTCAATGCGCTCATACGGCTTTGTGGGGTAGATAACCGCGGTTTCAAGAACCTTGCCTGTTTCGTCAACTACCGCAAGTTTGCAACCCGTACGGTAGCCGGGGTCATACCCCATGACAACCTTACCTCTTACGGGCGGTTGCATGAGTAGTCCGCGAAGGTTGCTTGCAAAAACATCAATCGCGCCGTCAGACGCGGTTTCAAGCAAGTCGGCGCGGATTTCGCGCTCAATTGCAGGTGCGATAAGGCGCTTATACGCGTCCTTGATAGTTTCACGGAGATAAGGCACCGCCTCGCTCTCCTTATTTGTAATTATCTCGCGTTCGAGATACGCATATACGGTTTCCTCGGGAACTTTAAGCGATACCTTTAAAAACTCCTCGCGCTCGCCGCGTGCGATTGCAAGATAGCGATGAGAGCGCACCTTGTTAACAGGCTCTGCATAGTTATAGTACATTGCATAAACAGAATCTTCTTCCTTTGCGGCGCTTGATGTAAGCTCGCCAAGGCGCGCACTGCCCTCTCTTATCACCTTGCGGAAAGTCGCATTTTGTGCAATGTCCTCGGCAATAATGTCACACGCACCTGCAAGTGCGGCTTCTACATCGGGAACTTCTTTTTCTTCGTCAACATATTCTTCTGCAGCTTTTACAATCGAGGGATTATACTCTGCTTCACATGCAAAAATCATAAGTGCAAGCGGCTCAAGTCCGCGCTCACGCGCAACCGATGCGCGCGTCTTTCTCTTTTGCTTATACGGAAGATACACGTCCTCAAGCTCGTTAAGTGTCTGCGCCGCTTCAAGCGCGGCTACGATTTCGTCGGTAAGCTTGCCCTGCCCCTCAATTGCGGCGCGTATCTCCTCCTTGCGCTCTTCAAAACGACGGAGATAGTCAAGTCGCTCATATAGGTCACGGAGCTGCACGTCGTCAAGGCTGCCCGTAGCCTCCTTGCGATAACGCGCGATAAAGGGGATTGTGTTCCCCTCGTCAATAAGCTCAACCGCCTTCACGGTCTGCCACTCGTTTATACCGAGTTCTTCTGTCAGTTTCTTAATAATGTCCATTTTTATATTCCCAAACCTTCAAGTTTTTTTATTTCTTCATCTGTAAGATAGCGCCACTGCCCTCTTTCAAGGTCGCCGAGCGTTAAAAACGCAAAGCGGATGCGCTCAAGATAGAGTATACGGTTTTCCACCGCTTCAAACATCAGCTTGATTTGGTGATATTTGCCCTCGGAAAGTGTAATCTCGCCCGAGGTGTCACCCGTCATTTTTACGCTGCACGGTTTTGTAACATATCCGCCGATGTCAACGCCGTTTTCAAGGGAAACAAGGTCAGTTTCGCTTGGTTTTTTCGCACACTCAAAGCGATACACCTTTTCAACATGGCGTTTGGGCGAAAGCAATGTATGCGACAGCGGTCCGTTATTTGTAAGCAGCATAAGTCCGAGTGTGTTTTTATCAAGGCGACCGCATGGGAACACCTCAAATTTTGTTACATCTTCGGGAAGCAGGTCAAGAACCGTCTTTTCCTTTTTGTCCTCGGTTGCACTGACATAGCCGTCGGGCTTATTGAGCAGTACATATGTATAGCGGCGGTAGCGCACTACCTCGCCGCAATACGTTACAACGCTTGTATCGGGGTCTACCGGGGTGTCGGCACGCTTGACAGGAACACCGTCAAGCAGTACATCGCCGCGGCGAACGGCTTTCGCCGTTTCGCTTCGCGTTGCAACCTTACATTCAGATAAAAATTTGTCTATTCTCATAAAAAGTCCTTAAATTATTTCAGTGGTTGAACATGAAGCACAGCAACATTCTTTTTCAGCCATTCATCATTGATATACGATTTAAAATCCGAAGAAATATGCTTTCCAAACCTTTGCCATATCTCATTATAGTCAGAGAGATATTCAAGTATTGTAACCTCAACCACATTGACGACCTGGTCATCTCCATCACGCCACATCATCTCGATAAAACTGCAATACTCTCTTATCTTATACAAATTGTCGTTCTTTTTCAGCAGTTCAGACAGCGATATGTCAATCGTATCTCCCGCTAGTACATGAAGCAGTATTTTACCGTAATCCTCAAGATGTTTACGACATATTTGTTCATGCTCCGGAAATTGTTCTGTTAGTTTGGTTAAAAAATCTTGTGAGTTCATATTTGTACTATAGTATAAAAAACATTCGACTCACGCAAGCGACAAATACAATCATTAAAACTATCGCTACGGCAAGCCCTACTAAAAATCCTTGTAAAAATAGTTTTCCCATAATGCTTTGGCAAGCATTATTAGTATGTGCAGAAAATGAGCAGTTTAATAACTAATGTCAGAGCCTTTTAAGGAAAGGTTCCGACACCTCCAAACCTTTTTTGTAAAAAAATATTATCTGTAGCCGCAACTACATATTAATTCTTTACAGTTATTCTTTGGTTCTTTCATCCTAAGAAAGAACTCCCTCGTCCCATTACTTCTTAATCTTCTCCCAATACGCTTTGGCGGCTTGCTCGGTTTTATTTTCGCCGAACTCATAGTATTTTTTGCCTTTCAAATCATCGGGGAGATACTGTTGTGCTACATAGTGGTCGGGGTAATCGTGAGGGTACTTATAACCCTTGAACAAAGGTGACTGCAAATGAACTGGTATATCCTGACCGAGGCCCGAGAGAAAATCATTTTTAGCCGCGTGATACGCCATATACGCACTGTTGGATTTGGGCGCAGTAGCAAGCGCAACCGTAAGATTTGCAAGCGGTATCTGCGCCTCCGGGAGTCCGAGTTCCTTTGCGGCATCGGTGCAAGCCTTTGCCATTATCGCCGCCTGCGGATAGGCAAGTCCTATGTCCTCGGAAGCTATTACAAGCAGTCTGCGGCATGCCGAAAGCAGATCACCGCCCTCTAAAATGCGCGCAAGGTAGAAGACTGCCGCATCGGGGTCGGAGCCGCGAATTGACTTTTGAAGGCAAGAAAGCAGATTGTAATGCACATCGCCCTGACGGTCAAAGTTGCCGGTAAAGGAAGGCATAAACTCCCTTGCATCCGTCTCGCTTATATTGTTTTTCGCTACAGAATAAACATTTTCAAGCACACCGAGTGAAGAGCGAACATCGCCGCCTGCAACGCCTGCAATAAAATCAAGTGCGCCGTCATCAATGGTCACCGACTTGCCGCTTTCCTCGTTAAGTGCATCCAGTCCGCGCAGCAGTGCCTTTTTGATGTCCTTGGCGGTAACGGGTTTAAACTCGAACACCGCGCACCGCGACAGAATAGCATTGTAAATACAAAAATACGGGTTGTCCGTAGTGGAGGCGATAAGAGTTACGCGCCCGTCCTCAATATATTCAAGCAGAGATTGCTGTTGCTTACGGTTGAAATACTGTATCTCGTCAAGATAAAGCAACGTACCTGCCGCACCGAACATATTTTGCGATTGTGCAATAACGTCCTTTACATCGGAAAGCGAAGCGGTGGTGGCATTGAGCTTATACAGCGTCATGCCCGACTGCTTTGCAACAATGTTTGCCGCGGTGGTCTTGCCCGTACCGGGAGGACCGAAGAAAATCATATTTGTAACTCTGCCGCCCTCAAGCATTTTACGCACGACACCGTTTTTTCCAAAAAGGTGCTGTTGCCCCACCATATCGTCAAGGTTTTCGGGGCGAAGTCTGTCGGCAAGCGGTTGATTTTGCATTTATTATACCTCTAATTCATAGTCGTTTCACTTGCATTCATAGCATTTGCAAGTTTTTTGCGAAGCGGAGCGAACTCCTGCGAGGAAAGCGTGGGTTCAATATCAAGTATCGCCGCCGCAGCTTCTCCTGCAGCCTCGGGAATACTTGCATCCTGACAAAGTGCCGCCATGCGGTAATTTCCGCCTACGCCGCTCTGCCGCGCGCCGTCGGTGCCGAGAAAGTCACCGGGACCGCGCATTTTAAGGTCCTCTTCTGCAATAACGAAACCATCATTGGTTTTTGTCATGAGTTTTAACCTTTGCTTTGCGATTTCGCCGTCGGTGTCCGAAACAAGCACACAGTAGGATTTGCGGCTTCCGCGACCAACTCGTCCGCGGAGCTGGTGAAGCTGGGAAAGTCCAAAGCGTTCGGCGTTTTCAACTATCATAAGCGATGCATTCGGCACGTTAATGCCAACCTCAATTACCGTTGTGGAAACAAGCAGTTTTATCTCACCTGAAACAAAGCGAGTCATTATATCATTCTTCTCGGCAGGGCGCATTTTTCCGTGAATATACGCGACATTTGCGCTTGGAAAACGCATTGACAGTTCCTTTGCAAACTCTACCGCACTTTTTAGCGGCGGCTCGGCACCCATGTCAAACACGCTTACAGTTGCGGCTCCCTCGTCTGCATCGTCCTCGGGGGCTTCAACCGCTGGACACACAACATAAACCTGTCCGCCGACTGCAAACTGCTTTTCGATAAAGCAGTTAAGCCTTTCGCGGTAGCTTTCGTTTACAAAAAACGTATCTACCTTTTGTCTGCCCACGGGCATTTCATCAATGCGGGAAATTGCAAGGTCGCCGTAAAGCACAAGCGAAAGCGTACGCGGTATCGGCGTTGCACTCATTACAAGCATGTGTGCGCGCGGACTTTTTTCAAGAAGTTTAGCACGTTGTGCGATGCCAAAACGGTGCTGTTCGTCGCAAACGGCAAGTCCGAGCGACTTGAAGCAAACATCGTCCTCGATAAGTGCATGTGTGCCGATTACTATATCAATACTGCCGTTTTCAAGCCCTGCCTTAATACGGCGCTTTTCGGCGGCAGTGGTGCTGCCCGTGAGTTTTTCTACAGTGTAGCCAAGGGATGCAAACTGCGACGCAAGGTCGATATAGTGTTGTGTGGCAAGAATTTCAGTCGGCGCCATAATTAGCGCCTGAAAGCCGTTATTCACCGTCATGTACACGGCAGTTGCCGCGCAAACGGTCTTGCCGCAGCCAACGTCGCCGACGAGTATGCGCGACATGCGAGGAGCATCGCCTCCCTCTCCTGCGTTCATATCGGCTACGATATCGTTAATCGCGCGTTTTTGCGCATTGGTAAGTTCAAACGGAACTGTTTTTAAAAAGTCGGAAAGCTGTGTATCTTCCATGCGCTCGGCAAAACTCTGCGTATGCTTGCGGCGCATAAGGCGCACGGCGAGTGCGGTTTCAAGCAGTTCGTCAAAAGCAAGCCTGCGCGCCGCGCGGTCAAGTGCGGCGAGGTTTTCCGGAATGTGTATATTCTCAAGTGCAAAGGCAAGAGTGGCAAGCGAATACTTTGCGCGAAGCTCGCTCGGAAGCACGTCTGTTATTTCAGTGCGGCAAAGCGCAAGCGCCTGCCTTGCGCAATCGCGGAGAATCTTTTTATTAAGCGGATTTGCAAGGCGGTAAACGGCGTAAAGTTCGGGAAGCGCGTCTCGCTCGTCATATTTTTCGGCAATGGGGCTTGAAAGTGAAAACCTTCCGAGTTTTTCGGTCAGCTTGCCGTAAAAACGATATGTTTCGCCCGTGTGAAATTTATCTCGCATATACGGCTGATTGAAATAGATAATTTCAACACTGCCGCTGTCGTCAAAAGCGCGGAATTTTACAACTGTAAGGCTGCCGCGAAGCCTTGCCATTTTCGGCTCGGTTGCAACGGTGAGGATATACGACTGTGTCATACCAACCTTGCCCTCAGCAAGCGTACTTACAACACCGCGATTTTCGTATCTGGTGGGAAAATGGTAAATAAGGTCGGAAAGCGTGCGTATGCCAAGTTTTTCAAAAGCCGCCGCCTTTACCTTACCGATACCGTCAAGTTTTGACACGGGCATATCAAGATTTGCCATTTTACCACCTCCAAATATCATTTATTGTCAGAACCTATTAAGGAAAGGTTCCGACACCTCCAAACCTTTTTAAAAAAGTATTTTATATAGTATTTCTCTGCTTGCCAAGGTATCCATGCCGAAGCAAAAGAGTGTTTGCGCGCTTTGTTCTTTCAATTTCGTTACAGAGCCGCCGTAGTAGCGTACGTCTATTATATCAAGGTCAAAATGCCTTGCCAGAAACGGTGCAAGCGAGTCGCCGTAGCTATCACAAATAAGCAGCAGTTTGGGGCGCGCTTCGCCCTGCAAGGATATCCTCACTCTGCCTGCGTTTGCAATAGGAAAAACTCCGTATGGGTCATTTGAATTCAGCGCATCGTGATTATAAAAGCCTTTAAAGCTCTCTCCTGTATCGAGGTTTTCGGTAAGGAATTCTCCGTCACCTTTATAGCGAAAAAGCGCGATTTTATCATTTGTTTTTACAAGCATTTTTCTCGCATCGCTGCCCGAAAAATCGCTTTTTACAACACTTGGCGAAAAATCCTTTGCGCCGTAAGCACTAAAGCCAAAAGTGCTTGCGAGCGATTTGTAAAGATAATACGAACCAAGCGAAGTCAGGTGATGGTCGCCTCGATAATATATGTATTTGCCGTTTGCACTCTCAAGCCGAAGCGTTGCAAATGCATCGGACAAATAGTTTTTACTCTCTGCCGCAGTTTGCCAAAGCGTGCCTCTGCCACTTTCATAAAAGCGCGGGAGCGCGCTCACAAGTGCGTCGGTTTTCGACGGCACTATACAAAGCACTCCGCCAAATTCTTCCGCGGCGGCTATATTCTTCTTCAGTGTTTCTATGCTGACATCTTCGTTTGAAAAAATATAATCATCCTTGCCGAAAAACGCTCCTGCAAACTCGTTTTTACCAAGCAAAAGCGAGATGTTTCTGTTTAACTTCATCAGCGTTTCTCGAAAAGGGAGTCTGTCGGTAAAATACCCGTCCGGCGATGCAAGCGAAAAGGGACTTGCGTTGCGATTTTCATTTTCCATGTAAGTGACATTGCAAAATAAAGTTATCCACAAAAGCAGTGCAAGCGAAAGCACAATCGAAAGTTTTACAAAAATCTTTTCCATATTCTCACCTCAAAATGAAGCATACAGAAAAGGCATATGCCCTCCGACTGCAAGGCAGGAAAGCACAAGCAAAAAGGCAATCGGCGCGGCGAGATATATTAAAGACCGCGCTTTTTTGTATAGCGCGCAAAGTGCGCCATGCAAAAGCGGAGTTGCACAAAGTGCCGAAAGCAGTATAAACGGTGCATAGCGCAAGCAGTTATACATATCGGCGCGGCTGTACAGCAAGGTATTGCCAAGCGCAAAGAGCCTTGTGAAAAACGCTAAAGCATCTGCCGGAGTTTTTGAAAAAAAGATTACCCAACCGAAAAGCACAAGCAAAAGAGTTGTAAAATGTCCTGTTCCCTTTTTCAAAAGCAATTTTTCAAAGGTGCAAATCAAAAAGAAATACACGCCCCAAACGAGATATGAAAACGTAAAGCCGTGCCAAAGCGCACTTACCATCCACACGGCAAAAAGCGAAAGAATGGTGCGCATTTTGCCGCGTTTGCTGCCGCCAAGCGGCAGATAAACATAGTCAAAAAGCCATCTCCCAAGCGTGATGTGCCAGCGGCGAAAAAACTCGCCAACACTTTTTGACATGTACGGAAAATCAAAATTCTTCGGAATATCAAAACCGAACA
>JAZNOM010000057.1:0-3694 GCA_045580835.1 Eubacteriales bacterium
AGAAATAAAAGCAAAATGAATAAATAGAAATAATTTTTCACTTTGCGTAAAAAACAAAATGCGGCAAGGTCTTTTTAAGCCCTTGCCGGTACTTGCTTTTTCGGATTTTTGTCTCTACCGTACACATGTACGCCGACGAAACAAAAATCCAAAAATCTGCCTGCGTTTCTCATCCTCCACTCAGCCTGATGGCTTTGTCATCAGGCTGAGACCGCATTCGCGGTCTCTTTTTTCGTTGTTTACAACGGCGAAAATCAAATTTCATGACGCTTTTATGCGGAGAAAGAGCGGCGATCAGGTGTCACCATTTCACATTGCTGACTTGCACATGTTTTCTGTATTCGCTCGGAGAGCATTCGATTTCTTTTTTGAAGGCTTCGGAGAAATAGTAAATGCTTGAGTATCCGATAGATTCGGCTATAGAAGTCAGCGAATCGTTTGTTTCTCTTAAAAGAGCTTTGGCAAGACAAATTCTTTTTTGCTGTATGTATTGTGTGGGAGACATATTATGCATGGCTTTGAATGAATAACGGAAATGCGATTCACTCATTTTAAAAGCTTTGGCAATATTTTTGACAGATAAGTCGGGATTAGTTATATGAGCATCTATGTATTCTCTGGCTTTTTCCATTCGCTGATGCTTTTGAGAAGGCAAATATGCCGGGGTACTGGCTTTCAGAAAATCAGAATAAACGGCATAGAGAAGAGAAAGGCAGTCAACTTGCATGGTTGGCGCTTTAATACGCCATGCAGTAATGATTTTTCGTATAGAATATTCAACATTTTTTCCGCCGGGAGGAACGGTAGCCTCACATTTTAATGAAACATTCTCCGGTAAATCAAAAATGAAATTTGCATATACGATTCCATATTTCTCGCTCAGTACTTCCAGATCATATGAGCATCCGCAGGCAAGGAATAATAAATCGCCTTCTTGTACGGCAATCTTGTATTCTCCGAAATTATATACGGCTTTCCCGAAGACAACATACAAAAAAGTATCGTAATCGGGGTGTTGATGAGGATGTTTCCCATGGGAGAAATCCCAGCCGATACCGTGAAGAAAAGTTTTAATATTCGGTTTAAGCTCATTTAGTAAGCATGTGTTCAAAAAACTCACCTCTTGGTCCTATTGTACATCAAATAAAATGAAAATCAATAAAAAACAAGAAAAATATCCAAAATAATCGGCGCTTTTCTTAAAAAACGACGATTATTGTATTTACAAACATTTTCCCCTTTGCTACTATGAAACTGGAAAGTATATAAAAAAGGGGGCACCTTGATGTATAAAGTTTTGTTTGATGCGGTGGATAGTTACGAGGCTGAGATTCTTGCCGCAGAACGACATATATGGGAAAATCCGGAAGTAGGCTACCGTGAATGGAAAACGCATGCCTTTATGAAAAAAGAATTTGAAAAGCTTGGCTATACCGTTCATGAGGCGGGTGATATTCCCGGTTTTTATGCAGACATTGACACCGGTAAGGAAGGGCCGAAGATAGGCATATTTGCCGAAATGGATGCGTTGATTATTCCGGAGCATCCTGAGTGCGATAAAGAAACCGGAGCGGTTCATGCATGTGCGCATCACTGCCAATGTGCTGCCATGATAGGACTTGCAAAAGCGCTCAAAGCAGACGGTGCTTTGGATGATCTTGTTGGCAGTGTGCGACTGTTTGTAGTTCCTGCTGAAGAAGGCATTGAATTAAGTTACAGGCTTGAGCTGATAAAGAAAGGTGTTCTTCACTTTATCGGTGGCAAGCAGGAATTTATGTACCGTGGCTTTTTGGATGACGTAGACGTTGCGATGATGGTACACGGCGGAAGCCACCGCTTTTCCATTGAAGTTGGCGGCAACGGCTTTATCAGCAAAAAGCACACGTTTATCGGAAAGGCGAGTCACGGTGCAGCCCCTTCAGGCGGTTTGAATGCGCTTTATGCGGCAACAAATGCACTGAGTGCGGCGAATGCCGTTCGTGAGCGCTTTAGCGGAGATAATAAATTCCGTTTCCATCCCATTATCACTAAAGGCGGCGAGGCTGTGAATGTAATCCCTGCGGAGGTGGTTGTCGAAAGCTTTGTTCGCGGCGGAAATATGGAGCAAATCGTAAAAGCAAACAAGGCGATTAACAGGGCATTTGCAGGAAGTGCGGCTGCTATGGGCTGCCGATTGATTATAAACGACCAGATAGGTGCTGCTCCGAGAATTGAAGATAACAATTTGCGTGCTGCCTTTGTAGACGTGGCAAAGATGTTTTACACCGATGAAGAAATTCATGCATACCGGCCGTGGAATGCCGGATGCACGGATATGGGCGATATTTCAACCGTTATGCCTTCTATTATTGCATACGTCGGATGCAGTATGATTCCGTGCCACACAAAGGATTTTGTAGTGGAGGATGCTTACAACGCATGCGTTGTAAGCGCAAAGCTTCAGGCAGGCTTTGTATACCGACTGTTATCGGACAACGCCTCGCTTGCGAAAAAGGCTATCTCGGAAGCGGTAACACCGTTTAAGTCCATAAAGGAATATTTGACCGAGATGGATAAGATTGTATTTTGCGGCGACTGCGTTTTCTATAATGAAGACGGAAGCATCAATATAAAAACCGAATAAATCTTTATAGATTAAAATTTTAAGGAGAAAACTATGAAAACTATTTTTCGAGTTGTATTTTTCTTGGTTTTAGCACTTGGTTTATGCTTTTCAACGTTTGCAGCAGAGAGCACCGTATACGTTGACGGCGTAGGCACGAATGCAAATTGCTATGCAGAGCTGAAGGATGCTGTCAGTGCGGTTGCAGACGGCGGCACGGTTGTGCTTACCGCAGACTATGCCACACCTACCGGCTCCGCAACGCATCTTCCTGCTAAAAGTTTTACTCTTACCTCGCAGAAAGATGCAGTATTGACTCTTGGCAGAACCTTCTTTATTTACGGTGATGTTGTTTTTGATAACATCACTGTGAAAAATGGGGCTTCCTCGGGTGTTGACTTTATCTATTGCAACGGATATAATTTCACGGTTACGTCGAGCGTAGCTACTGTTGCCAAGAGTAGCCGTTATACTACGATTTTTGCGGGAACAAGTGACCCCTCGAAATATCCCATTGTTCCGACAAAGAGCGAAGTCAAACTTTACGGCGGCGATTGGCACATTGTTTCTGCCGCAAATTATAAGGGGACGTTTACCAACACCGTAGACGTTTTGGTAGACGGTGCTGCGGTACACAGTTCATTTTATATCGGAAACTATTCGGGTACGTCAGCAGGTACTTGCAATCTTATCGTAAAAAGCGGCAGCTTGCCTGCGGTAAAAGGAACTGCAGGTGCGTACAGCATTACTCTTAACGGCGGTAGTGTAGAAAGTCTTGAACTTGACGCAACCGTTGCGCCTGAAGTTGACAAGACCGTTACAATTTCTTCCGCTACGGGCAATATTATCACCGTGGCTCCCGAAGGATATAAGGTTGTGCAAGATGGCACAGTATACTCTATCCAAGAAGACGTGGTTGAACCGGTTGCTCCCACTACCGTATATTTGGATGGCACCGGTAAAACTACCGGCGAACACGTGTATACGACAATAGAGGCGGCAGTAGCGGCACTCTCCGATGAGGGAGGTACCGTTATCGTTTGCGGTGATACTGCCACTGAAAACAAGTCAATTACGATTGGCGGAAAAAGC
>JAZNOM010000058.1:0-6753 GCA_045580835.1 Eubacteriales bacterium
CATTTTGTTTTTAACACAAAGAGAAAGATTATTTCTATTTGTTCGCTTCGCTTTTATTTTTTACTTGCGCTCTGACGTGTTTGTCAGTACTCTGAGAGTCTGCTTTCGCAGACTCTTTTTATTCTATTACTATCATTCGTACCTGCGCGCCGCTTTCGAGCGTGCGGTCATAGTAAACATTTATTTTAAGCTCGCTTGACAGTGCCATAAGCACGCCGTCTTGTCCGCTTGACCATCTATCCGTAGGTGTTACATACACCTTTACGCCGTCGCTTATCGGAATTTCTCCGTCGGCGAGTCTTACATACCACTCATCATCTTCATTGAGATAAAAAGCAGAAGCAGAGATCTCTTTGACCTCTGTAAGCTTTGCTACAGATGCAACCTTGGAGTAGTTTTTGCTGTAGTTGCCAAGTGCAATTCCTCCGTTTTTGCCTACTCCCGACAAGGTGAAGATATATTTGCGGCTTTCATTTGGGTAGGTGTCATTTGTTACGGTGATACCCTTGTAGTTAAGCACGCCCTCTTCATCCTTGTAAACGGTGAGAAAACCGTACTCGTAGTAATTGCCGGTAACATCGTTTAGCACAAGTATATCAACCTCGCCCAAACCGTTGACATGATAATAGCTTATATATGACGGTTCAAGCGTGTCCGTCCAATAAATCTCGGAAAAATCAGACGAAGCTTTTCCCTTTTCGCCTGCTAGACTATAGACATAGCCGTTTCCGCCCCACTCGTAAATTGCACAGCCTGCGGCTATTTTTTTGTCGCCGATGGTATTTGCCTTTATATCGAGAACATCATTCTTGTTAATCACTCTCGAAACAGCGTAGCACTCTACCCTCTCCTTGTCGGAGCTGTCCACCTTTACAAGCGAGCCGTTAAGCGCAAGGTTTGCAGAGATATCCTTGGGAGTCATTGTGAGTCCGCTGCCGCAGAGAGTAACCGAGTTTCCGTCAGCAGAAAGCACGCCAAACATCTCTGCCTCCAAAGCATCTGCCGAATATGCCGCCGCAACACTGCCGTTATCAGCCAAAAGCAACGTTACCCTATCACCGAGGGTAAAGGCGGCAAGCGTATCCCACGCACTTTCAAGCACGCTTATCGCGCATCCCGAAACTGTGATGCTTGTCGCCGCACTTACAGAAGGTGCGGCAAGCTCGATAAAGCCCGTGATTTTACTGTCACACACGCGAAGCGTGTTTGTCATCTCATCATAGTATGCAACATCGTACATCGAAAGCGCGTCAGATGTGGTCTGTACGCCGTTTTTTACCACGTGATAGTCCTTTGTAAGTATGCCGAGTTTGTCCTCAAATTCAGAAGCGGGTGCATCTAAAGATGCAACCGCCACTTCTGTTTCCGATACATTAACGCCCGTTGTAAGATAGATATATTTAACGTCGCCCTTATCATCCGTGTAAAGCCTTGCAGACTGATTTGCATGAGCATTTACCTTAACATAACCCGTTTCGCCGTAGGTATAAATGCTGCTGTCACTGATAACACAAGCACTGCTGCCGATTTTATAGGTGTTGCCCAAAACATCGGTGATACCCGAAATCTTTGCAGACGATACCACTATATCGGTAAAGTCGATATCATCGGGAATAAAGCCTATAACCTTGCCTGCATTGTTAAAAAGCAGCGAGCCGAACGCGCCGACAAAACTATCCGAAAGTTTGTTTTTCTGCTCAAAATACTTCGTTTCAACGCCGGATGCACTCACAACGAGCGCATAGAGGTCGCCCTCTTTCGAGGTAGTGTCATTGTTATTGAGAATTATCGAAATAGCGGAAGAAGCATAGCCGTTAAGCGTAGTATAAAAGTCTGCACTTGCCCCCTTTGCCTTTGTGAGCAGCGTATTATAAAAGAGAATTGCCGCATCGCCGCGCGAAACTGCATCGCTCCCGCCAAGGTCTATACCATCGTCAAGCTCCTTGTCGGCTGCAAAAACGATATAATCCGCGGGCCAGACCTTGCCTATATCGCTTTCGGTATAGCCGAGCAGACGAAGCAAAATAGTGACAAACTGCCCGTATGTCACGGTGTCATCAGGGCCGAATTTTCCGTTGCCATATCCCTTGATAATCCCCTCACGGTATGCAAGATTTACATACCCTGCATGCCACATATTCGCCTTTACATCAGTGAAAAGGTTTTGATTTGCATAACTTTCCGCCGCTTTTTCAAGTCCGAGTGCGCGCACCATCATAGTGCAGACCTGCGCACGCGTGAGCGTGAGGTCGGGGCTGTATTTTGTCGCGCTTGTGCCGCTGACAAGCCCCATACTCTCAAGAGTTGCAACCGCTTCTTCGGTGGCTTCGTCGTTTATATCCGTAAACGCGGCAGTGCAAAGTGCAAGCGCAGCACAAAGAGCCACGGTACAAATAATTGCTAATATCTTTTTCATAACTTCTCCTTATTCATAACGCAGTGCATCTATCGGATTGAGTCTTGCCGCCTTGCGCGCGGGCAAAACTCCAAAAATCATGCCTATAAGAGCCGATACTCCGAAAGCCACGGCAATAGACGTCATTGTAGGTACAACTGTAAGCGTTTCTCCAAGCATATTTGTTATAAACTCAGAAGCAACGGAAGAAAGTCCGTAGCCACACAAAATGCCTATTATTCCGCCGATTGCACTTGTCAGTGCGGCTTCAATTACAAACTGCAAAAGAATTGTACTTTCCTTTGCTCCCAGTGCCTTTCTTATGCCGATTTCACGCGTGCGCTCGGACACGGAAACAAGCATTATATTCATAATTCCGATACCGCCTACAACAAGGGATATGCCTGCGATAAAGGTAAGCACCAAAATCACGAGGTCAATCATCTCAGTCATCATATCAAGCAAGGCGGTAAGCGTTACAACAGAATACGCATCCTCGCTTCGCAGTATTTGAAACAACTCGTTTTCAAGAATGTTTTTTGCCGCATCAATCATATCGTCCGACTTTGCGGTAACGACATAACTCGATACCGTACCTAAATAAGAAAGCCGTGCCGCAGTTGAATATGGGATATACACCGCGTCATCACTGCCGCCCTCGTCCATTTCGTCCTCGATTTGGTCAAGCACGCCAACGATGGTAAATACCTCGCCGCCGATACGGATAGTTTCACCAACCGACTGCCCGCCAAACAAAACCTCATCCACATACGCTCCGACAATACACGCTCTCGTCCGCTTTTCCATATCAATATATCTGAAATCGCGTCCGTTTCCTACCGTGTAGCCGTAAATATCAAAGTACTCTTCTCCCACACCGGTAACAGATGTACGGTTATAAGTTTCCGTACCGATTTTAAGCGAAGAACGCATCGTGACCTTTGGCGAAACAAATTCAAGATAATCGCCGTTTTCCTTTACTATGCCGTACATGTCATCGACTTTAACAGTAGACGATGAACCCGTACCCGTAAGATTGACGGTTAACACATCGGCACCCACACTTTGAAAAGAGTCTTCAATATATGTTTCCATGCCGTTGCCGTAGCCTATAATCACCATAACTGCGGCTATACCAATAATTATACCGAGCATTGTTAAAAAAGAGCGAAGTTTGCTGTTCCATATATTGGAGAATGCAAGAGAAAACGTTTCAAAAATGCTCATTTCGCCGCCCCCTCTGCACCAAATGCGCCCGAAGTAGGGCCGTCATATATAACCTTACCGTCAGCAAGGCGGATAACTCGCTCGGCGGTTGCCGCAATGGAGTTATCGTGCGTAATAAGCACAACAGTGTTGCCCTTTTTGTGCAAATCCTGAAGCATTGAAAGCACCTCGCGGCTTGTGCGCGAGTCAAGCGCGCCCGTAGGCTCGTCGGCAAGGATTACCGACGGGCTATTTGCAAGAGCCCTCGCTATGGAAACGCGCTGCTGCTGACCGCCCGAAAGCTGATTTGGCTTGTTGCGAAGCTTATCGGAAAGTCCTACGCTTTCAAGCATCTTCTTTGCAATTTCGCGACGCTCACCTTTTGATACGCCTGCATACATCAGAGGAACTTCAACATTTTCCAAAAGGTTCAGCTTTGGTAAAAGATTGTATTGCTGAAATATAAAACCAAGCTTTTCGTTTCTTATCTCCGAAAGCTCGTTTTTGTCCATAAGTCCGACATCGCATCCGTCAAGCAGATACTGCCCCGAAGTCGGCACGTCAAGGCAGCCGATAATATTCATACAGGTTGATTTACCCGAACCGGATTTGCCGACTATGGCGACAAACTCGTTTTCGTATATCGAAAACGAAATATTATCCGCCGCACGCACCACATCGTCGCCCATGTAGTAGGTTTTACACACAGAGCGAAATTCAACAAGCGGTGTTTTCATTACTGCCGTCCTCCCGACATACCGCCCTGAGGTCTTGTGCCGCCCTGCATACCGCCGGGTCTTGTGCCGCTCATACCGCCCATATTGCCCGACATCATCATGCTGAAAAAGTCGTTATTTGAGGAGATTGTTTTGGGAATGTATGCAACGGTATCTCCCTCTTCAAGTCCCGAAAGAATTTCAACGTAGTTTTCGTCAGCCATACCGATTTCAACGTTTACATATTCGTAGCCGTCAGGCGCACCCTCGCCGGTAGTGCCGTCCGCCGTCTTGCGGAGAACTTTGTTACCCCTTTCGATAGCGTCTGCAGGGAGAGCGAGTACATCAGTTACCTCTCTTACGGCAATTACGACATCTACGTTCATACCCGGAAGAAGTCCGTTTGTCATATCAATGCGCACATCCACTGGATAGGTGGTAACGCCTCCCGATGTGGTGCCGTTTACGCCAACGCGCGTAACTACCCCCTCAAACACCTTGCCCACTGCGGCGTCAGCGGTAACGGTTGCCTTTTGACCTACCGCAACCGACATTATATCAAGCTCGTCAACCGCAAGGGTAACGGTGAGGTATGATAAATCGTATATCATACAAAGAGTTGCACCGTTTTCGGCGCTCTCTCCCGCTTTAAGCACCTTGTGTACAACCGTACCGTTAATAGGTGCTTTAACGGTGTAGTTTTCGAGTGTGTCGCCAAGATTATCAACCGAAATCTGCGCGTCCTCGACAGCGTCCTCGGCGCGCTCAATCTCATCCTCAAGCGTTTCGCTTGAAAGCTCTAAAAGCACCATGCCTGCGGAAACTGTGTCGCCGTTTTCAACGTTCAACTTTTCAACCTCGCCCGAAACGCCCGCATAAACTACCTTAACGGCGCTTGCGAAAAGCCCCTCGGTGCTTGTAATTGACGGATAGATACCGCCGTCAAGCCATGCGGTTGCCGCAGTTCCTACGGAAAGTGAACCGGGGTTTTGTATTTCTATAGTCACCGGGAAACAGAGTACACCAGTTTCAGATGCGCGTGTAAGCGTCGAAATTTCAGAAACCTTGCCGCTTACGTTAAGCATCTGTCCGGGTATGGAAACAGTGGCTCCCATGCCCACATAAATCTCATCCTTATACTCTACACTGTAGTATTCTTTGATAGTGAGAGTGGATGTGTTTTTAATGGTCATAACCGCCGCGTTTTTATTTACAGAGTCACCTGTATCAAGGTTAAGTCCGCTTACAGTGCCGCTTATCGGCGCACTTATAATAAGCTCTTTAAGGTCTGCAACCTTTTCATTATACGTCTTTTGACTTTGGCTTAAAGTATTATGAGCACGTTCAATATTGGAATCAACGTTCGAGCTGTCGATAACATAAAGCACATCGTCCTTGTTTACAGTGTCACCCTCGGAAAAGGTGTCGGAGAGAATCTCGCCCGAAACTCTTGACGAAAGTGTATACGAATCGGCACTCTCAAGCGTACCGCTGCCCGAAAGTTCCTCGCGGATGTCACGGCGTGACACAACCACCTCGGTGTATTTGATTTCATTGGTTTCAGTCGGCTTGCTTTCGAAAAAATGCTTATAAACAAACAATCCCGCAACAACCAAGATAACAAGAACAACTAAAGTTTTGATAATTCTTTTAACCATCTTCTTGCGCTTTCTGCGCTTTGCTTGTTTTTCTGCCTCGGTGTTTATAGCCTTTTCTTCCATACTGATACTCCTCGTGCGATATTTTACTCTAACATAATATACCATAGAATTGACAAAAAAAGGTTGATTTTGTGAAATTTATTAGAACATTAAAAAAATTCCCGCCAAGGCGGGAATTTTTTATTTACTTTCCTTCAATTTTCGACTTCACTGCTGCAAAATCAATCAATCCCTCTGTCGCAAGATAGCCAAGCACCGACGTAACTACGGCGGCTACGCCCTCGTTTACGTTTCCGTTTGCTATCAGCAAAACGCCGCTGACAATACCTGCCGCGGCAACAAGGAACTTACGGCTGGTAAGTTTCGTTTTCAAAGTTTTCATATGTACTCTCCTTTTTATTTCGTTTGTCCTCAAAAGCAGATTTTATCATGTACGAAATGATACCGCCCGTCATCGGAGCACCGATGTACGCAAGTACATCACCAATGCTTATGGTCATATCACCGCGAAAAAGTTGTACCGCGCACACCGCAAAGCCGAAAACCGCACCGATAAACCACAGCACAATCATCGCACCGATACACCGCTTTGAAAAGCGTTGGAATTGTTTTTTAATTTTCATAGTTTTTTGATGTAAATTAAAGTTTATCTAATCACTTCAAAATGCAAGCATTTTGAAGTGGAGCAAAACCGTTCGCTCGCGCCGCGCTCACCGCGCGCGGTTTTTAAGGTGTAAAAAAGCCGGCGCATGTCCGTCTTTTTTACGGAATTTTA
>JAZNOM010000059.1:0-11234 GCA_045580835.1 Eubacteriales bacterium
TTAAGAAAGTACGCCTTCGTATTCTCTTACTCAACCGTTACGCTCTTTGCAAGGTTTCTCGGCTGGTCAATTTCTCGGCCGAGTTCTTTTGCGATAAAGTATGCAAGCATCTGGAGTACGGTTGCAAGCGGAATTGCATTAAAGAACTGGTCGCAGCGGGGAAGGAAGATAACCTTTTCTGCCTCGTTTGCAGCGTCCTTTGCGCCCTCGCGAGCGATAAGCATTACTCTTGCGCCGCGCGCCTTAACTTCGCGGATGTTGCTTATCATCTTTTCGTAAAGTTCCTCCTGCGTAGCAAGCGCGATAACAGGCATTTCGGGAGTGATAAGCGAAATTGTACCGTGCTTAAGCTCGCCTGCGGCGTAAGCCTCGGAGTGTATGTAGGAGATTTCTTTAAGCTTGAGAGAGCCTTCCATTGCGAGGTGGTAGTCGATACCTCTGCCGATAAAGAAGAGGTTGTCGTATGCACAGAAGCTCTTTGCCGCTTCGTGTATTTCTTCCTCGCGTGCAATGGTAGCCTTGATTATCTCGGGCATATCCTCATAGAGGATGCGTGTGTATTCTTTGGCCTCCTCTTCGCTAATTTTGCCTTTGAGGTATGCCATTTTAATGGTGAGCAAGTAAATCAGCGAAATCTGAACGGTGTAAGCCTTGGTGGATGCAACCGAAATTTCAGGTCCTGCCCATGTGTAAATTACATTGTCGGCTTCGCGCGCAATGGTCGAGCCGATTACGTTTACTATGCCGAGCGTATACGCGCCCTTTTCCTTGGCAAGGCGGAGAGCTGCAAGTGAGTCGGCAGTTTCGCCCGACTGCGATATTACCACAACAAGGTCATCCTCGGTGAGAATGGGGTTGTTGTAGCGGAATTCGGATGCGATTTCAACCTTTACGGGAACTCTGCAAAGCTGTTCAATAGCGGTTTTGCCTACAAGACCTGCGTGCATTGCGGTGCCGCATGCTACAAAGGTAACACTCTTTGCATTTTTAAGACGCTCGTCGGAGAGGTTTTCTTCCTCAAAGTTTGGCATAAAATCGCGGATACGCGGGTGAAGTGTTTTTCTTACTGCTTCGGGCTCTTCGTTGATTTCTTTAATCATGAAGTGGTCATAGCCACCGCGCGATGCCGCTTCGACAGACCATGTAGCGGTGAGCAGAGGATGCTTAACTTCGTTTTTCTTCATGTCCATCATCTTTACGCTGTCGCGTGTAACAACGGCAAGCTCAAAGTCGCCAAGCTGATAGTAAGTATTTGTGTATTCAAGAACGGCGGTGATGTCGGATGCAACAAAGTTTTCACCGTCGCCCGTGCCGATGATAAGCGGATTGTCCTTGCGGATTGCAAAAATGGTTTCGGGGCAGTCGCAGAACATGATGGCAATTGCGTACGAGCCGATGATATCGCGCATTGCAGAAATGAGCGCATCCTCGTGATTTTTGCAGTTGTTATAATGATATTCGATAAGCTTTGCGGCAACCTCGGTGTCGGTTTCGGATTCAAAGGTGAAGCCGTTCGACATAAGCATATCGCGAAGCGGTGCGTAGTTTTCGATAATGCCGTTGTGTACAACTCTCACTCTGTCTGTGCCGTGGGGATGTGAGTTCTTGTCGGACGGAGCGCCGTGGGTTGCCCAACGTGTGTGTCCGATACCGCAGGTTGCACCGTTAAGTGTGCCGAGCTCGCTGATTTTCTTTTCAACGTTTGCAACCTTGCCCACTGCTTTTACAACGCCGATTTTGCCGTTTACAAAAGCGGCAACTCCTGCAGAGTCATAGCCTCTGTACTCAAGGGTTTTAAGTCCGTGGATTACAACTTCAGACGCACTCTTTGCGCCTACGTAACCTGTGATTCCGCACATGGTTTTTATCCTTACGGTTTTTCGGCGCTCATCTCCGAAAAACCGCTCCTTATTAATAAATATTCTGCATTTTTCCGTTTTGTCGAAGAATTGCTCCTTCGGTTTGTGGGAAAATACGGCAGCAGTAGTGCCGTTTGGGTATCCGCCGAAAACTCGATAAGCCCAAAACCTCGTTAGCCGCATAGCGGCACTGGCGCTAATGCACTTTCGTGCATTTTAGTGAGCAAAAATACAACAAAAACCGTAGGGGCGATTATTAATCGCCCGTACAGATTTTTGAGTGAGTTCAGTATTGTTTTAACTTCTCCTCAATAAGCTCTGCAACCTGATGGGCAATGGCCTCGGTAAACGCCTCGTCCTCGCCCTCGGTCATAACTCTGATAAGCGGCTCGGTGCCCGAAGGACGAACAACAAGTCTGCCGCTGTCGCCGAGCTTGCTTTCACCGTCCTCAAGAATGGTCTTGATATCGTCATCGGTATAGAACGCAAGCTTTGCTGCATCGGTGGTGCGGATGTTTACGATAAACTGTGGGTACTTGGTCATAACCTGCTTAAGTTCGTTCAGAGTCTTGCCGCTGCGCTTTATGTAGGAGAGAAGCTGAACGGCGCTTAACTGACCGTCACCCGTGGTGGCAAAGTCCTTGAAAATGATGTGTCCCGACTGCTCGCCGCCGAGCACGTAGTTGTCAAGAATCATCTCTTCAAGTACGTATCTGTCGCCCACCTTGGTTGCCTCAAAACGAATGCCCTGCTGTTCGCAGAATTTAACAAAGCCGAAGTTTGACATAATGGTACCAACAACCGCATTGCCGCGGAGTTTGCCGCGCGCTTTCATATCGAGTGCCATGATAGCCATAATCATGTCGCCGTCAACAACCTCGCCCTTAGAGTCTACGCAAAGCACGCGGTCTGCATCGCCGTCAAACGCGATACCGATTGAGAGCTTGTTCTTTTTAACATATGCGATAAGGTTTTCAAGATGAGTTGAGCCGCAGTTTGTGTTGATATTTACACCGTCGGGTGCATCGGAGAGCATGTGGCACTTAACGCCGAGCTTTTCAAAAAGCTTTCTCGCTGTGGCGGAGGCAGAGCCGTTTGCGCAGTCAAACGCAACCTCAAGTCCTTCAAGGTCGCCGTCGATAGATGAGCAAACAAAGTCGATGTATTCGTCAAGTGCATCGTCTTTTTTGATAAGTTTGCCGATAGCAGCACCTGTTGCACACTTCGGCATCGGCTTTTCGCCAAGAACGATGGATTCAACGTTTTCTTCAAGTGCGTCTGCGAGCTTGAAGCCCTCGGAGTTGAACACCTTGATGCCGTTGAATTCATAAGGGTTGTGTGAAGCGGAAATCATAATGCCTGCGCGCGCCTTGTACTTGCGCACGAGGTATGCAACTGCCGGAGTGGGGACCACGCCGAGATTGATTACGTCATAACCAACTGACAAAATACCTGCGGAAATTGCATTTGCAAGCATATCCGAGGAAATACGGGTGTCCATGCCCACGAGTATCATTTTCTTAGTGCGACTGCCGCCCTTAAGTGAAGCGGCTATTGCACGGCCTGTTGAAACCGCAAGCTCAACGGTGAGTTTTTCGTTGGCAACGCCGCGGATGCCGTCTGTTCCGAATAATCTTCCCATTTTAGCGAACCTCTTTCAAAACGATATTGTTTTCATCTTTGAAGATGCTGTTTTCCATAATTACGCCGCGAACGCGCGATACGGGGTAAATGTTAGTATGCTTACCGATTACAGTACCGGGGTTAAGTACGCTGTTGCAGCCAACTTCTACGTAGTCGCCGAGCATTGCACCGATTTTGTAGCGTCCGGTTTCAACCACTTCTTTGCCGCATTTTATAACTATGTTTGAACGGTCACTCTTTACGTTTGACGTGATAGAGCCTGCACCCAGGTGCGAGTGCCAGCCGAGAATTGAGTCGCCCACATAGTTGTAGTGGGGAGTTTGCGCGTCGTCGAAAATAATCGAGTTCTTTATTTCGCAGGAGTTGCCGAATACCGAGTTTTTGCCGATTATCGCGCCGCCGCGGATAAATGCGCAGTGGCGAACCTCCGCGCCGTGGTCGATTATGCAGGGCGCACCGATATACGCGCTTTCAAAAACCTTGGCATCCTTTGCAATCCATACGTTCTCTTTTGGATTATCGTATTCATCGGGGGAGAGGGTATTGCCAAGTTCAATGATGAATTTTTCTATTCCCTTGAGTGCCTCCCAAGGATACTTGAACTGCGCAAGATACTCGCCTGCAATTGAGTGAGAAAGGTCAAAAAGCTCGGAAATAGTAGGAATGTTGTGCATAGCTTGCTCCTTATTTCTGATTGTTTTCAATATCGGTAATCATGTCAACGCGCACCTTGTGTCTGCCGCCTTCAAATTCGGTGGAGAGGAACGCGTCAACGAGGTCGCAAGCAAGACCGTAGCCGACAACTCTTGCACCAAAGCAAAGGATGTTTGCATCATTGTGCGCGCGTGTCATACGCGCGGAGAATGTGTCAGAGCAGCAAGCAGCTCTGATGCCGCGGTATTTGTTTGCAACCATGCTCATGCCAACGCCCGTGCCACATACGAGGATGCCGCAGGTGTCCGCATCAGCACTCTGCACGCCCTCTGCAACTGCGCCGCCGTAAATCGGATAGTGGCAGGAGGCATCGGAGTCGGTGCCTTTGTCAATTACATTGTAGCCGTCAGCCACAAGTTTTTCCTTAATTTGTTCTTTAAGTGCGTAGCCGGCACTGTCCGCGCCGATAATTACTGTGTTGAAAATTTTCATTTTATTTCCTCTTTCTGCAATTTTTCAAGTCTTTCGCGCTCTGCTTGGGGTAGGCGCAGATAAGTCGGAGCAAATTCGCTGTCGCTTACGCATGTGCCGCTTTCGTAAAGCTTAAGTGCGAGCAGTCCCACGCTTTCGCCGTCTGCAAGCAAGCGGTCGTAGGGAGCAAGATGTGCGTTGCCGCTGAAAAACGGCATTGCAACAACAGCACCGTCACCCACAAGGTAAACATTTTCGTATTTTGCAAGTGCTGCGGCAATATCCTCGCCGCTTTTTGCTTCATCGGGCGTGATGCGCTCGACAGTGCCGTCTTTTACCTCGAAAGTTGCAGTGTAAAACTGACCGCGCCGCGCATCCATCAGTGCGCATACAATACCGTCGGTGTCGCGCATGTTGTAGGCAAGTGCTTCAAGCGCACTAACCGCCACGCAAGGACGGTTTCTTCCAAAGGCAAGCCCTTTGAGAGTTGCCGCGCCGATACGCACGCCCGTAAATGAGCCGGGCCCTGCGCTTGCGGCAAATAAATCAATATCGTCTACTGTAAGCGAATTGTCCGAAAGCAGTGTTTCAACCATTGGGAGCAGCGTTGACGAATGAGTGTTTCCGTCGTCGTGCATATCCTTGGAAACAAGCTTACCGTCACGCAGAATGGCAACTGCCGCGGCTTTCGCAGTAGAGTCAAGTGCTAAAACTATCATAATTCCTCTATCGTTATACGGCGTCCGTCGCCGTTGTCTGTTTTTTCGATGGTCACATTTGTGCGTTTTTCGGGAAGTGCAAACGGGATGTTTTCGCTCCACTCGCAAATGAGGTATCCCTCTTCGATGTAGTCGTAAAATCCCGTTGAGTAAAGGTCGTCATCGCCGTCTATGCGATACATGTCAAAGTGAAAGACGGGGACAATGCCGCCGCGGTACTCGTTAACAACAGTATATGTTGGACTTTTCACTCTTGCATTGCATATTGCCGAGGTAAAGCCGCGTGTAAAAGCAGTTTTGCCAACGCCAAGGTCGCCGTAAAGCGCGACAAACGCGTGTTTTCTTCCTTCGGCTAAAAAGCTTTCTGCAAGTGCCTTGCCGATTTTTTCTGTTTCCTCCGCCGAAATCGAAGAAAAGATTTTCTTGTCCATGTTACATCTCTCCATAAGATATCTATTATATAATACCATAATGTAAAGTAAATTGGAAGAGTTTTTGGTAATTTTGTTTAAATAATATAGAAAGAAAAATTTATAGTTCGGCTTTTTCTTCGCATTGCATGCAAGAGCAAAAAAATCACGGCAAAGCATAAAAACAAGCAGATCTTTCGACCTGCTTGTTTTGGTATAGTAAGTCAGTTTTGAAAGCCGTGCAAGAACCACGCTTTTGCATAAGTTGCGTTAAAAGACTCCTTTTTTCCGTCAAAGCAATATGCGTAAACTTCGGTGAGTTTTGCGATGTAGAAGTTTTTTTCTTTGTTGTATGCAAGAAAACCTGCAATTGCGGCAAGCAAAATTGCTGCGGTAAGTTGAAGTGTCGGCGTGAGCACGGCGACAAGGGAAACAAGTTTTTTTGCCGCAAAGAATACTGCAATTGAAAGCGTTGCTGCGCTCATCAATGCCATCAATTTATAAAGCTGTGTTTCGGCACTATTGGAGATTTTTTTCACAGTTGCGCAGCGGTCCACCGCTTCGTCAAATGAAACGGGGGTTTGCAGAGCCGCCATTCCTATTTTATCTTTAAATCCGTCATTCAATGCGATGACGGAGGCACATCCGCGGCGGATATTGTCAGCGAACAGTTTTTGTACCAACTGTTTGTTTATAATGTCGTTTTCTACGCAAAAGAGTGTGGCAATTGTGCGGCTGGTAATCCAGTAAACCTCTTTGTAAACGCGATAGCGCACAACTACCTTGCAAAGGGTGTCGCCGATTACATACATGAGTAAAAATGCCGCCGCCATTGGGAGCATCCCGAGACCCAGACCGAGGATGGAGGGGATGATAAAGCCGGCAACAGAGATGTAAACTGCGATAATCTGGTCGCGTTTTGATTGCTGTAAGGCGAGTTCTGCATTGCATTGACTGTACATAGATTCGAGATTTATGCCGTCCTTTTTTGTAAAAATGTCGGCACTAACATTGGTTTTTTCAAAAGATTCCATTGCAAGTCTCCTTTAGTCTTCGTACGGAATATGCGGAACAAATTCAGCCACTTTGCCTGAAAGGTAGTCGTAATGCTCCTTGGAGTTTGCCGCAATGATAGGTTGCGGACGCGTGTAAACCGGTGCATCAAAGTCTACGGTGCCTATAAAGCCGCCTGCCTCGGTAACAATCAGTTGTGCCGCGGCGAAATCCCATGGAAAAACGCGGATTTCAAAATACAATTCACCGCGTCCTGCCGCAAGGCAGCAAAGCTCGTATGCGCAAACGCCCAGACGGCGAATGTCGCAAGTGTCATAGTAGACTGCCTGTGAAATGTCAAAGCATGCCTTGGCGTATTCTTTTTTATAGGTACTCCATGCGGTAAAGAAACAGCACTGGTCTAGAGGTCGGTTTGAAACGTGTATCGGCTCGCCGTTAAGGAAGGCGCCCTTGCCAATCTCGGCAGAGAACAGCTCGCTTGTAAAGGGGTTAAGCACCACACCGATGTATGGCTTGCCAAAACGCAGAATTGCAACCGAGATTACGGACAGGGAAAGCTCTCGTGTAAAGTTCATCGTGCCGTCAATAGGGTCTACCACTGCGGTATACTCTGCGGCGAGTGCATCGGCGGTTTCGTCCCCCTCTTCTCCGAGAAATCCTATTGAGGGGAAGGCATCACGCAGAGCAGAAAGCAAAAACTTTTCCACTTCGATATCTTTATCTGTTACAAAGTTCGCAGCACCTTTTTCGGTAACTGTAAAGGTGCCGCCCATCATGATTCTGGCGGCTTGTTTTACAATAGAAATTACAGTCTGAAGCATTATGATCCTCGAATAATAATATTTGTAAATAGTATATCACACATTTTTTGCTAAAGCAAGTACAGGGGATATGCGTTATTTGATGCTGATTGTAAAACCCTTTCCGGCAATGCCTTCTGCATCCTCAATGATTTGCAAAAGTTTTTCTTTTCGGATGTATCTTTCGATAACAGCCTTTGCCTCGTTTCGTGTGCTGCAGCCAAGGGCTTTGCGCATTTGCTTGGCGGCGGCAGCACTGTGCTCACTCTCACCGACAATGCATCTGCAGGTACAGTTTACCTTGCAAACGGCGATAATACTGTGGCACTTAACGGTACTGCTACGGTTTACGCAAAGGAGAATTCAACAATTCGTTATGCAAAATTGCTGATTAACCACACCGCAAGTGCAACTACAAGTGCGAGAACACTAAACACAATTAAGAAAATCAATTCCCAATTCGCTCGTTCGTTATTTAGAAATCTGCGTTTGTACCCATATCGTGGTGTGGTATATCTTAACGCATCAAAAAGAGTGTCCTTGCATACTTTTTGAGGGGCATTTTTCCGTGCTTTGCTTAAAATCTTTTTGGTACGTTTTTCTATTTTCGAAAGAAGCTTTTGCTCTTTATATATATTTTTCTTTGGCTCCATACCGATATGCGCACGTTCGACTTTTTTCAAAACGAACGCATATTCTCTACAATATTCACGACGAACAGTATCTTTTTTAGTAGGCATAACAGAAAGAACGAAAAGGTGGTATCTGTTTCTTACGTGATGATACCCTTTTTTATTTTCTCTTTTTTGGTCAAGTACTCGGTCAATTTCGTTAAATATGGCAGCATTACCGATGTTCCCGATCCGTTCTCCCACTTCGTCTTCAAAATAACGCTTGGAAACGGTGATTTTGATGCCGTTATCGGCAAGCTGTTCGCTATATTTTTCTAAAACGGCATTTGCTTTTTCTATTATTTCATGCATCTTGTCACCGCCTTTTAATTGATAGAATAATTATACTATGAAACATATTGCTTTTCAACCTAAAAATAGAAATGTCGGAAAAACAGAGGGAGCAAGATACTTCGATATTTGATACATACTTGACAAAAGGAACAAGAATAATTATAATTATAATGTATAAATATAACATAATTCTAATAATGAAGAGAAACATAGTGTGAATAATGGCAAATATTTTATTGACAAATGTTTGTAACTTGCAGTGCCCATATTGCTTTGCAAATTATTATACTCATGATATAGCAGAGGAGATAACACTGGAATCCTTCAAAAAGGCATTGGATTTCATTGCTTCGTCGAATAATCAGAATGAAAAAATCGGATTGATTGGTGGAGAACCTACACTCCACACTCAATTTGGTGAGATATTGGAAATATTGATACGAGACGATCGATTTTCTAATGTTCATGTCTTTACAAACGGCATTTACATAGATGAATACTTGACATTGCTCCGGAACTCCAAGTTTAGTATTTTGATTAATTGTAATTGCGAAGAGTATATAGGGACCGACGCATATCGTGTTATGTGCAAAAACATAGATCTTTTGATGAGTGATCTTGCTTTTGAAGGGAAAGTTACTTTAGGTATCAACATTGCACAAAAAGATTTTTCGTACCGATATATCATAGATTTGCTAAATAAATACAGTATGCATACTATTCGTTTGGCAATTGCATCTCCTAACACCAAGGAGAAAAGAGATTCTGATGTTTTTCAATGGTTTAAGACGGTTAAGCCGCGAGTGATGACCTTCATCCGTGAATTGTTATCAAATAATATTGTTCCGTGTTATGATTGCAACAAGCTCCCAGCATGCTTCTTCACAGATCAAGAGAAAGCAGAGATTTATGATAGGATAGCAGAAATTCAGAGGAATGCCGAGAAAGTGCACATCTCAAAAAGAGTGTTTGCTGAACATGATTTTGCCATTCACACGGATGCGGCAAGATGTTATCCGGCAGTAGATATTTTGCAAGATTTGACAGCAATCAGATGCTTTGGTATCGGTGAATGCAGCCGAGTGAATATTTATGATTTTGCATCTTTAAACGAATTAAGAAGTTATTATGTCGAACGATTTGACTCTGTTGCCTATTCGCATCCATCGCACGGCAACTGTGTTGAATGCACGTTGAGAGCAGAAAAACGATGTATGGGTGGATGCATTGCATATAAGTTAAAAGATTAAGGTTCTTTAAGCCGTAAAACAGAATAATCTGACGGTGTGCCTGTTGGATTAATAAGAATAAAACAAACAAGGAGATTTAAGATGTTTTCTATTAAAGACGATTTGAAAAAGGCAATTGAACTGTTTATTCAAAAGGAATATGTTCCTGCTTATGCAAACGTAATGGCTTCGTGCTATGTTGCTTTCGGTTGTATGGATTGTTCCAATCGTTGTGCGGAAAAATGTTCTAATAAGTGCAAGGAAAACGCTAAATAATGAGCAATTCAGATTCTTTGGCCAAATCAAAAAACATAACGTTGGTTCTAACACATAAATGCAATCTGAATTGTGTATACTGTTACGAACATAATAAAAGTCCACAAACGATGACGATTGATTTGGCAAAAGAAATCGTTGATCGTGAACTCAATATGGACGATGGAACTACATATGTTGAGTTTGATTTTTTTGGCGGAGAGCCGCTAATTGAATTCGATACCATTGTAAAAACAGTGGAATATGCCAAGACGCAAACCTATCCCAAAGATTATATTTTCTTTATTACGACCAACGGTACATTGTTGGATGAACAAAGAAAAATGTGGTTAAAGTCTAATGCGGATGTTTTGCAAATGGGCTTGAGCCTAGATGGCACCAAGAAAATGCAAGATATGAATCGTTGTGATTCGTTTGATTTGCTTGATTTGGATTTCTTTAAGAATGTATACCCATCTCAAAATGTGAAAATGACAGTTTCTCTTGGTACATTGCCCATGTTGGCAGAAGGGGTAATCTTTTGTCATACACAGGGGTTTGAGGTTGCTTGTAATTTAGCATATGGAATCGATTGGGAAAATGAAGATAATAAAAAGGTCTTTGAAGAACAGTTGTTTCAGTTGATCGAGTATTATTTGTTACATCCCGAAATCAAGCCGTGTACTCTTTTGGACATTCTTGCGATCAAGAGCGTTTCTTTGCCTGATGAAAAAAGTTATAGGCAATGCGGTGCTGGATATGCTATGAAGGCATATGATTGCGATGGTACTTGTTACCCATGCCAATTCTTCTTGCCTATCTCAGTAGGGCGTGAGAAAGCACAACGTTCATTATCCTTTGATTTTTCTTCTTATCAGCTTAATGAAGGGCAAATTGACAAGAATTGTGCGAATTGCATGCTTCGTAACGTGTGCCCAACTTGCTATGGCAACAATTATGCATCTACGGGTGATATTTATCGTAGAGATATGAGGATATGCGATATGAACAAGATTCAATTTAGAGCTATTGCATATTTTGCGACTAAACGGTTTGAGTATGGGCAGATGAAGGACATCGCGAATGCCGATGCCGCATTGATTCTAAAGGCTGCTTTGGAGATATTGGAAAACATACACTAACGCTGATGAAGTTTTGTATGATTATTGGACTTTTTCGCTTCCTACTATCCTATCTTTTAACGATTAGTCATA
>JAZNOM010000060.1:0-3331 GCA_045580835.1 Eubacteriales bacterium
CAAACAGCGGAGAAAAAGCATACAAAAATATATACGACTCCATTTTAAATGGAGATAGGTTGGAGGCAAAACAATGACCGAAAATAAAGGAAAGGTAGTAAGCATAAACGGAAACTTGGTGTCGGTAGAGTTTGACGGCAATGTTTCTATGAATGAAATATGCTATGTTTTTGTGGGCGGTACCGCCCTTAAAAGCGAGGTTATCCGTATAAAAGGCAATGTAGCGCAGGTGCAGGTTTATGAAATGACCGACGGTATTCAATGCGGGGATACGGTTGAATTCACAGGAGATATGCTTTCAGCAGATCTCGGTCCCGGATTGCTCGGTCAGATATATGACGGACTACAAAATCCGCTTCCCGTTTTGGCAAAGCAAGCGGGCTGGTTTTTGGAAAGAGGAATTTACGCAGACGGACTTAATACGGAAAAGAAATGGGAATTTACACCGACTGCGAAGGCAGGCGACGTTCTCCGTGCGGGCGAATACATCGGAACGGTTCCCGAAGGTCCGTTTACACATAAAATTTTCATCCCCTTTTATCTGCTCGGAAGCTATACGGTGAAATCCATTGCCGAAAAGGGCGAATATACCGTTAAGGAACCGATTGCTGTGGTAACTGATGAACGAGGCCGTGAAATACCCATATCCATGTCATTTAAGTGGCCTGTTAAACGTGCGGTAAAATGTTATGACGAGAGATTGGCGCCTGTTGAAACGATGGAAACAAAGGTGCGCCTTGTTGACTCTTTCTTCCCTGTAGCAAAAGGCGGAACCTATTGTACTCCCGGTCCGTTTGGCGCAGGTAAAACGGTACTGCAGCACACCACATCAAAATATGCGGATGTGGATATCGTTATTATCGCCGCCTGCGGTGAGCGTGCAGGTGAGGTCGTTGAAACGCTTACAGAGTTTCCCGAGCTTACCGACCCTAAAACCGGCCGTTCGCTCATGGAACGTACTATCATTATATGTAACACTTCTTCTATGCCTGTTGCATCACGTGAGGCTTCGGTTTATACTGCGGTAACGCTTGCCGAATACTATCGCCAAATGGGACTTGACGTTCTTATGTTGGCTGACTCGACTTCGCGATGGGCACAAGCGATGCGTGAAATGTCGGGCAGACTTGAAGAAATTCCCGGCGAAGAAGCTTTCCCTGCATACTTGGAATCTTATATTGCGGCATTTTATGAAAGAGCGGGCTATGTGCGTTTGCCTGACGGCAGTACCGGCTCCGTTACCATCGGCGGTACGGTATCCCCCGCAGGCGGTAACTTCGAAGAACCTGTAACACAGGCGACCTTGAAGGTCGTAGGCGCTTTCCACGGCCTTTCCCGTGAACGTTCGGACGCAAGAAAATATCCTGCTATTGATCCGCTTATCTCGTGGTCGAAATATAACAGTGTTATTGACAGTAGAAAGTTGGACTTTTGCAAGAGTGTTCTTCACCACGGAGATGAGATCGGTTCTATGATGAAGGTTATCGGTGAGGAAGGTACTACTCTTTTAGATTACATTACTTATTTGAAATCCGAAATGCTCGATGCCGTTTATCTTCAGCAAAACTCCTTCGATTTGGTTGAGGCGAACTGCGGAAAACAGCGTCAGCGCTACGTTACCGACAAGCTCGTATATATTTTGGGCAGTAATTACGCTCTTCAAAACAAAGACGATGCAAGAGGCTTCTTTAACCGTATGCGCCAGAAATTCCTCGACTGGAATTATACAGAGTTTGAGAGCGAAGCGTTTAAAAAAGCGGAAGCCGAGATCGATGAATTGTATTACAAAAGCGGCGGCGAATTGGCCGCACCGACTGAAAAACTGTTAAAGGACGGTGAATGAGAGTGAATAAAGTATATAATCGAATAGAATCTATTACCGGTAACGTTATCACTGTCCGAGCAAATGATGTTAAATATAAGGAATTGGCACAGATCAACACACGCTTCGGTAAGTCTTTGGCACAGGTCAATAAAATCGAGGGAGATCTTGTTTCTCTGCAGGTTTTTGCCGGTGGCCAGGGCGTTTCTACGGGAGATGAAGTGCGTTTTCTCGGTCATGAAATGCGTGTATCTTTCAGCGAAGATCTGTTAGGACGTATATTCAACGGCTCAGGTGAGCCGAGAGATAAAGGCCCTGCACTTACGGAAAATATGAAATCCATCGGCGGTCCTTCCGTCAATCCCACAAAACGTATTCTTGCCAACCGAATGATGAGAACCAACATTCCTATGATCGATATGTTCAACACCTTGGTCGTTTCTCAGAAGTTACCCATTTTTTCTATTTCGGGTGAGCCGTATAACCAGCTCCTTGCACGTATTGCAATGCAGGCTGAGGCGGATGTAATCGTTCTTGGCGGTATGGGTCTTAAATATGATGACTTCTTGTATTTCAAGGATGCACTCTCCAAAGGCGGGGCACTCAGCAAAACCGTTATGTTTATTCATACTGCATCCGATCCTACCGTTGAATGTATGATGATTCCCGATATGGCATTGGCAGTGGCAGAACAGTTTGCACTTCAGAATAAAGACGTATTGGCACTCCTTACCGATATGACCAACTTTGCCGATGCTATGAAGGAAATTGCCATTACTCAGGAACAGGTTCCTTCTAACCGCGGATATCCCGGCGACCTGTATTCCCAGCTTGCATCCCGTTACGAAAAGGCGGTTGACTTTGCTGATTCGGGTTCGGTTACCGTTTTAGCCGTTACCACAATGCCGGGCGATGACGTTACTCATCCCGTTCCCGATAATACAGGCTATATTACCGAAGGACAGTATTACCTTAAAGGCGGCCGTATAGGGCCGTTCGGCTCTCTTTCCCGACTGAAGCAAAACGTAAACGGTAAAACACGAAAAGACCATCGAGCGCTTATGGATGCGATGATCCGCCTTTATTCTTCTTACAAGGAAACCCTTGAAAAGAAAAACATGGGCTTTTCTATGAGCCGTTGGGATGAAAAATTGCTGAAATACGGTGAACTTTTTGAAAGTAAACTGATGTCGCTATCCGTTAATCTTCCGCTTGAAGCTGCACTTGATTTAGGATGGGAGATTTTAGCGGATTGCTTTGAAAAAGATGAAACCGGAATTAAATCAGACCTTACTGATGAATTTTGGCCCAAAGGTTAAGGAGGTCTGTAGCTTTGGCAAAAATCAAACTAACTAAAAATGAGTTGAAGGTACAAAAGGACGCACTTAAAATGTACCGCAGATATTTGCCTACTCTGACACTGAAAAAGCAACAGCTCCAATCGGAGATCCGTACAATTGAAGCCAAGGCAAATGCAGTGAGAAAAGAAAGAGAAGACCTTGAATACGG
>JAZNOM010000061.1:0-30780 GCA_045580835.1 Eubacteriales bacterium
TAGCTTGTTTCAACAGAAGCCGCATTGAAGTCGTCGTTTACATGGCTTCCGCTTTCACTTTTTGTATTAAGATCCTTTATAGATGCAGGCTGGCTACCTGTGCTTGACTGAACACCGATATGCGAGCCGATTAAAGCGGCATATACATCAGACTCTTCGTCGATAGGATGTTCAATTGCTAAAGTTGCAGGCATGCCAATAAGTGCGTCCGCATCCGGAACATCGGTAATTCCGAGAGGTGCAAAAGGGAATGTAATACTGTCCGTATCTGAAGTTGAAAAAGCAACAGTACGTGCCTCCGTGTCTACCGCAACAACTGTAGCATTTACCGCAGTGCTTGCCACAGAAGCCTTTACTGTCCGAATGACACGCAACAAAGGAATGTCCTCTCCTTTGTTATTGAGGAGGCTATGTAAATACGTCAATACGTCATCCATCTCAACACATCCGTCAAGATTTGCGTCATAATACCCAAATTCTTCATTTGCTGCAGATGTGGAAAAAATCAAAATCAGGCAGAATAACAAGGAGCAAAGAATTTTTTTCATAAACATCACCTCGAAAATATATTTATAGAACTTATTTTTGTGTTGAAAGAAGACGGTAAACAAAACAAATAAAACCGATAAAGTTTCAATACAAATAATAAGTAATATTAATATTAGACCATACACACAAATTTTGTCAAGGCAAAAAACACAAGAAAAAAACTGATTTCTCTTGTCTTTTTGTGCAGTTTGCTACTCAACGCTTCCAAGTACGTCGCTCGGCTTAGTAAATCTTCGTGTTAATTTTGTAGTACTAAATGAAACCGGCGACATCATGATTACCTTTCCTTTTGTCTGCGGATCACGTGGTCTGCAAAGTACAATGCTATACCCTGTTTCCTTTACGTACTCCTCAAACTCCGGAACAAAGATAACATTGCCGAAATTCTCGCTTACAACGAACACTTTATCCTGGTCATACATAATTGCTTTTGTTCTGCCGCCAAAATAACGGAAAGCATATTCATGTGCCTTTATTGCAGTTTCGGTTGTGAACGGGCGAGTTTGAAAATATACAAATCTCATTCTGCTATAGGACAACACCATACAGAAGAAATACACCCTGACGATTCTGCCGTACATATCCTTCATTTTATACTGTCCGAAATCCACCTGCGCCTCCTCTCCGGGCAAAGTCTCTTTTCTTGGGTTTGTTTTTCTTGCCGATGGCACTGCAAAGCCGTAATCTTCACGCAGTTTTTTAATGTAACTAAAGAACCGCTCTCTTGTACACTTAAAATCCGGGAATGCTTCCTCGGTTTTGTAATAGAGATTTGTGCTGCGGATACATGGGTATGTGCGGATTTGCTCAAGGAAAAATTCCTTGTAGCTGTCTAAATACATAAATGATGTTCGGAAAGTCTCTGTGAATTCATCTTCTGTCCTGTCCCACCATCTGGCAACGGCGAATCTTGAAATTTTTATTTTCTCTGCCGTTTTAGCTTTGGATAGCCCGAGTTCCTTGTACTGCTGTATTTTTCGGTATCCATCGAGTGTTACTTTCATTTACTTCTCCTTTCGATTTGTGGATTCAAAGATGTGCGCATCAGATCATAAGCATCAACTCCTTTAAGGGGATTATAGCAGAAAAGCAAGGTGCGAAAGGCACCTTGCTTTTGCATATTAAGATTACTTTGTAATAAGCTTCATAACACGGATTACGTCAAGCAATGTAAGTGAGCCATCTCCGTTCATATCCGCCGCTACAGAATACTCATTATTGACGACTTCTTTTAATGCAGTAAGCGCATCCGCAATGCTGACAATACCGTCTTCGTTAATGTCGCCTTTTTTCGCAGAATACGTCACTTCACTGCCATCGGTGAAAGAAAGAGTTACGCTGTATTCATCGGCACCGTAAAGTGCGACAAATACTTGCTCGCCGTCAACACCAAATGTAACATCGCTACCATCAAGAGTTGCATTTTCAAGCGTTTTGTCCGCCGGAATATCAAAAGCTGAGTATGTACCGGCTATACCGTTCTTTGCGGCGATATAGTTTTCAGTAAGGCGCTGAATATCGCTCGCATCAAGCAGTTTCATATCAATAAACGAAGCATAAAAACCGGTTGCATCGGCATAACCGTTTTCAAACAGAATAGCGGTAATATAAGCTCTTGCACCGTCTACAGGCACAATGTACAAACCGCTTTCAAGCAGTTTATATGCTATGCCGTGCTTGTCAAGCAATGCAAGAACAGCATCTGCATTTGCCACATCCGACGAAAAAGCATATGCAGTAGGAAGTGCGCGGTACTTGACCGCAGTATCAAAATCGTACATATAAGTAAGATTATCTTCTACACGAATCTCTCCGTCCGCGCCAACAAGTATATTGTTCCATTCAAAGCGATCCAAGCCTGTTCTTGATACTGCACTATCAATAATTATAGGCTTTTGTCCGTCATAAACCTGAACGCCTTCGCTAACTTCTTTTCTCGCCGCATTAACATTTTCAGCCATTTCGCCATCCATTTCAAGCACTATTCCAACAAGAGTCTTAATGCCTGTAAGTTGGCCGAATGTACGGCGTGCAATAAGATTTTCACCCGCATTGATACCCGGAAGTTCGAGCAAGAAGGAGTATGAACCTCCAAGACCAAAGTGGTACGTATTATTTACAGGATATACTTCTGTTTCGTAATAATAAGTACGTATGCCCTTATCATTCATTCTTGAAAGCGCCTCAAGTGCAACGTTCTCGTGGTCTGTAACAGAAGCGCTGCGATTGCCATTTATAATATCAAGAGGATTGCCGTAACCATTGATATTGCTTCCCGCCTTGATACCTGCATCATAAACGTCGGTAAGCATTTCGCCCTCTGACCAAAGCGGATTTGCCAGCGCCTCATGGCAATCAAGTGTAAATGTGGGCATGAAGAGTCGGTATGCATATACTGCGCCTGAAATTTCCGCACTTGAAAGAGCCATATAGTCACGGTTTAGATTTGATTCGAGTGTGGGATTCGGAGTTTCTCTTATAAAGTCACGGAATCCGTCGGGGTTAAGTCTGGGAATTACAACAACCGCACCGACATTTGTACCGTCAAACACGGTGCTGCCGTATTCGCCACACATTTCGGAAATAAACGCAAGTGCGCCCTCTGTACCTGTAGACTCGTTACCGTGAACACCGGCTGTTATAAGCAGAATGTCACGTCCTTTGAGTTTGCCGACTGCTTTTGCCGCTTCTTCAAGAGTTGCATTTTCGGGGAGTTCATCTTTTGTAAAGAGTACAAGCGGAACGTCGTATCCGTAAGGCGAGGTTGCAACACTGTAAATATACATATAATCGCAATCTGCCTTTTTCTCTGAAAGAAACTCTGCAAGTTCATCATTGGTTGTGTACATCGCACTTGTAGTTCCATAACGCTTGTTGAAATACGGTGTATCGGGAGTAAAGTAGCCCTCAATATCTTCGGGATTATAGTAGGTTTCTTCTATCTCCTCTGTCTTGAAATATGCGCTTCCGTAATCAAAGCCGTCTTCATTACGTTTGTCAAACACCATGTTGACAGTTTTAGTTTCGCTTCTGCCGTCAACGTAAAGAGAAATACGCTTGTAGTTTCCGTTATCCGAATTTGATACTACAGTTACCGTATAAAGACCAGGAGTAAGTGTATAAACTGAAGTTGTATCCGTAGTAGAATCGGGAGTATACCAATTGCCTGTGGTTGCATCTCCCTTTCTAAGACGAACAGAGAAATCCTCTTTATGTGATACAGTAACAACTGTTGTATCGCATGCGCCTTCGAAATCAATTGCATACTTGCCGTCAGCAAATACAAGTTCCTCGCCGTCATTTGAAGAATACTTTACAGTAGCGCCGTCAAGGACTTCTTTAACTGTAATATATTCAACAGGCAAAGCCTTTCCGTTAATTGAAAGCAAGGTTTCGCCACTCAACGTTCCTACAGTGAGTCTTGTCGCAGGAACAATGCAAAGTTCTCCGCCGCCGACAAGTTTGCTTATCGAAGAAGGTGCGTCAATCTCAACCTTGCCGCCTGCACTAAGGTCAACGATTGTGACGTCTGCTGAAATCTTGCCGAATATAGTGCCGTTTGTAAGTTTAACACTTGAAGCGCCGTTCACGGTAGATGTGCCCTCATAAGAGCCGCCGTAAATATCACCGTAAATGCTACCGCCATTCATCACAACGGTGGCGGTTCCGTTTACCATGCTTCCGGTTGCTCCGCCGCCGAAAACATTCTTTGTTCCGACAGGTTCTGAGCCCGAACTGAAGATATTTACTCGGTAATAGCAAAGCTTGCCGCCGTTTATCTCAATATAGGTATTACCCGTAACGGTGCCTGCGTAAGAGCCGCCAAAGAGACTGCCGTTTATGTCGCCACCATTCACAACGACCTTGGTATTTCCGTCAAGTCCGTTTGAATAGCCGCCTGCATAAACCGAATAGTAAGAATATGCATTATCGGCAATTGTGATTTCTACATCACCCTTGGTATATGCATTTGAATTTCTGGATGCACCGATAACATTGTGGTTAATACCGCACTCGCCGCCAAGAGTCATATAGATATTACCGTTAAAGTTTATCTTCTTGCTTCCGCCATCGCCAAGGTTACCGCCGACAATACCCTGCGTTGATGCAGTGTAAACAATAGATGCATTACCTGCAAAGGTAATATGAGAATCACCTGTAAAATCAGAATTGTAGTTACCGCCGACAAGGGAGTTTACTACCGTGCCGCCGAGCATCTCTACATAAGTATTTCCGACAAATGCGCCGTCATAGTTGCCGCCGAAAACATTGCGCCACATACCGCTTTTTACCGTTACGTGTGTATCGCCTTTATAATCCGTGCTGTAATAACCGCCGACAAGCGAGAGATTTTGCAATGCGGTATAGTTAAGACAGATTACACCCGTATCTACCGTAAGACGGTTACCTGCGGCAATAATATAGAGGTTACCCGATTTGGTGAGTGTCCTTTCAAGTGTGATATCTTTAAAAGTTGTATCGCTGCCGAGCGTTATGTCTGCCGCTATTTTAAGACGTGCTTCGCCTGTATAATCCTCATCTCCGTATTTGCTTGTGATGAGGATTTCCTTTGTTTTCGGCAAAACCACCGCCGAGGTTATCTCGGTATCACCCGAAATAACTACTGTTCCGCCGCCTTGCATCTCTGCAAGCGCCGCAGAAAGTGAGGTATATGCACCGCTTGTTTTGCCTGTACCGTCAACATAAACGACCTTAGGCTCCATGTCCGAAATTGCTCGTTGCATATACACGTTTTCAAGCAAAATGCCTTCATATCCATCGTCACAAACAAGCGTTGGGATTTCCTTGAAGGTCTTTGCGCTTACGGTTTTGCCGCCGCAAAGATTGAATATGAGCTCATAATCTCCGCTATGCGTACCAGTATAGTTCTTTGCGGAAATCGTTCCTGTTGAAACGGCACCACTGACTTCAAGAGTGGACTTTCCGCTAAAGGAATTGTCATAGTTTGCGCCATAAATCGCACGCCATGTTCCGCCGTTTATAACAAGATGAGTGTTATAAGAAACATTTTTAGCCGTTGCGCCGCCGAAAAGTGCAGGCCATACAGCACCGTCCGTTTTTGTTACAGAAACGGTATCGGAGATGGTCAGTTTATTTCCCTGTGCCAGAATGTTTGCAAGAGTGTTTGTAGAATGAAGGGCAATATCGGTTATCTCCGTTTCCGAAGTAAAGAAGAGAGAACGGTTTAGCAAAAGTCTTGCGCCTTCTTCTCCCTTGATAGTTACCTTGCCGCTTTTAGCAGGGAGAGTAAGAGAAGCACTCGATGTGCCTAAATTAACATCACCTTTAATTATTACGGTACCGCCCTCATTTGCAAGAGCCTCGTATGCCGCAGTAATCGAAGTGTATGCATCGCCGCTACTATCGCTTTCGTCAACATAAACGGTGGTGGGGGCAATATAAGTTTTCACCTGTGAATAAACTTTATCATTTAGCACCGCCTCGCATCCTTCATCGGTAAGAATGGTAGGCGTTTCTTTGTATGTGCCCGCACTCACGGTTTTGTAGCCACGCAAATCAATAATAACATTTTTAGTAGCATTGCAGGTTCCCTGATAGTTACCGGCAGAGAGCGTACCTGTTACAATTGCATTGCTTATTTCAACTGTCGATGTGCCGTTTAAGGTATTCATATAGTTTCCGCCATAGACTGCACGCCATGTTCCGCCGTTTATAACAAGATGGGTGTTATAGGTGACCGCCGCATTACCTGCGCCGCCAAAAAGTGCCGGCCACATAGCTCCGCTTGCGACAGAGGTTTTAACGGTGTCGCCAATAGTGATTTTATTTCCGTTTGCATAAATATTGGCAAGTGCAGTTGCAGTAGAATGAATATTTATATCAACAAATTCAAACTCGCTGTTTACAGTAAAGGTTCGTGCTAAAATCAACTTTGCATTGTTTTCACTCTTTACTGTAATCTTACCGCCTGATGCACCCAGCGTAACACCTTTTGATGACGTTCCGATCGTCGTATCTCCCGAAACTATCAAGGTGCCGCCATTCGGCAATGCTTTTACCGCACTTGCAATATCGGTATATACATTTGCGTCTGCACCGGTAGCCGCCCCGTTAAGATAAACGGTATCCGCCGCACTTGCAAAAAGCATAAGCCATGTGCATATAAACGCACATATCAATATAACAAAACTCTTTTTCATTAGTTTCTCCTTTTCGTTTTTTTACTAAATTTTTTACTAAGGAGTTTGAAAAATGCCAAAATCACATCTCAACATTTGAAAAATACCGAGCATTGAAATTCTTTATTTGCTTATTTTTTCTACCGTGATTATTTCACTTAAAGCCACCGTATCATCCGATACAATAAAACATAACTTTATATCGCTTACCTTTACATTATCAGGCAGACTGTCAAAAGTAATCACTGTGGGAGTCATTGCTGTTGTTGCACAGGATATCTTTACCTTGGTCTTATAGGTACCGTTTACAATTGCATAAACACCGTCAGAAGCTTTAATGCCATAAATCCATATAGACTGCAATTCTATTGGACTATCATATTTAATCTGGATATGACCGATTCCATTAGCATCGAAGCAATACAAATCATTCGCATCTACACCGTTAACAGCAACCTTTTGGTCAAAAGCATTATTAACATTTCCAAGTACATCTTCATATGTAGAAGTCACATTAAAGCCATTATACTTCTGATAAAGTTTTTTGCTTCCGCTCGGAAGAGGCTGAATTGCAGACGAAGGTCCGTTTACAAAAAGTTTGCCGTCATCTGTTACTATAAGCTTATCAATGCAAGGCATACGGTTGCCGTTTGGCTCTTTCGCATTTGTCTGCGAATGATATGCAATGTACAACTCACCGTAAGGTGTACGCACTACACTGCAATGTCCTGTTCCTGCAGTAGTTACTCCGTCCCCTTGCAAAATAGGATTTTCGCCCGCCTTTGTGTATTCACCAAGTGGAGAAGTTGAGGTTGCATATCCCAACGCGTAATTGGCAGATGCATGATAATTAGCGCTGTAAAGCAGATAATAGATACCGTTTTCTTTAAACACACACGGTCCTTCATTCCAAAGAGTGTCACCCGACTTAAGTTCCCATTCTGTATCGGGTGTCGTAAGAAGTTTCGGCTCCCCTATGGTTTCCGAAAGGTCGCTCTTCAGTTCAATGCCGAAAATCTGACTGGTATTTTTTCCGTCTACTATATTCTCGGAGCAATCCTTCGAATAGTAAAGATAAACTTTATCTCCGTCAAACAAAAGACTTGCATCTATTACGCTGTAGTCAGGAGCAAAGAGCGGATGGTCGTAAATATCAGTAAACGGTCCTGCAGGACTGCTTGCTTTTGCGATTCCGATACTGTGGCGTCCCGCATCATTTGCCGCGGAATATACCATAATATACTCTCCATTTACAGAGTAAACCGAGGGTGCCCAATAGTTCTTTGTGCCAAAACTGTTTTCGGTAACCGCGTATGCGGAACCGTGCGACTCCCATGAGTTAAATGTTTCAGAAGAAAAACACTTAAAATAGTCGCCTGTGCAGTACATATAATAACGTCCGCTTACATCATCGTACATTACAAAAGGATCGCCCGCTTGAGTTATCTGCTTATACGGACTTGTGAAATACGTTGATGTATCATGTTTTCCACTTTCAAGTTCGGTAAGCGGTAAAACATTAAGAAGTTCGTTTAATGTCAAAAGTGTATCAATAATGGTAATCGCACCGTCATTGTTGCAATCCGCTCCGAGAAGATTGATTCCGACGCTTTGTCCTACGCTATACTTCAATATGCGTAAAACATCAAGCAGCGTAAGTTTTTCGTCACCCGTAGCGTCACCGTATACAATCTTTTTATAAATTGCCATAGCACCTATAGATGCAGCATTTACATCTTCAAGATTTGAATTAGCGGTTTCTGTATGAGTAGCCGAAATAGCGTAATTGTCGCTTGCAACATTTGAATCCACACTGAACGTAAGAGTTATAACTACATCGTCAATAACATCATCGGCAGCACTCATGTTAATAACCGAGATGTTGTACGGAAGTGTAAATGCATCCTGTGTAACAGTTGCAAAGCCGCTTGTATTTTCTGCATTTTCAAGAGCACTCTTGGCACTTACAAGTGTAAAACCACTCGGAGCATCTATGGAAAATCTTGTAGCAGCAAAAGGTGTAGCTGCCTTGACACGGACATCTACGGTAATGGTGTTTCTGCCGCAAACCGCATTCTCTGCCATTATCATTACATCAGCCGTCGGTGCCTCTACTTCTTCATCGCAATAAATACATCCAACGCCACCGTCAGGCTTTACAACCACGGTATGTGTCTGACAAACCCACTCAATAACCTCTTCTCTTGTGCGCTCGCAAACAGTACATTTATAGGTTCTGATACCGTCTTTTCCTTTTGTCGGTTCAAGAGTTACGGTACCGTCATCGAGAACACATTCGTCGGTAAGTTCTTCTGCAACGGTTATAGCCAGCTTCTCAGATACCGTTCTGTATGCATCCTTTTCGAAGCTGTGCGTGCCGTAAGTAACACTTGCACTTGCGCCCGAAACTACCTGCGTTCCGTTTTTTAGCGTGCTAGCAAAAGCAAAACTACCGGGGATAGAGGTTGTTCTGCTGTCGCCGAATGAAACATTTACGTCTGTTTCTTTTACATTAAGAATCAGCGTTCCCGAATACTTTGTGTCATATCCGAAAGAAGAATCATCATTAAGATTAAGTATAAGTCTGTCAAGGTAAGAACCCCACGTAGTTGCATCGTAAAGTGCAGGCATGGTGCTGTAAAGACGGTCTACATATGTTGCATCATTAAGATTTACATTGACATATCCGCCCGCGAGGGTTACATTTGCCGCAGTATTTCTGACCTCGTTTGCACTCATCAGATAAAGCGCGTCTATACCCACATTATGGTCTTTGCCCTTTTTCGCAGTAAAGTTGACGGTTTTGCCGCTGAGAGTGTACTTGTCATCGCCTACATAGTCGCCGAGGATAACTCTTGAAAATACTGTGGTATAGTCTTTACCGTTTCTGCTACTCGGAATGGACGGTCCCGCCATAACGATATTTACGGTTTTCGTATTGGTATTATTTGAAGAAGGTTCAAAATTACCTGCTATAAACTCGACCTTTGGCTCGTCGTAAACACGGATGTATCCAAACTCGACATTATTCCAGCCACCGACGATTTTAAAGCCGTAATGCTTGTATCCGATCGTCGCATCGCCGATATCAAAGAAGCCTATCTTATCAAACTTTGCATCGCCGCCAAGTGTGAGTTTTGAGCCTGCTCCCTCCTTAACAGCTGCAAATCCACCTGTGGGGTATGTACCGTCAAACGTGGTGGAGGTAAATGTGATAAGTCCGCTCCACGTAGGAAGCGTTACATCATGCGAAAGATTATATCTGCCTGAAATAGAAACGGTTCCTTTGTCAACATTGGCAAGGCGACGGATGGCCTCACCTACTGTAAGTACAGTCTGTTGCACATCAAGACCGCTGTTTTCATCGTTGCCCTCGGCAAGATTTACATAAACCTTTGCTTCATCCTGCTCTGCAACTCTTGTATTGCAAATAACACAACCGTAGCAGTATTTTCCGCTATTTTCATCCTTATACCATGCATTCGCATGTGTACACACGGTCGAAGCGCCGCAAAGATCACAAATATTGTTGCTGTCTTTATCTTTATGCGCCGTAACCTCATAGTAATCGCAATAACAAAAGGCTGCATGTGTATCTCCGAGGTCCTCGTAGGAAATATAATTATGGACATGGAAGTATTTAAGTTCGGGAGTTTTCTCATATACTATCCATTTTTCTCCGAGTACACCGAGATCTGTATCTTCAGATGCGTAAACGCCGTCATAGCCGAGGTTTTCATATGTGTAAGTTTCGTCCGAATATGTATAAAAACAGTTTTCTGCAAAAGCAGACGGTGCCATAGCACCTGCAATAGTTCTTACATATGCGACACCGGAAACAATACCTGTACTATAACAATTCCTGATTGTATATGAGTTATTTACATCACTGCCTTTTCCAAGTATGCCGCCTGCACAATTTGTTGCCGCGGTAATGTTTCCGGTATTCATGCAATCGCTTATAGACCAGCCGGCACCATACGCACGAAGATATCCTGCGATACCTCCAACATTCTGTGTACCCGTAGTCCACACTTTGCCGGCATTCAAGCATCCGCTGATCGTAATTGTGCCTACATTTGTAGATGTAGTACCGTCCATAACGCCGACAATACCGCCTGCATTCCAATAGCCTGCAACTTCAGCCTCATTTTTGCAGTTTATTATAACAGTTTCGGTACCGCTTGGAACAGTGATACGTCCTACAATTCCGCCAACACCGCCGCCGCTTGCATAAGTGCTTGAAGCTCTGCCCTTGAATGTGCATCCGGACACCGTGTTTGAGTTGAGCGCCCAGCCTACTATGCCGCCGGTGTACTGCATACCCGTGTAATTGTTGGTAGACGGAAATACAACTGTTAAGTCGGTTATAGTCGCTCCTGCAACACATCCGAACATTCCGGCAGTCTGGTTTTTATAGACGCGGTCTTTGAATGTAACTGTGTAACCGTTTCCGTCAAAGGTTCCTCTGAAGGGTGTATATGTTGTTTTTCCGCTCGAAACGGTGGCATAACCGATTGACGCTGGTTTAAGCGTTACAGCGCCTACCGTAAGACTTGTCGGAACTGTAATATCCGCTGTCAGTCTATAGCTTGCATCTGCGTCCCAGTTTGAAAAATCAACTCCGCTTGAATTTGTTGTCTTGTTCATAAGGCAGAGCAGATCCTCTGCTGTGGAAATCTCTACAAAATCTTCAGCGCACACAGAAAATGCTAATAATGCACTCAAGAAGCACAAAACAACTAAACTAACTATGCGTTTCATGTTTGCACACTCCTATTTTAAAATTTTATTTAGCTCTGAATTCTTTAGCCGCAATTCTTGTAAAGATTACACAAGCTTCAGCACGCACGATTTCATCATTCGGACGGAAGTTGCCACTGCCCGCATCGCCGCCTACGATACCTGCATTATAAAGCTTCTGCACTGCCGCAAAGCACGACATATTGCTTGTAACATCAGGGTTTGAGCCGCTGCGGACCGCCTCATATTCTCTGTCAGGGAGAATATTTGCAAAAACAACTGCCATTTCGCCACGGGTAATATTCTTGTTATAATCGGTGAACTGCTCTACTTTTATAATGCCCTTTTCGATACAGTAGTTTACATAAGGGATATACCACGGCTCGCCTGCACCTGCCGCACCTACTTTGTTGCCGGTATATGCAGTGTGAATATTTGCCGCCGCTGTAAGCGCCTGCGCCACGGTAAACTTGCCGTCTGGCGAGAAAGCCTTATCCGATGTGCCGTTTGCAAGTGCATATTCATAAGCAGTCTTTACATAAGTGTAATACCATGCATTAGCCGCTACATCGGCAAACTGGTTTTCATACGTTCTTGTTGCTTTGAATGCAGAAATCTCGCCGTCAAGCGCAGTTACCGTATCAAAGCTCGGCTTGATAACCGCAAACTCAATGGTATTTGCAACAGAAGCAGAATAACTAAGCACAAAGTTATTGCCTGCGGTAACTTCGTTGTTTCTTACAAATGTATCAATAGTGCCCGACTGCCAATTGAGCGTAAATGCCGCCATAGCCGCAGGCTTGTCACCACAGGAGATACGTGCAATATGTGCATCGTCCTTTACATTGATAGTAACATTGCTGTTCCCGGATGAAGTTCCATTGATAGGCTCGTAGTATATCTGACCTACATCTGCAGTTCCCTCAACATTGATAGTAGCCTCGCCCGAATAGTCTGTAACTTCTATCGCACGTGAATATGCACAGATAGCAATTTTGCTACCGCTGCGCACAGTAATATTTACGGGATCTGTTCCGCTTGCAGGAGGCACGCTGCCTTTAAGCACCGATGCCTGATCCTTCTGATATCCGCCAAGAATTGAAAAACCGGTAATAATTGATTTACCTGTGAGTTTGAGGCTATCGGTTATCATTGTGACGCCCGTATCAATGGTCACGGGATAATGATTTGCAATGATGAAATAATAATCACCTGTAAGGTGGAAAGTAATGTCCTTGAAAATATACTCACCACTGCAAATGAAACGCTGACCGCTTGAAATAAACTCTGCACCGGCTTCTCTATAGTCAACGCCGTCATAAACAGAGGTAATAGTTATACTTCCGCTAAAATCGGTCTTGTATGCAAAGAATGTGCTCTGCGTGAAATCGCCGCATACAACTACTGTTGCATCCTTTGAAAGGTCAAGCGTATTCAGTGCATCTGTAAGTGTACCTACAGGACTTTCGGCTGACGAGCCGTCGCCCTTTGCTCCGCTTGCAAGAAATGCTACATTATCTGCCGCATTTGATACAATGCAAAAAGCAAGCATCATACAAACAAGCAATGCCGATAAAATGCTGATTTTTTTCATATTTATATCTCCTTAAATTATTTTGCTCTGAATCCTTTAAGTGCAATACGTGAAAAAATAACACACGCTTCACTGCGGGAAATCTCATCATACGGACGGAAATTACCGCTGCCTGCATCACCGCCGACAATGCCTGCATTATACAGTTTTTGTACCGCACTAAAGCACGGCATTTCACTTGTAACATCAGGGTTTTGTCCGCTGCGTACTGCTGCATATTCTTCTTCGGGAAGAATACTTGCAAACACTATTGCCATTTCACCACGGGTGATATTTTTATCAAAGTTCTGAAACATATCACTTGTGATTATTCTATTTTCAATGCAATAATCAACATAGGGCTGATACCATTTTTCACCGGAATTTGCCGCCCTTACAGCTTTTCCGTAGTAAGCAGTATGAATATTTACTGCCGCAGTAAGTGCTTGCGCAACTGTAAACTTGCCGCTTGGTGAAAACGCCTTTTCCGATGTGCCGCTTGCAAGCTTGTATTCATACGCAGTTTTTATATACAAGTAATACCACGCATTGTCTTTGACATCAGCAAACTGTCCTTTGTATGCACGCACAGCATTAAACTTTGATGCACTTCTCTTTTCAACGGTGATTATCTCGCTTATCGCCGCCATGCCGTCAAATGAAGTGAAATAAAGTTTTATATTACTCACATTTACATCATCCGGAAGTTTTTCAAAGGTAATTACCGCAGGCGTCATCGCCGTTATTGCCGAAAATGTTTTTACCTTGGTTTTATAGGTGTCATTGACTACCGCATAGACACTTTTCGGCGAAAGTGCGGTGTATTTAATTCCGTATATCCATACTGCTTGCAGGTCTATCGGTGTATCATATCTGATTTCGATATATCCGTCTTCAGCCGTATTGAAACGGTAGAGGTCAGTAGCGCTTACACCTCTGTAAGAAACCTTTTTGTTAAAAGCATTATTTACATCGCCTAAAACCTTTTCATATGTCGAAGAAACGCTTATACCGTAATACTTTTCAAAAAGATTCTCGGTGCCGCTCGGCAGCGGTTGCATAGCAATAGACGGACCGTTTACAAAAATGGAGCCGTCATCACTTACAACAAGCTTGTCAATGCATGGCATACGGTTGCCGTTTGGTTCTTTTGCATTTGTCTGTGAATGATATGCTATATAGAGCTCGCCACCGGGCGTACGTACCACACTGCAATGTCCCGTGCCTGCGGTTGTTTCTCCGTCGCCTTGCAAAATGGGGTTACTTTGTGACTTTTTATATTCTCCAAGCGGAGAAGTCGCCGTTGCATATCCGACTGCATAGTTTGCGGTTATATAGTAATTTGCACTGTAAAGCAGATAATAGATACCGTTTTCTTTGAACACACATGGCCCTTCATTCCAGAGTGTACTGCCGCTTTTCATCTCCCATGCTGTATCGGGAGTAGCTAAAAGCTTCGGCTCTCCCACAGTCCCCGAAAGGTCGCTTTTAAGCTCTATGCCGAAAATCTGGCTTGTCTTTTTTCCGTCAACAATGTTTTCGGAGCAGTCTTTGGAATAATAGAGATAAACATTATCTCCGTCAAACAAAAGACTTGCGTCAATTACACTGTAATCGGGGGCAAAAAGCGGACGGTCGTAAATATCGGTAAAAGGCCCTTGGGGGCTGTCCGATTTTGCGATACCGATACTGTGTCTGCCTGCTTCATTTGCCGCAGAATATACCATAATGTACTCACCGTTTATGGCATATACCTCAGGGGCCCAGAAGTTTTTTGTTCCGAAAGATTTATCGGTAACAGTATAGGCAGAGCCGTGCGACTCCCACGATTTTAGCGTTTCCGATGAAAAGCACTTGAAATAATCGCCGGTGCAATACATATAGTAAAGTCCACTTGCACTGTCGTACATAACAAACGGGTCGCCTGTGCCGCCGATCTGCTTATACGGGCTTGTGAAATAAGTGGACGCATCCTGCCGCTCGCTTTCAAGCTCGGTGAGTGAAAAGGCAGAAAGACAGAATGCAAAAACAGAAATTATAATGCAAAATATTTTAACTATCTTTTTCATCTTTTCTCCACCGTGATTATCTCCGAAAGGACTGCACCCTCTCCGCCGTCGAAAAACAGTTTTACTTCTCTAACATTCTCTGTTTCAAAAGCAAAAACGACAGGTTCAAAGGGGAGCTCTCCTGAAAAGTTTTTCATCTCGGTTTTTATACCGTTTATCTCTGCGTAGACACTCCTCGGTGCTTTTTCTGAAGTTTTATCGCTGTAAATCCAAATGCTTTCGAGACCGGTCGGCATATCGAAGGTGAGAGTTATCACTCCCTCTCCTTTAAACTCATACACGTTATCGGTAACAATAGCACCGTCTGTAAGGAGAGATACATCACCGCCAAAGCTACTGTTTACGGTTATGCCGCTATACTTTTTGTAAAGACCGTTTACGCCCGAAAGGAACGGTTGTTTTGCCACAAAAGGCCCGTTTACAAGCATTTTGCCGTCTTTGTCAAATACTATTTTGTCTACGCAGGGGGTGCGGTCTGCCACGGGATTTGTGGTATTTGTAACATCAAAATGCGAATGATATACCATGTAAATCTCGCTTTTATCAGGTGAATATGCAACGTTGCAATGCCCTGTTCCCGATGTGTAAACTCCGTCACCGACAACTATCGGGTTCTCCTTGGCTTTAGTGAAAGGTCCGAGCGGTGACTTTGAAGTTGCATATCCCACGCAGTAATGAACCGATGCGTAATAGTTGGCGGTGAAAAGCAGATAATACGTTTCACCTCTCTTAAATACGCAAGGTCCCTCATTCCAGACTACATCACCACTTTTAAGTTCCCATGGCGACTCAGGAGTTGCAAGCAACACGGGCTCGCCAATAACCCCTGAAAAATCACTCTTTATCTCTATGCCAAAAGTCTGACTTGTGCGCTTTCCGTTTACATAGTTCTCCGAACAGTCCCTTGAATAATAAAGATAAATCTTTCCGTCATCAAACAAAAGACTCGCATCAATAATACTGTAATCGGGAGCAAAAAGCGGGTGGTCATAAATATCAGTAAAAGGACCTGTAGGATTTTTTGAGGATGCAATTCCGATGCTATGCCTCTTCTTGCCGTCAATCATGCGTGCCGCCGAGTACACCTGATAAAAGGTATCTCCGATTTTGTAAACCTCGGGCGCCCAGTAATTGACCTCACCGAAGGATTTTTCACTCACAAGATATGAATCACCGTGAGAGGTCCATTCTTCCATGGTATACGACGACCAGCACTGATACTTGCCGCCGGTGCAATACATATAAAACTTATTTGTTGCATCATCGTAAAGCATAAATGGGTCACCTATGTGACGTATGCTTCTGAACGGACAAGTATATCCGCCGACTTTGTTTATATCATTCATATTATTACTCCGCTTTTGCGATAGAGTAGGTTTCGTTATTGTAGTCTACTGTAATGGTTGTTCCGTCGGAGAACGTAGTGCGGTATACACCCTCTCCAAGCTTTTCGTGGTTTTCCATAAACTCGTACTGAAGGTGCTTGAGAGTCTCATATTCATCATACGCACGCTTGATAGCATCGGTTGCGCTGTCTATTTCCGCATCGTTTGAGCAATGAAGATCGTCATCACCCATCCAGTTGTGCAGGTCACCAAACTTGGAGTAGAAATACATTACCGGACGTCCGCCATACTCAAGGAACTTGAGATGCTGATACTCTTCCTTAACAGGATAGTTTACTGTCTGTGACGTGGGATTGGAAAGCACGATGCCGTGATAAACAAGCTGCCAGAAAGGAATTCCCTCGTCAAAGAGCGGATTCTGCTCATGGGTGAGCTTTGACTGAACGCCAATGTAAAGCGCCGCATCAATATACTCATTCATGTAATCCATATATCCCTCGGACTGATAGCCGCCGAAGAGGTCGATAGAAAGCTTTGCAACCTTGCGGTGATATTCCCATGCCTCCTTACGTGTGCAAGGGTGGTTTGGATCATAGCACTTTTCGGGAATGATTGCGGTAAGCTCATCGTTATAGTGCAGACCGTAGAAGCCGTAGCCGCGAACCTCGGGGAATGTCTTTACCGCATAATTCTCGTATGCAGTCTTTGCACAGAGATGATAAGGCTCTCCGCCGTTAAGTCCCATCTTTTTGTAATGCTCACGAACATAGGGGATAAGGTCACCGTTTTCATCCTTCTTCTTTGTGAGAAGGTCACGGTCGAAGTTGTTTGCAATTTCGTATGCGCCGCAGGTAACGGTGTGGCATACTACAAGGTAACCGAGTTTCTGTGCTCTCGCAATAGCACGGCGGAACTCGCTATCGGTACCAAAGCGTTCATCGGAAGGTGTCTGCTGTGGAAAACGTCCGTCATGTCCGCCGGGTCCCCAGCCTACAAGGCAAATTTCAGCACCTCTTATGCCTTTTGCATACATGCTGTCAACAATCTTGTTGAGTGTTGCGACATCGCACGCTACAAACATTTCGGGTTCATTCTGAAGATTCTGATGGCGTACAGGCGTAGGTATTGGCTTCCAACCCATGCGGATACGAAGCTCAAGACAGTCTGCAGCACGGCGAAGTGCATCGCGCTCTGCCGCACGAGAGCGAAGAGGTCTGCATCCTTTGAAATCCATCTGATACTTACGGTAGTATTTTGCCATATCAACATAGGTGGCATTTGGCATCTTAGTGTATATAACAACTACATCCTCATCAGGCTCATCACCATCAAACTTGAACTGAGGGCTTATAGTATATGTACCGTCCTTATATTCGATTTCAAATCTGCCGTCAAATTCCTCGCCTGCTACACGTACAAAAACTGCATTTTCATTGTCGCAGATACCGCTGACAAGAGTTGCTGTTGGCCATGTCTTGAAAAGTGTGTTGGGGCGCTCTTCAAAGCGAGTAAGTGCAAAGCCATAATAGAAATTTGTGGGATAAAACATATATCCCTTATCACCCGCATGAGCGGTTGTAAGGCTTGATTCTATTTTAAGAGTCTGAAAACGGGGATTGCAAAGAGTCTCTCTGCGGATAAAGACCTTTACCACATTTCCGTTTTCCTCAACAGATGGGGTAAGTTCAACTGTTTTTCCGTATGTAGTAACACCTGTTACTTTAAAATTATATTCCATGTTTTTCTCCTCCTGAGATAATTATTCCATTCTGACAATATTGTAACATTTGCTCCCGTTTTCTAACAATGGAGTTTTCGGTTTAATAACTGTCATTTTCGGTTAAAATGATAAAATCAGATTTTTTGTGTTGTATTTGAAAAGTTTTTTTGCTAAAATGAAAATATGGGAAGGAGGAAAGCCATGAAAACTATTTCACTTAATAATATTGATAATGATATCGTGTTCGGAAGCGTATACGGTCTTGATCAGATATGGAGCGAAAATGAGTTTTCATACTCGTTTATCGGCAATCCCCGCTCCGACCACGGATTTATGTATGTTCTGTGCAATCGCATACATGTTGTGTATAAAAACAAAACCGAAGAAAACTTTCAAAAAGGCGACCTTTTATACATTCCCAAATACTGCGAATACTACATTGAATTTTTAGATTGCGAAGATGAGATTTATGATATTTTAGTAAACTTCGATATACGCAACACCTCCGGAGAAGAGTTTAAACTCGCGGACAAAATAACCTGCGTTACAAACGATGTTCCGATAAAAGTAATAAACGCCATGCATGAAATTGCGGATGTGAGCACCAACTTAAAGCATCCGTGTATACGCACCTCAAAGCTGTTCTATGAGCTGCTTGACAAGCTTATAAATCGTATTTCCCTGCCCGAAATGCTTGACGAGGAAAAGAATCCCGTGTTCCCTGCAGTTTATTACCTTGATAATCACGTAAGAGATAATGTTTCTATCCCGGAGCTTGCAAGAATGTGCCTGCTCAGCGAATCAACTTTCAGAAAAGCCTTTAAGTCCTATACGGGAATGTCGCCGATTCAATACCGCACGCACATTAAGATATGTAAAGCACAGCAGCTTCTCCGCAGCACAACAGAGATCTCGGTTCAGGAAATTGCAGAGAGCCTTGGCTTTTTCGACAACACATATTTTTATAAAATGTTTACAAAATTCACCGGATTTACTCCAAAACAATACAGAAAACAGGCTATGAAAAAGAACGCAGAATGAATGCTCTGCGTTCTTTTTTTGCTGAAAAATACCATTTTAAAGTCGAAAATAGCATTGTTATTGAATCTTATATAATGATAGAATTGGATTAGTAACATATTGGAGGAATATTATGAAAAAGACAATACTAATATTGCTTTTAGCATCTTTAATTTGCACATTTGCCGCATGCGGAACTACCGCAGAGAATGCAGGCGAAACAACCGCCGCAACCGAAACAGAAGAAGCATTCATTTTAAATGCTGATTTCGGTGGCTATGAGTTTAATGTATTAACCTCGGGATGCGGAGGCAACTACAACGATTTTGACTTTGAAGAAGACTCGTCAAAACCGCTTGACAGTGCACAGTATGCACGCAAGAAAAAGGTGGAAAGCGACTTTAACATAAATATCATTGAAACCGCAATCAGCTCCGGCAACACCAGCGGTAGCGGTGAGGGATACAGGCAGCTGTCAACTGCAGTTTCTTCAGGTACCTGCACTTACGACCTTGCGCTTATTGGCGGTTACGATGTCACAACCCTCGCATATAACGGTCTTCTTTACGATATGAATGCTATTCCATCTCTTGATTTAACCAATTCATGGTGGGATCAGAATGCAAACGAAAGCCTTGGTATAAACGGCTCGGTTTTCTATACCGCCGGCGAAATCAGCCCCTCCAGAGCAGATGCGGCTTTTTGCATACTCTTCAATAAAAAAATAGCAAACGATTACGATATCGAAAACCCATATGACATGGTAAAAAACGGTACGTGGACTATTGAGAACTTTGCAAGTCTTTGCAAGCAGGTTACAGAAGACCTCAATAGCGATAGCATTATGAATGGCGAAGACCGTTTTGGTCTCCTCGTTCTTGATGACTCTATAGTAGGTATTATCAATGCAGCAGGCGAGCGTTGTTGCAAGACTGACGAAAACGGAAAGATAACTCTTACAATTTACAACGATACCACCGTTTCCGCACTCGACAAATTCTTCAATATTGCTCTTGACACGCAGTATGCACTTTCCTATCAGCGCATTCAGTCAGGCAGAGAATACGAGGACTATCTCTGGAACGGTGACCACGGTCTGTTCTGGACATCGTACATGAAAATGGTACCGAGATACCGTGATATGGAAAGCGATTTCGGCATACTCCCATATCCTAAGTTCTCCGAAACGCAGGACAATTACTACAGTACAATTTTCCCGTATATTTCACAGTTTATTTGCATTCCCGCCATCCAGAACGATACTTCCCGCACTGCAGTGATTACAGAAGCTCTCGGCTACTACGGTGAGCAAATAGTAAAACCCGCATACTATGATGTCAGCCTTAAAGGACAAGCTGCACGAGATGCGGAGTCTTTAGAGATGCTCGATATTATCTTCGGCAATCTTGTATATGATGTCGGCTACTATCATCAGATAGGTCCGTACAATAAGCAGCTTATTTATATGATGCGTGAGGGCGACTCCAATTTCACAACAAGATACGAAACCTACCGCACCGCAGCAGAAACCCAGATAAATCAAATCAACAATGCTTATGATGCAGTAACAAAAATGTGGAGTAAATAATACCCGATGAAAAAGTTTTTGATAATTTTATTTATGTTGTGCTTTATGATTCCGATAGGTGCCGCGGTTGATGATACAGCTAATGCGCTTTATTCTCTCGGTCTTATAAAGGGATATGACGACAGCGGAAGCGATTTTCGACTCGGCAACAAAATCACCCGAGCCGAGTCAATAGTTCAAATTGTCAGATTTTTAGGTGCGGAAGACGAAGCACTTTCGGGTGAATACACACTTCCCTTCGATGATGTTCCAGAGTGGGCATCAAAATACATCGGCTATGCTTATACAAACGGCATTACAAGCGGTCGAAGCGCAACAAAGTTTGACACAAACAGCAATGTGGATATAGCGCAGTTTTTAACGCTCATGCTCCGCGCCATGGGTTACTCCGACAAAAATGGGGATTTTTCTTGGGATTCTCCATTTGAACTTGCAAAAAAAGTTGGACTCATAGAAAGCACTACTGATGATTTTACAAGAGGCGATGCTTTTTTGATATGCTACAATTCCCTTCTCGCTAATACAAAAGATGGTACGCCGGTGAGCCAAACAATGATTGAAAAAGGTGTTTTTACTGACAAAGCATTTGAATATGCAAAGCGTATTGCAAACGGAGAGATTATAACAGTCGCTTGCGTTGGTGACAGCATAACAGAAGGACATTCTTCGTCAAATCCGTCAAGATACAGTTACCCGGCACAGCTTCAAAAGCTGCTCGGTCAAGGCTTTAAAGTAGTTAATTGTGGCAAGTCCTCATCTTATGTAACATCTCCGGATTCCGAGTATAATGCAAGAAAAGACAAACCGCAGTTGTGGTATCCAAACACTGCCGAATATAAAAAACTGATGGAGTCAGAAGCAGACATTGTTATCGTTATGCTTGGTACAAATGATGCACGTAACATGACTGCAAAAGCGGCAGAAGATGATTTTGTAAGAGATTACAAATCCCTTATATCCGATATAAGAGCCCTTCCGTCAAAGCCGGATATTTATCTTTCAACCAGCATTCCCGCAGTAAGCGGTTTCATGGTCGAGCAAGGAACGGTTTCCACTATTCCACACCTTATTCGAGCAATCGGCAAAGAATTAAGTATTCCCGTAATCGAAACGGGAAATATTCTTGGCGACTATTATCGTGTCATGCTTCTTTACAATGACATGGTTCACCCTACAGAAAAATCTTACCCTGCCATTGCAATAAACTTTTGCAATGAAATTTTCGGGCGTAATAATGCATTGCCTGAACTTCCTAAAGCCATAGATAATGTTGTATACGTTTCAGATAACGGCAACCTTGAAAATGACGGCTCTTCTCCCGAAAAAGCAGTTGATAAACTCGCCACTGCAGTTGCAATGCTTCGTGATGGCGGCGGCACCGTTGTTGTTTGTGGCGCGCTCACGCTAAAGGAAACCTATCTTGTCAAGTGTGGAGATACTGTAACAATAACTTCTGTATCAAGTGGCGTTGACTACCGCAAAGATGCAGGTGCGAAGCTTATCGTTCACGGCAATTTGCAGTTATCGAGTGATCTTGTGATAGAAAATATAAATATGTACAGTACGCTCAGCGCTCCCGCAATAAACTGCAGATTTAACAATCTTACTATAGGTGACGGAGTGAGCTGGTCATCGTCGGGCGCAAACGTTTTGCCGATGTCAATAAACGCAGGCACAAGAGTCGATTCCGGTGTTATCGCACCCGAAGATATTTCATGCCATAACGATTGTACAATTATAGTAAACAGCGGCTCATGGTCGCTCGTACGCGGTGGCAATTTCCGCATGACCGCATATGCAACTATCGGAAACATCGACAAAGACGCTAAGATTTCCGTTATCATAAACGGCGGTGACTTTCCTTATACCGGCGGCAGCGCAACTGCTGCAAACGGCATGAACAGCTGCGACGGTGAAGTTTATATGGAAATTAACGGTGGCACCTTTAAAGGAAATGTTGTTGCGCTTCACAATATAGGTGCAAATCAGACAGGAGAAAACGCAAAATTCTACGGTAATCTCACGATGAAAATTACCAACGGCACATTTTGTAATTTAATGTTTAAGCATTCATCGGCAGTTCCCGAATACCGTGGCTATAGTTCGCTTATTCTATCTGAAAAAATGTCTGCATACCGTACCACCCAAGGCTTCAGTTATGTGGAGATTATCAAATAGTTACATATTCCTTTGCTTATAAAAAGACCTCAGACGAGGTCTTTTTATTTTAAACTTAAAAAACAGAAGAAAGCAAAAATCCGACCACTAATGTGATCTCTGTCACGGTTAAATGTTGTACAAGAATTTGCCGTTAGGCAAATTCAGTAGGCGACGGAATATGAAGTTAAAAGCAGATGGCTGTTGGAGTCGCCTTGCTCCCCGAGCGTGAGCTCGAAGTGGCGACCGCTTGTTTTACAGTACCCCACACGCAAAGGACAAATGGCAAAGCGAAAAGTTCGACTTTGCCATTTGTTTTTAATGTGCTTAATTTATTTTGCCGCGAGCAATTCAATAAGTGCGCCTTTGAGGTCTGCGTGAATATCGCGGGTCAGAATGTCGCTAATCAATATAGCTGCATTGCTCTTTTGGCACTTAAAAGGTGAGTTATTCTGATCAAAGTGGACGTGTTGCAACAGATCGACAATGGGTTCAGCAGAATTGTAATTCTTGCTCATCAACTTTTTAAGCATATCGCTTGAAGCAGTGCCTGTCTGTGCACGCTTCAGGATATGGAAAGTTGCGTTTTCAATCTCGTTTTCCGGAGAGAAGCCATCGCCGATTATTTCAACTGTAACGCTTTCGCCCTCATTTACTGTGAAGTCATCGCAGATGATTTCATTTTTAAATTCATCATATGTGAATCCAAGTGTTTTTTCGTTCTTTGAGATGCTCACAGGTTTAGTAAATGCAGCAAAACGAAGAGTATATGTACGCGATTCAGGAACGATGCCACCTGATACAGGCGCACTGATTGTAAAGATTGATTTTTCGCCATAAGTGAATGAATACTCTGTGTTGACGAGAACATTATTTTCTCCGACCTTATCATTGTCCTCAAGCATTGTAAAACTACCGCTATCACCGCCTACAACATAGAGTTCAAGATGCTCCGGTGCGGAAACATCATTTGTAACAGCATCAAAGTTAAGCGGAATAATAGAACCTGCTTTTACAAACAGAGGGAATGTATCAAGATGGCGGTAACAGGTGATATTTCTGTCGCCTGCATAGATTCTGCCGCTGAAGAAGTCTACATACGTACCGCTCGGAAGCCATACCTTGACAGATGCAAGACGGCTGTCTGCATCAACAGGAGATGTTATAGGTGCTGCAATCATATCACCGAAGAAATATTCGTTCTTGTATCTATATGCATTCTGAATCTCCGGATACTTGTGATAGATTGGTCGTACCATCGGGATGCCTTCACTAAAGTTGCGGTGCATCATGGTATAGATATACGGAATCAGCTTATGACGAAGACGCATAAAGTCAGCCTGAATGCCCTCACACTCATCGTAGTTCCACGGCTCTTTTGATGTAAAGTCACTCGGAGAGGAGTGCAGACGCATTATAGGCGAGAATACGCCGTACTGTACCCAACGTGTCGCAAGCTCGTTATTATGAACACCAACGCGGTGACCGCCGATATCATGGCTCCACCATGAAAAACCTACGTTTGCCGCAGTAGACGTAAAGTAAGGCTGAAAATCAAGGCTAGCCCATGAAACAGTAGTGTCACCTGAGAAGCCAAGCGGATAACGGTGAGAACCTACCCCGGCATAGCGGGAGAGAGTCAGCGGACGCTCGCCTCTTCTTGCGTTGTCGGTATAGTGGCAGTGATTAAGCATCCAAAGTACATCGTAGCCCTCTATACGCATGCCACCCCTTTGCTGCCAGTCGATCCACCAAAAATCAATCCCCTCGTCTTCCAAGGAATTCATAACTGTGTCAAAATACGCAGTCATAAACTCCTTGCTTGAAGCATCAAACTCAATTTGTCTGCCTGTCGCCGCATCCTTGGAAAGACGCTCACAGAGTTTAGGATATACCTCTTCAAATGCACGTACACCGTCACGGGGATGAAGATTTAATGTTACCCTCAACTTGCGGTCATGCATCTTTTTAAGAAAATCAACATGGTCAGGGAAATATTCTTTATTCCATGTATAGCCTGTCCATCCTGTACCATATTTCACAGGGTCGGGAGTCTCGGTGATGTGCCAATCCATATCCACAACGCCTACAGAAAGCGGAATCTGCTTTCCCTTAAATTTATCCATAAGTGCAAGATAGGATTTATCTGTATACTTATAGTATCTGCTCCACCAGTTACCGAGTGCATATCGGGGAAGCAAAGGTGTAGGACAAGACAACTTGTAGAAATCCTTGATACACTTTTCAAAATTGAGATTATATCCGAAGAAATACAAGTCAATACGTTTTTTCGTAACAGGTACAGGCCAGCCATCCTCATCGATAGCAATCGTGCTGCTGTCATCAAGTGTTGCAAATCGGTGGCGGTTTGAAAGAAGCCCATCGGGAAGCAGCTTTGCACCGTCAACCCCGTCAAGCGTGCGAAGTGTACCACCGAGAGTTATAGGTTTTACACCGTATCTCCAATCACGGTTGCCGTCAACAAATATCTGCATACCCACATCGGAGAATTCCTTTTCATCATAGCGAAGATGCAGATGCTTTGTCACTATGTGGAGAAGCCCGTCTTCGTAGTAGCTTTCAAATTCAGGCGTGTCAAAAGCACGGTTGAATGCAAGTCGTGTTGCCCTGTCTTCAAATTCGCCGTCATCAGAGTACTCAAGACGAAGCATCTGCTCTGTAAGCACGGTTATACGGTATTTTTCACCCTTGACCACATATTTTTCGTCAGCCTTAGGATGCATATCAAACATGGATAAATCAAATATAGACATAGGTTGCTCCTTATTGGTTAACTACCATTTTCAATAAAACAATAATATCTAAAATCGATACTTTTCCGTCACCGTTAATGTCACCGAAAACAGATGTCGCCTCTTCGTTTACGCTATACGTAAGAGTAGTTACATCATCAATATCTGCTACAAATGTAATTTCATATACGTCGCCGCTCGGTGCCGCACCATCCTCGGAAAAAGGCATTGCGGTATCGCTTTGTGCGCGTTTTATTACTGTCGCGGCTTTGCCGTCTACATTAGCAGACATAATCGGAGTGTCCGAATGCACACGTACTGTCCACTCTCTTGCGGTGTAGTCAGTGGTAAAGCTTCCGCTTGCCGCAAAAACGGTAACCATGCCGCCATCTTCGGTAGAGGCATGTACTATATTGGTTTTACGGATTTCATCGTCTTCATAATCGGTGGACTGTCCGTCATCCTCACAGAGTGTGTATGTACCGTTACCGCCTGCATATACGTTAAGTGAAAGTTTTTCGAAGTCTGCACCCACTATTGGCGATACTTCTTTAGCAGCAGGAATAACTGCACCTGCACGTACAAACACAGGTGTTGTTTCTATACCGTGGTACACTCTTACAGTCTTGGGTCCTACATATCTTTCACCGCTGAACACATCTATCCACTCGCCGTCGGGAACAAATACATCACGTGCAGAAATGCCTTCATCGGTAATATGTGAATATACAAGGCGGCAAGCAGCACCGGTCGAGCCTTCCCAGTATTCAACTTTTATATCATAGGTCTTGCCGGCTTCAAGCTTTATTTCGGTATTCAAATGCGATACAAGCCAACCGGAAGTCCAGCCGTCAACGAACAGTTCACCGTCAATGTAAATACGTGCACCGTCATCTGCAACTACGCCTATATAGCAATCCTCTTCGGGAGTTATAGTTCCTTCATATACCACAGAGAAATTGTCAACATTAACGCCCGTCGCAGGTGAATCGTTATTCCATTCAAAATTTATGCTTTCTACCGACTCGGCAAGAACAGCCTCTCCGCTCATGTCCTTGCTGTTATAGTAGGTCGCCACAAGGTCGTCGAGCCACTCGGCAGGAACTACATCATCGCCCTCTCCGTATGCACTCCAAATGGGTGCTACAAGCAAATCCTTGCCAAGGAGATACTGTGTATCGTCTGTCGCTTCTTCATACTGCGGGTAGTAGAAGTCAAGTCGGCGGGTCAGCGGCATTCCGCTTTCATAGTTTTCATGTGCAAGAGTGTAGAAAAGCGGAAGAAGATTGTAACGCATATTCATATAACCACGAACAACATTCTGTGTGTCCTCACTATACGTATACGGAAGCTTGGTTATTTCTTTAGAAGAAGACATTGTGCTGTGAATACGGAACACGGGAGACAGTGCACCGTACTGCATCCAACGGGTATACATTTCCTCGCTCTGCTGCTTTGAACGCTTGAAGCCGCCAAGGTCAGAAGATATATAAGGAGAACCTCCGACAGTTGCAGAATACATCATGTTTGTGAGTTCCTCACGAAGCTGCAACGCCTCAGAGGTCGTATCACCTGTCCACTGTATACCGTATCTGTGGCCGATAACGGACGGAGCAGATTCAATTGTACCGTTACGGTCCCAATCGGCATTTGCCATCAGGAATGTACGCCTGTCGCCGTTGTAAGCTTCCATAATATCGTTATACAGTATCTTACCCATAGTCGAGCCGGTTATCTCACTGTAAGGGGATTTGAGTCCGTAAGACCAGTTACGGTCATACCACCAGCCGTCAAGGCCCATATCCATGATTGCCTGAAGATTGGTTGTGTGATGCTCAAGTTCTTCAGGGAGAAGCATCTGATTTGATGTCTGATGCGTATGGTCATTGAAGATAGAGAGAACGCCGTACTTTTTAGCATTAGCAAGATAACCGACCATGTTTGGAAAACATTCCTCGCTAATATCGTATCCCGTTCCGTCACTACCTGCACGCCAACGTGTATCTACTACAAGGACGTCAATAGGAAAACCGTTTACACGGTATTTTTCGATAACATCCAAGTATTCTTCATCGGTCCAGTCCTGATAACGGCTATACCAAGAGCCAAATGTCTTGATGTCCGAAATTGGAGTTTTGCCTGTGAGTTTAACAAAATCTGCACGAAGTGTTTCTGCACTGTCAGGCAAGAAGAGATAGATGTCTGTTGCATCGTTTCTTTCCCAATCACTGTATGTGTCGGTAGAGCCTACATATGCCATACCGTTTTCTGCCGGAATTATTCTCGGATAGTCGCCGAGTGCAAACACATCAGGAGTTGCTGAAGGTGCAGGAAGCTCTGCATAAATGCCCGCAGTGGGAACGTAAGGAACTTCGCTTGCGCCCTTACCGCAAACTGTGCATATACCGTCCGCTATGTTATGACGGGTATAGCCTGTGCAAAGTGTTTCGCCGTCTGTAAATACAATGTGTCCTGTAAATGAATTGAGCAATGCGTCATTCAGGTTAGCCGCCGTTGTATCGGTAACTGCAAGTGTACCGCCGCCGCTGATTGCTGAAAACTCGCCGCCTTTATATAAAACGGTGGAGTTTGCCTCAATATTAAGTGCGAGCAAGGGATATTTGCTATCAAATGCTACAGATGTCACGTCTTCACCAAACACGACTTTTGCACTGCCCTTGACATTTATTTTAGAAACAGATGCTCCCGAGGAAAGAAGAATAATATCGTCAAAAACTGTGTCGCTTTGCAATGTAAATGTACTGTTTGCCTTAGGTGAAAAAGAACCTGTACAATCGTTTAATACACTCGATGTCGCTCTATAGTCAATGCCGCTTGGAGAAACACCCGTGATTCTAAGAGGAGATGCAGTAGCCGGCAAAGTATAATTTGCACCGATATAACCTCTGCCCGAAAAGACAAGCGTACCGCCGCCGCTTATAGCATTAGCAGTTCCTGTAGTTCCTCCCCAGCCCTGCTTTGCGGTCTCTGCGGTAAGTCCGTCATTAGCGGCGACACCGTCAGGATAGTCATAGTAAATAACGGTGTCCGATGTAATCTCAGGTTCGCCAAGCAAAGCGGCTTTATCCATGCCGCTTGAATAAGTCCAGAGAAGTCTGCCGTCTTCGTCAAAAATCTCAACCGCATCATCTGTGAATGCAGTATCTTTTTTCAAAGTTACAGTGTATTTATCTGTCACCGCCGTAAATACCGTTTCGCTCTCGGTAACAGTTGCCAGAGCACCGGCAAAATCATCACGACCGTATGCAATAAGTGTTTCGCGGTCTTCAAAACTACCGCTTGCATCAACTGCCTCAACGCGCACAATCGTATCGGAGAGTAATTCAACACGCACGCTGTCGGTTTTGAGCGTTACTACCTCTGTATCCGCCGCAAACGCAGTCAAAGGTGTGAAAAGCATTGCAAGTGTCAAAAATAGCGAAAGTATTTTTTTCATAAATAATGCCTCCTAAATAAAAGTTTTACACTTTAATCTTATCATTATATGTATTTGCTTACAATCAACAGATGTTTGCTCATTGTCAAGAATATTATGGTTTTCCCTTTAAAAAGCCAATTTTGATACAAAAAAATTAACTTGACTTTTTGCCATGTATATTATATTGTAAAAGAGAGGTGATGAGATGAAATACGAATACTACCGCGATGTGGAAGAATACTTTCACATCAGCCGTACTGTCAGCCGCGGACATTTTCACCGTGCTATTGAGCTTGTATATTGCCTTAAATTACCCAAACCGGTTACTATTGACGGCGAGGAGCTTACTTTGAATGAAGGCGAACTTCTGTTTGTGCCGCCGTTTTCAACACACATTTTCCCACGCATTGAAGAACATTCATCACTTTGTGTGGTTCTTCCCGTTTCATATACCGATATATACGATACACATACTGACGGAAAGTGCTTTGAAAATTTGATTGTTACCGACAAAGAACTTGCGAAAAACATCTATACGATGCTTACACAACTCAAAAAAACAGCCACCCCGTTAACGCGAGATGGCATATACCGTTATGTACTTGGTGCTATACTTGACAATGCAACCCTTGTCGATAAAAAGCCCAACAAATCCGGTGCTTTAGCAATTAAAGTATTGACCTACCTTGAAAAGCACTATAGCGAAGAGCTTTCGCTTGAAAGTGTAGCCGCCGCACTCGGATACAGCAGAACATATTTTTCAGCGAAATTCAAAAGCATATTTCACTCGGGTTTTTGCGAGTATCTTTCAATGCTGCGGATAAAGAAATCGCTTGCTCTGCTCGGTAAGCAACCGGTTTCAAAAATAGCTTTTACCGTAGGCTTTGGAAGCAGCCAAAGCTATTATACGAATTTCAAAAAAGTAATGGGAACCACTCCATCTGCTTATTTGAACAAAAAGCAGGTCTTGTGACCTGCTTTTGTTATGGCTCCCCCTGCTGGACGCTCGTAGCGTCTTGCAAAACTGCACAAAAATATATGAACTTGTCGTGTTTTATCAAAACTGCCGGCGTTTAGCCGTCAAGACAAGTTCGCATGCGGCGGAACAAGAAGTTCAACATATATGGCAGTCGGAGCCGCATTGGACATACATGTATCAACAATGTCTCGCGGGGCGAGCCATACGAGTTTTTCTTTGACGGCTGAACACCGTCAATTTGCTATCGCAAACCGAAAAACGTCGGTCATGCACTCTACCGACGTAACCTTTGGAGGATTATGGCGGCTGCGGCTTTTCTCCGCTTCCGCATTTTTGCTTTCCAACCTGTCGCTCTGCTCGGTAAATCTTGTAGCGCTAACTGCATCAAGAGACTGCTTGTTTTATTTAGCGCTATAGCCAGGGCTATTTTTTAGGCGGCTACTTCTCTTTTTTGCCGCCTCATAAATCTGTAATTTACCGTGATTGTTTGACGCGCTCCGTCTCCGGTATGAAGTCGGGAGGCCAAGCGGTCTTAGGAAGACAACTGGGGCTATCAACTCCTTGGCTCACAGAACGACATGGCTACGATCCGACTTTATTTTTTAGGCGGCTACTTCTCTTTTTTGCCGCCTCATAAATCTGTAATTTACCGTGATTGTTTGACGCGCTCCGTCTCCGGTATG
>JAZNOM010000062.1:0-22004 GCA_045580835.1 Eubacteriales bacterium
GAGAAAAAGAGATGCGCGACCTGAAGAAACGCATCGCAGACCTCGACGCACGATTCGACCAGATGTACGAAGACAGACTAAGCGGACTGCTCTCGGACACAAAGTTCAAGGAACTGGCGAGCCGAAGCGAAGCGGAACAGACGGCAGCGCGCGAGCGACTGGCAGAGCTGGAAGCGATGGTCGAGACCAGCGCAGACCAAGAGAGAGACCTGAAACAGTTCGTAGAACTGGCAAGCAGATACACCGAAATCGAGACACTCGACAGGGAACTATTGAACACACTGGTGGACTCAATAGTCATTGGCGACCGAATCCATACCGGAGACGGAGCGCGCCAAACAATCACGGTAAATTACAGATTTATGAGGCGGCAAAAAAGAGAAGTAGCCGCCTAAAAAATAGCCCTTGCTATAGCGCTAAATAAAACAAGCAGTCGCTGGTTCGAGCCCAGCAGGGGTATTTACAACGGCAGCAGTGGCGTGGTATAATGAAATAAAAGTAAATAAACCGCCAGGCGATTTTACGAAAGGTAAGGTATATAGGTTTGTCTTTAAAACCATGGAAAAGAGATCGAAACAAACGCGAAGAAAATATATTATTCGGACAAAAACAATCGATTTTGAGTGCTAAACTTGACTGCTTAGGTGCGGCAATTTTGTTTTTTGTATTTGCAATCGGTGTGTTGATTGTAGGATATAGTAAGTCTGCCTTTTTTGCAGGAATTATTATTACAGAAATACTTATTTTTTGCATTTTAGTATATTTTATTTTTTTGTATATTCAGCGGTTACTGCTTTTTGAAAAATTCAACTTGATTGCTTCTGAAGGAGAAGAGGCCGTTTCGGTATGCTGCTCTAAAATTTCTTTTTTATATCAACCCATATCAAGATTTTCTACGAAAGTTCTCTGCGTTGTGTTTAGAGATGAAAATGGTCGAAAATTGTATTATGTCTATCCGAAAAAACATATGCCGTATGATTTTGTTAAGAAAAATGTAATAGAGAGATATTTGAAAAACAAAGTGGAGTTCATTTGTTATAAGAATACAAATATAGTGAAATCATTGCCGCTGTAAGTACGTTAATAATGCATCACCGCTTCGCTCCCGGCAAAGGATTCACAACAACTGCAGCGATGTGGCATAATGAAAGTAACAGCTCGATAAATAAGAATTTGCAGGTGTGAAAGGGGAGCTAAATGAAGAAGCATCTAAATCTGTTTTTGACAATGTTAAAAATCGGGCTGTTTACCTTTGGCGGCGGTTACGCAATGATAGCCCTTCTTGAAAATGAATTCGTATCCAAAAGGAAATGGATCGAAAGGGATGAATTTCTCGATATGGTCGCCATAGCAGAGTCCACGCCCGGACCGATTGCCATCAATGCCGCGACTTATATCGGCTACAAAATGCTCGGTATTCTCGGTTCACTTACTGCAACCGTGGCGGTCTGTATCCCGTCCTTTATCATCATATACGCCATATCGCTGTTCTTTGATACCTTTCTTTCTTTCACCCTTGTGTCGTATGCCTTCCGAGGAATACAGGTCTGCGTGATATGGCTGATCCTTTCGGCAGGGCTGAAAATGCTAAAGAATATGAAGAAAACGCTGTTTAATATCGGTATTCTTTCTGTCGTAATCACTTGTATGGTTGCATTTTCTGTGTTCTCAGTCAGCTTTTCGACGATATTCTATATTCTCATCTCGGGCAGTATTGGCTTGTTCGTATATCTGGTCGGCTTACTTCGTAAGAGGAAGGAGGCTGACAAATGATATACCTTGCATTGTTCCTCACCTTTTTACAGGTTGGCGCGGTATCCTTTGGCGGCGGCTATGCAATGATCTCACTCATCAGAGAAAAGGTACTGATGCACGGCTGGCTCACAGAAGAAGAGCTGCTGAATATGATAGCCGTTTCGGAATCCACGCCCGGACCGATTGCCGTGAATATGGCAACCTTCGTTGGCTCTACGCAGGGCGGCCTCCTCGGCTCGCTCATTGCCACGCTCGGCGTGGTGCTTCCGTCCTTTATCATCATACTGATTATTGCCGCGTTGATACGTAACTTTTTGAAATACAAGGGCGTTCAGGCATTTCTCGGCGGTATTCGTCCTTGCGTGGTCGGACTGATATTAGCAACAGCACTTACGATGCTTATGAGTACGCTTTTTGCCTTTAAGAGCATTGACAATGCAGGGATGCCTGATGTAAAGGGCTTGATTATTTTTGCCATCATAGCTACAACTGCTGTCGTTTTCAAGAGAATCAGAAAAAAGCCACTCTCACCCATTTTACTGATACTCATATCGGCAGGGCTTGGGATGGTAATGTATTCGATATAATATTTAATTAGCAAATTCCAATTTGTTGAACAGAGTGACTGTTAATCATGATGTTGGTGGTTTCACTTAGCGCTACAAGATTAACACGAAGATTTACCGAGCAGAGCGACAGGTTGGAAGCAAAAATGCGGAAGCGGAACAAAGCCGCAGCCGCCATAATCCTCCAAAGCTTACGTTGATAGAGCGCATGACTGTTAATCATGATGTCGCCACTTCGAGCTCACGCTTGGAGAGCCAAAAAAGAATCGGAGTGCAAAAGCACTCCGATTTCATTTGTTGTTATTTAGTTACCGCTTTCATGGTGCGAATAACGTCTAAAAGCGAAAGTGTACCGTCACAGTTAATGTCTGCACGGGTGTTATCGGTATCGTTCACAATGCATCGCAGAGCTTGTAAAGTGTCCGCAACGGTTGTCTCGCCGTCAAGATTCACGTCACCTATCGGTAAGCGCTGACCGTATACTACAAGCTCACGTGGGTTTATCATCTGATCGTCGCTGTAGATATTAGAAATTGAGAATGTGCCACGAATTATGCCGATGCGGATGTACTGTCCTTCTGCATTGTTCATGGAGAAGATAGCGCCGCTTGTCGCTGCCTTTCCTGTTGCAAGGTCGGGTGTAGTGCTACCGAGGTCGGTGAGTGTAACTCCCGTGATACCGTTCCAGCAGGCAGAGGGAACACGAGTCCATGTTTTTGCATCGTCGCTGACAAAGACCTCGCAGATACCGGGTACACGGTAAATTGCGTTAGTGAAAAAGCCAATTGCATCAAATCGGTTGCGTGCGCCGAAGTTCAGTGTGATAAGCGCCTGATATTTGCCGTCTTCTTTAGCAGTGCCGGATATATCGTAACGAGCATCACCGAAGTGCATGCGTGCCACCGAGCGTGAACCTGACCAGTTTCCGTCGATAGCGTTGGCGATTGATGTAGCCCAGTCGTATGAGGATGCCTCATGCATTTTTTCAATACCGATGACGGATATTCCGTATCCGGTATCGGCGATGTCCGCCTTTTGCGCGGCGGTCAGCGTTGTATTATACTCAGCAGAGGCGACAATACCTTTGGTGCCGCGGATGCCGCTGTAAGCAAGGCCGTTCGGATACACGATGCCGTCCTGCTCTACACTGATAACCGGAGCGGTAGGCGCTTTGTCAAGCACCACGGTCTCGCTGTTATTGATGCCGTAATCAGTGTAGGGAACACCAACGCCCTCGGAGGTTGTTTTGTATTCTTCCGGAACAACAAATTCGTTCAGTCCGCGGTTGGCTGCCGCAGCTTTCAGAAGCTGTGCAGTTTCGTGATCGGTGTAACCGTCAAAATCCACCTCGGTGGGGTCTTCGCCAAACATCGTAGCAAAAATAGTGGAAGCAATTACAAAGCTGCCAAGCTTGCCGGGATGCGCTTTATCGGTGTGGTGAAAATTCATTTCTGGATGTGCTACCATCAGGTCGTAGACCGCTGGACCTGCATATGCAATTTTAATGCCAAGCTCCTTGCCGATGGCATTGTGTGCTGCCGAAACTGTACCTGCGGCATATTCAGATGTCCAACCGTTTTTTTCATAAGTTGCAGAGTCTGCAAGTGCCGGAATCGGGTTATACATGATAGGTGTAGCACCGTTTTCGCGGATTTTAGCCGCCATAATGCGAGCCGAGGAATAAAGCTGTGCAGGATCGGTCATGGCAAGCGTTGTGAGCTCCTGAAAAACGACATAGTCGTATTTGTTGTTTTTAAGCGCTGCAGTTACCTGCGCACCATAAGTATCGTTTGAGCTTGCGTGCTTACGCAGATAGTAGCCTCCGTTTGTAATACGTGTGACCTCTACATTGTAGCCCGCCGCTTCGCAAAGAGACGCAAAATAATTCTCGGGCATATCGTTATAATAGGTGGCACTGTTACCGATAAATAAGATTTTCATAGTGTCTTCCTCCGCTGCAAAAGCAAGCATATTCATAGATAGTAGCAAAAGTACTGCAATCAGTATACACGAAAACAGTTTTTTCATAAAAACTTCTCCTTTTGTCGTTTTTTTCATTATAACACTGCTTTTGCCATATTGTAAAGAATGAAATTCTATAGTATACTGTAACATATACGTTATGGTAGGAGGCAGATATGGAATTACTACAATTGAAATATTTTTGCAGCGCGGCAGAGACCGAAAACTTTTCGATTACAGCAAAACACTTTTCGGTGCCACCATCAGCCATTTCGCAAAGCATTCGCAGACTTGAGACCGACCTTTGTACACGGCTGTTTACTCGGCATGCTAATACCGTTTTTCTTAATGCGACAGGCAAGGAGTTTTATGAAAAGGCTAAAGCGGCACTTGTATTGCTCGATGAAGCGGTTGATTCGCTCTCGGCAAGTATAAAAAACAGCATAAGTATATGCATCAATGTAAGTCGCCGTCGCATTCTTCCAATTATTGAACGTTTTCAAAAGATACATCCTGAAGTAGAACTGCGTGTAAAGCATCTTACCGATCCTACCGGTGAGGATTTTGATCTTATCTTCGCATGCGAGGATAGCCGCCTCTCAGGATATCGCCGTGAATTACTTGCCACAGAGCAGCTTGCCATTGCTGTTCATAAAAGCAATACGCTTGCTTCACAGAAGGATCTCAGCGTCTCTATGCTACAAAGCGAGCCATTTATAATGATGAACGAGCAAAGTTCGATGCACGCAACCGTATTATCGGTATGCGCTGATTTCGGCTTTCGTCCGCGCATCGCGTTGCAAAGCGATGATCCCAACTACCTTATGCGCCTTCTTGAACTAAATATGGGAGTTGCTATCATACCGATATTTACGGAAATGGATCTTTCGGAGGATGTGCTGCGAGTACCTATTCAAGGTTATACGCGTGATACTTTTATTTACACACCCAAAAACAAAGACATTACACCTCCCGTAGAATCTTTTATTAAAATGCTGATGCGTAATTATACAAAAGAGTAAAAGAGCGGAAGTGGCACGAAGCCGCAACCGCCATATTCCTCCTTAGCTCAGTCGGTAGAGCGCATGACTGTTAATCATGATGTTGGTGGTTTCACTTAGCGCTACAAGATTAACACGAAGATTTACCGAGCAGAGCGACAGGTTGGAAAGCAAAAATGCGGAAGCGTGCAAAACGCGCAGCCGCCATAGTCCTCCAAAGCTTACGTCGGTAGAGCGCATGACTGTTAGCCATTCAAACTTAGTTTGAGGGGTTTGATTTTCTACAAATTCCAATGTTATAGGAATAATATTAGGAGAAAAATATGATACTTGAAACAAAACGACTTATTCTCCGGCCTTGGTGCGAGGATGATGCGGAGGATTTATATAAATATGCAAGCGATCCGGAGGTAGGACCTCCTGCTGGATGGCCGCCTCACACAAGCGTGGAGAACAGTCGCGAAATCATTCGCAACGTGCTTTCTGCTCCCGAAACATACGCTGTTTGCTTGAAAGCAGACGGAAAAGCCATCGGCAGCGTCGGACTGAAGCGTGGCGACCTTGCAGAAGATGCGGACGAATACGAGCTTGGCTATTGGATTGGCAAGCCGTTCTGGGGACAGGGGCTGATTCCCGAAGCAGCACGAGAGGTGCTTCGCTATGCATTTGAAGAACTCGGTATGAATAGAATTTGGTGCGGCTATTATGACGGCAATCTTAAGAGTCGCCGCGTTCAGGATAAACTCGGATTTGTTTATCATCACACCACCGAGGGCATAGAAGTGTCGCTCATCGGCGAAATCAGAACAGGGCACGCGATGCTTATGACAAAAGAAACTTGTGAGAAAACGATTAAATAATTCTTTCTCTGGACTTTCTCAAAACCTTGTGGTATAGTGTTGCGTTGCAAGGAGGTGCGGCACTATGAAGCACAGAAAACAACAAGTGAAGAAACGACCGTATTGCCGGGGAACATTCAATCCCGGTGATGCGGTCGTTTTGATATTTGTTTATTTAATTAACTGCTTCATAAGTGAAACAACATCGAGCAAGGTGAGAGTAGTTTTTGCATAATACTGTTCGGGTTTGCTCATATTTTTATTTACCAAAGCTTTTACCATATACAGTACATCTGTGACTTCGATTTTGCCGCTACCGTTGAAGTCGCCCATAACGACTATGCCGTTGTTCATACCTTCTGCGAGGTTTACTGTAACGGTGCCGGTGTTTTTAGAGGGATTGTAGTTTTCCGCACAAGTTGTACCTCGGTTTGCGTATGTTAGTACGTCTGCATCCGGCCAAGAAGCCACGTTTGCCGTGATACTGCCGGTGAGATAGTTGATACCGCAGATGCCGCTGACAACGCTTGAGTATTTTGCGTACGGCAAAATAACGTCTTTGCCGATATTCAGCGTCATATTACCGCTGTACGTGCCGATAGGCGAAGTCGTTTCGTAGGAATAGTTTCCTCCGAGGAAGTAATAGTACGTGCCGCCGAGCAGATTGATGATGCAATCATTATCTGAGCTAATAGATTCTACCGAATTGTAGTAAGTGGTGCCCTCGCTACCCGCAAAGGAAACGAAACCTGCCGCAAACATGGGAAGATGCTTTGTCGGAATTGAGAATGTTTCGGTGAGTGTTGCGTTATTGTAGCCCATTTGGAGCATAAACGCACCGCTTGCCGTTGTAGTCAACGTCAGATTGTCAAAAGTAACGTCGCTCTGTGCAAGCAAATATTTGCAATTGGTGGTTATGGTTGCACCCACATTCTCGCCGACAATGGTGAGAGAATCAATAGCGGGCAGAACAATGCAGTACTGTTCGCCGTGCAAAGAAAGAGTATAGGAGTCAACAATGTGAACAGTTGCGGTGGGAGCCGCCTTGGCAAAGGCAATGGAAAGGTTGTTTGTGGGATTCTCCTTTGTACACTCTGCGTTGTTTGTTCCGCTTGCAGAAACGTACAAATCGGTCATTTCAAAGTTTTCCACCGTACATTTGCCGTCGAGAATCGCATCCGCAACCTTGTGCATATAGACTGTATATCCCGAAGCGTCGGGGTGAAGATTGTCGCTTGAAAGTAAAGTGCCGTCGAGTGCTTCGGAAAGAGAAAGTGCATACAGGTCGATGCAGGTAAATTTACCGCCGTTTTTTGCGAGGTTTGCGACAACTTCACGCTGAATAGAGCGTGCGGTTACCGCACCGTAAGAGTAAGCGTTGACCTCGCCGCCGTCGGATTCGTCTGCGGCACGGTAGGTTGCGGTAGTGCAGTATACTTGCTTTACGTTCGGAATATTGCCGTAAACGTTTAAAAGCTTGGTGTATTCCTCCCGGAAAAGTTCAAGACGGCCTTTACCGATGGAAAGCCACGGTGCATCATTGGTGCCAAGTCCGATAATAACCCAGTCGGGATCGCATTCCTCACTGGAAAGTGTAAATGCAAGCATATCAAAGTAGCACTTGCTTTGTGTATCCATTACGCGTGTATCGCCGCATCCGTAGTTGCCGATAATTACTTCGCGTCCGTCAATTTGGTTTGCGCCATCGCCTGAGAGATATGCCAGCATTTGTCCGGGATATGACTCGGTTTCCTGATCCTTTGTGCCGGTACCCTGCGTGATACTGTCGCCGACGCAAGCGATGCGGAGAGGCTCGTCGTAAGTTTTCGCCTCGCCGTTGACAACGTCGAAACGCTTTATTGTTACGTTTTTATCCGTGGGATAGATAAGCGTTGCTATCTCGGTTTTACCGTCATATGCTTTGACCTGCGTTGCATCCAGCACGATGCCGTTTGCAAGGGATGCTTCTTTGCTGATTTCAAGAGTGAAATTGCCGCGTACAAGTTGAGTATATACAGAGGAATTTTGGAATGCGCTGATTTCGCAACAGTTGAAAGTGCCGCCGATGAGTTGTATCGAAATATCACCGTCAATAGCGTAATATTTCTTGTCCGACTTAGTTATCTGTGAGCCGCTGCTTGCATTGGTGTATGCTTCGCCCATATGTCCTTGTGCATATATGGGTACGTTGAAAGTGCCGCCGTTTACGGTAAGTGTTGCGTTTGCCGCAAGAATGGACATACCCGAAAGACTGAACGCTTGCTCGGTCTTAATGGGGGAATTCGCCGTGAATGATACGCCTTCACCGAAGGTTCCACCGTTAATTGTTACCGTAAGATCACCCGCCACAGAACCGATAATTGCGGTACGGTGGGTGCGACGGCTACCGCCTGCAAAAATGCGGAAAGTACCGCCGTTTACAGTGATGCTATACGGCAGTTCGGTAATAACAGTTTCGTTTTTGGGGATGCTTTCGCTCGACACACCTTTGATTTCATTCAGCGGCGCATCATTACCGCCGTAGAAATCAAGCTTGCCGCTGACGGCTACGTTTTCGGTAAAGACAACCGAGTTGAATCCGCCGAAAATTGCCGCTGACTTCGCCGAAACCTTAATCGGGCAATCTATGATAATTGTATTGTTATTTACGTTTTTTGCAAACGTTAAGTCGTTTGCCAGTACAAGCGAGCCGCCCGACGCGGTAATGGTGAGGTCGCTGCTCTGCTCCTTTAGTGTTGTCGCGCTCGATACCGTAACCTCACTCAGCAGTACAATGCGACCTCCTTCGCCATTCAAAAGGTTCACGGCATCAGTGAGCGTGCCGACGGGAGAGAGTGCGGTGCCGTTGCCCGAAGCGCCTGTGCGAACGTACACTTCACGTACCTCGCTGTCGTTTGCACTTATGCCTACCGTGCAAAGCAAAGATATGCAAAGCGTTACTAAAATCATTTTCCAAAATAAATTACTCATACAGTTTCCTCCGATGATATTGTTTTCTGACTAAATAGTATAGCAAATCATTGTATAAAACTATAACAAAATTGCTTTGAATTAACATTTGCGCGGAGGAAGCATTTTTTTGCAAAAGCAAATTTGTTATAGTTTTGTTTTTTGGTATACTGTACTATATAGGTAAGGAGGTGGTTATATGTCCATTGAATACGAGGCTCTTGCAAGAGAACTAATAGCAAAAGAGAACCGCAAGAATATAATAATGGAAGTTTTTGACCATTTCTCGGTCAATTGCATCAACAGTAATAACAACAAATAAAGAACGGCCGTATTACCGGATATGATTTCGGTGATGCGGTCGTTTTAATATAATAAGGAAGAGAAGGGCAGAAATATGATACTTTGAGAATTGTGGTATGGAAACATAAATTCGACTGAAGCCGGAGATAAAGTATAAAGCGCGAGAAAGACTTATCTTGGCGACTGGACTTTGTTGCATTTCACGAAAAAGCAACATGTTGATAGTTTGTCGGCAAATGTTATAGTATAATAATTACAAAGGGGGAGTGTTTATGTTTATTACTGATAAGAAGGCATTGCGTGAGTATTATGCTGACTGCCGCCTTTGGCAAGGAATCCCCGGTATTGCCGTTACCCGTGATGGCAGGATATTTTGCACTTTTTTTAGCGGTGGTATAAGAGAACAACTTGGAAACTACTGTCTTGTTATATACAGTGATGACGGCGGAGAAACTTTTTCAGAGCCTATTGTAGCGGTTGACCTTGGAATGAATAGTCGTGCATACGATCCCTGCCTTTGGATTGACCCGGACGGGCGGTTATGGTTTTTCTGGGCACGCGCTCCAAAGCATGCAGTTTATGCTTCGGTTTGTTGTAACCCCGATGCGGAAAAACTTTGTTGGAGCGCACCACGAATTGTCGGTCATGACGTTATGTTAAACAAGCCGATTGTACTTAGAAACGGGAATTGGCTTTTACCGATTGCGGTTTGGGATTCCGAAACTTGCATTGTAGTAAGAAGCGAGGGCGACGAACGTTTGCCATTTGCTTATACAAGCAAGGATAACGGAATTACTTTTGAGCGGCTCGGCGGTGCTATGGCAGAGCAAAGAAGAATTGACGAGCATATGTTCGTCGAGAAAAAAGACGGAAGCATTGATATGTACATCCGTGTAAAATACGGTATTGCCAAAAGCACGTCCTATGATGGCGGTCAAACGTGGAGTAAAGCCGAGGATAGCGGCCTTGGCGGACCTAATTCAAGGTTTCACATTTTCAGACTTCGTTCGGGACGCCTACTCCTTATCAATCATTATAATTTTACTAAGCGTGACCATCTGACAGCCATGCTATCGGAAGACGACGGAAAGACGTGGAAGGGATTTTTACTGCTTGACGAGAGGAAATGTTCATATCCCGACGCACAAGAAACCGAAAACGGAGATATTTATATCACGTATGACCGGGGAAGAGGCGCAAATCTGTCCAATCTCGAAGAAGTGCTTGAGCATCCACGTGAAATATTACTCGCCAAGATTCGCGAGGAGGATATTTTAGCAGGCGAACTTGTCAGCGAAGGTAGTTATTTGAAGCATATTATCAATAAACTTACTATATATAGAGGAAAAGACAAAAATCCTTACCGTGAAATCAAACTCTATTCAAGCGACGAATATATTCGTTTTTTGGAATCGCTTAAAACACCGCAAAAGATGATAGAGCAGATGTTTGACGATTTTGGATATAGCTGTCTTAGCCTTTCTGCCGCACAGTATGCACTTGTGGACGAGGCGGTACAGTCCGCTTTACACGGAAGCAAAGCGGAGAGGATGAATTCTCTTGCAGAAATCTTTGAGATTTTGCGTGGCGCAAGTCTTTATGATGAGAGCAATACGGAAATTGAATTTATCATCGAAAAGATTAAGGAATATATTGACGGTCATCTGTACGAAACGCTTTCTTTGGATGCGATGGCAGAGAAACTGAATATCAGCAAATATTATATGTGCCACGCATTTAAGAAACAGCAAAACTGCTCAATCGGCAATTACCATTTCAGTAAACGAATATGCGAGGCGGAACGCTTGCTTGTCAATACCGATGACAGTATCACGGATATTGTGCATAAACTCGGATTCTCCTCGTCGGCTTATTTTACAAAACAGTTCAAACAGTTGCTCGGCGTAACGCCGTCGGCTTACAGAGCACAAAAGAAAAAATAAGGAAAAACAATTATGGAACCTATTCTTAAGAATCACAATACAAATATTACACTTACGCCTGATGGAGGCATTCTCTTTGTAGATCATGAAAAGAATAACCGCAGCGGACATTTCGGACATGCAATGGTTCAATGCGAAAACGGAGATGTGCTTTGCTTTTATCCCAACTGCAATACCGACGGGCACGGACATTCCGCACGCGGTTGGATGGAATACACCCGTAGCACAGACGGCGGAAAGACGTTTTCTGTGGCAGAACCGTTTCCGTATTCCAAGAACCTTTACGATTTGAACATAGGATACACCTCGATGTGCGAAAAGGCGGTGCGTGCTCCCGACGGAAGCATAATTTTATTCAATCTGATTTGCGACGTCACCAAAACCCCACAGTGGGAGCCGTATATGAGACCGACCTATCTCCGCAGTACCGATAACGGTTATACGTGGGGTGATGCAAAGATTTTTTCTCCGCTCCGTGGCAGAATCTATGACGTGCAGGTGATTGGCGAGCGCATTTACGTGCTTTTCTCGGGCGGTTGGAACGATGCTGAAAAGAACAATCGTTTTTTCATGTACGTAAGCGAAGACAACGGAGTTACCTTTACCGAGCATTCAAGACTTCCTTTTGCTATGGGAACAATGGAGCGCTTTTACGGAACAATGGAGCAACTCGCCGACGGTAGTCTTATTGTGTATACGTATAATCCAAATGATGAATTCAGGCTTGATTATACGGTGACTTCTGCTGACGTTGACGGATGGTCAGAGGTAAGACAGGCGTACTTCAAACGCCGTATTCGCAATCCGCAGATGATTCGCTACGGAGGTGCGTATTGTATCTTCGGAAGAAGCGGAAGTTGGGGTGCAAAATCCGAAAAAAATCATTTTATATGCTATGCTTCGTCGGACGGCATAAATTGGGATGAAGGCAGATTTGTTGTACTCGGCACAGCCGGGGCAGGGGCATATTCAAACACTTTGCGCGTTAATTTTGACGGCAAAGAACGCATTCTTGTGCAGACCTCGCATGCTTATCATATACATCAGACTAATGTTTTACATTTCTGGCTTGATGCCGAAAATTAAGGGGGAAATATAATGAAAAAAGTATTATACTGTTTACTTTTTGCGGCGATATTCAGCCTTGCGGCTTTTGCGGCGGATGACCCTTCTGTGGCAAGAGAAGCACCTCAGATTTATACGTATCATACTGCAGAGGGAAGAGCGGAGATTGAAAATCCCGAAAACGGCTATCTTGACGGCACAAGACTCTGGCAGGGTATCCCCGGCATCGAGCGTGTTGAATCCAATGGCAGACTTTGGGCAACGTGGTTTTCGGGCGGCACGTGGGAAACATATGAGAACTACGTTATTCTCGTAACCAGTGAAGATAACGGCGACACCTGGAGTGACGCACGCGTTATTATCGACCCCGACAAAAAAGGACCGGTTCGTGCATTTGACCCCGTGCTTTGGGAAGACCCGAACGGTAAGATGTGGATACTCTGGAATCAGCAATTTGCAACCGCAGGAGGATGGGCATATCAGGACGGCAAATGCGGCGTATGGGGCATGTATACCGAAGATGCGTCGGTAGAAGATCCGATATGGAGCGAGCCTGTGCGTCTTAGCGACAACGTGTGTATGCACAAGCCTGCCGTTACAAGTCACGGTTGGATTTTGCCCGCATACTGTGTAAACCGCAGTATTACCGAGGAAACATCCGAGGAACAAATCGGTGCGGCATTTTACCGCTTTGTAGATTACGGTGAGCCGTGGGAATACGTCGGACATGTCGGAGGCGACAAGCTCCCCGACCTTGACGCATTTATTGAGCATGGCGTTGTTGAACTTGCAAACGGCGACCTTTTGGCTGTTATCCGCTCCACGAACGGTATGCTTTACTCGATAAGCACCGATGGCGGTAAGACCTGGCCTAAAGCCGAGCAGATGACAAATAACGGCGAGGTTATGTCCTTGACTATCAGCCGTAATCATATCAAGCGCCTTTCTTCTGGTGCACTTTTGCTCATATATCATGACGACAACGTGAACGGTCTTAGAAAAAATCTGACTGCGGCACTTTCTTATGATGAGGGGGTAACCTGGTCTTACAAATTTATAATTGATGAACGTAACAGCGTTTCCTATCCCGATGCAAGAGAGACTGCGGACGGCAGAATATACATCACTTACGACTATAGCCGTGCGAATGCACACCAGATTCTTTTGTCCGTTATTACAGAGGATGATATTAAAGCAGGAAAACTTGTCAGCGAAGGCAGTTTCTTTAGAAAACTTATCAATAATAACAGTACGTTTTATAAAATCAGCGGATACGAAAATCCTCTTGAAAATCTTGCACATGTATCGCCTACAGGCACTTCGGGTGAAATTGAGAGAGTGCATGTAAACGCCACCTTGTTCTCGGACCGTGAATATACGCTTTTCAAAGCACCGACTCTTTTTTACGGACACAGTTTTGTGCGTTCTTCCATTGCAAAGAGTTCTGTTACCGTTACAAAGGCGGGAGATTTGTATGTGCTTACGCCTAAAACGGGGGACAGTTGCTCGCAGCAAGCAACGCTTGAAGCACAAGGCTTTGAACTTGTGATGCTTTCTCCGTTACCGCAATTACTGTTTTCGGGACAGGATCAGGACTTGGTTCTTATGAAAAAGGCTTGCGTGGTCGGTGAGCAATTTACATTTAATAAATATACCGTAGTTATTACCGATATTTGCGAAAGCGGCGACGTGAATGATGACGGTGTTGTAAGCGTGCTTGACATATTGAAAACAGCACAGGCAATCTTTAACAAGCGTGAAGTATTTAACTCGGATATGAGTGGCGACGGCAAAACCACGTTTGCCGACGTTGTAAGAATGATGAAAGAATGTGCTAAGTAATATGGAGGGAAGGATTATGCAAAAGAAATTTTTGGGTATTTTACTTGCACTTTGTATAGTGCTTGTGAGTCCTTCTGTCTTTGCGGCAGATGCAGACGTTACCGAAATCGGTACTGCAGATGAACTTATCGCTCTTATGGGTGATAATACAAAGTGGGCAGACAGTTATAAGCTGACTGCAGATATTGACCTTACGGGGCTTACTCAAAACGGCATCGGTGACAGTACCACACCTTTTAGCGGAACCTTTGACGGCGACGGTCACACGGTAAAGGGCTTGAACGTTACAAACGGTTTGTTCGGCGTAATCAGCGGAGCGACTGTTAAAAACCTTACGGTAGAGGGAGCGGTTAATGCAACTACGGCAAACGCGGGCGGTATCGTCGGATTTATTTCCAATAACGGTACAGTTGAAAACTGTGTAAACAAAGCAAAGATTATCTCTACCTCGAATCAGGTAGGCGGCATTGTCGGTAGAGTTACCGGAGTTGGAGCTTCGGGCGTAGTAGAGATTATCGACTGTGTAAACATGGCAGATATCGACGGTGTATCCAATGCCGCCGGTATCGTTGGACGTTTTGACCTTGGTGGAGATGGAAAAAACGGTACGTATAATGTCAAAAATTGTGCAAACTATGGAACAATTACAGCCAAGGAAGTTAGCGGCGGTATTATCGGTCTTTACAGCAACAATGCTAGCGGATGTACTTCTTATATAGAGAACAACCTGAATGCCGGAAACGTTGTGGCAACGGGAGAAATCATTGCCGGTATTTCCGGTTATTTCCGTGTATACGAGCAAAGCATGACCGTTGTTATTCGCAATAATATGAACGTCGGCAACGTTTCCACTACGGGAAGCGGTATGAACATCGGCGGTATTATAGGTGTTGGTAATGCAAAGGCAGGCGCATATACACTTGCATGTAACTATAACGCCTCGTTGGTTTCCAATGCAAACAACAAGGATAACGGCGTTATTGCATCATATTTGTCTGCAAATGCAACGGTAGCAAACAACTATGCACTTGAAATGGGTGTATACGGCAACACTGATTTTGTAACGATGGTGGGCAAAGATAACTATACAAGTGCAGAAACGTTTGCAGGATTTTCTGCAGAGTATTGGATATTTACAGACAAAGGTCCCGAACTGAAAACACATCACGAGCATGACCTTGATGCAAAGTACGTTGTTGTGGAGGACGGGCACGCATTGTCCTGCTATTGTAACGATGCATCTACTTTCGGACAGACAGAGGCGCACGTTTACGTTGATATGTATTGCTCATATTGCGGTAAAGTAGATTGCTCACATTCCGACACAACCGAAGTTGTAACAAAAACGCCGAATTGTGTTGAGGTGGGCTATAAGAACGTAGTATGTACGAATTGTGCTACGGTTTTAAATGAGAATATCGTTATTGAAATTGACCCTGCAAATCACGAAGCAAATGCATATATCCACTCGGATAGCGGACTTGTGTGTGCAAACTGCAAAGCGGTAACCACCGCACCTGCTACCGATGTACTGATCACGGTGAATCCGACAGCCGTTTTGGGGAAAGAGGTAACTGTTACCGTTTCCGTAAAGGCACTTTCGCCTATTATGGTTGCGTATTTCAAGGTGAATGCTCCCGATGGCTTTACCCTTACTTCTGCCGAGGCGCTTGTAGGAAATGCGGATGCAACTTCTTCGGGATTTGCACTCACCATGCAGGAAAAACTTACACTTCCTTACGAGGCGGCAGTGCTTAATATGTCAATGCAGGAGGCTACTGTAGATGCGGCAGTTCTTAAACTTACTTTTACGGTAGATGATACCGTTGAAAAAGGCACACATGTTTTAACAGTAGAGTCTCTTGAAACGTACAACTATGCTGAAGAAACTGTCGAAACCGCAAGTGTTTCTGCAGAAGTCACCATAACCGAAACAACTGCAGTAGCAGGTGATATCGACGGTGATGGCAGAGTTACCGTTAAGGACGTGTTGCTTTTAGCACGTGCAATTGTTAACGGACGCACTGTGGGAAACGGTGACGTTAACGGAGATAAAAAAGTAAATCTTCTTGATATTGTTAACGTTGTGCAACTTATAGCACAGTAATTTCAAAATATGGAGAAACATATGATGAAAAGAATTTTTTGTATTTTATTTTGCATATTGACGGCGATTTCGCTTATCAATGTTGCATCGGCGGCAGAAGACGGATACATGACGTTTAAGCCGTACGGCATATATAAAACGGATGCACCGCTTGACGTAATTCCCGTGACTTGCGAGGCGTGGGTACGTATACCCGAGGGCAGAACAGGCTCTTCGGACGTAGTTATCAGTAATGCTAACAGTTATTATAATAATTCATTTCAGGTGCAAATCTATGAAGACGGTGCGCCCGCTATAAAGTTTGTAAACAAAGAGCCTGACGGCGCGCAGTATTCGTATAAAACGTATATATTCTCTGATTCCGCGGTCAACACCGGAGAGTGGACACACGTTGCTATTGTTGCAGATACCGCAAACAAAAAGGTTTCTTGCTATATTAACGGTGAACTTTCCGAAAGCAAGAGCTTTACATATGTACCGCAGCTTTCTCCTTTGCCGCTTGTGCTTGGCGGCGTGAATCTTAGCGGAAACAGCGATTTTTACAAAGGTCAGCTTCGCTCTGTTGCTCTCTATGCAGATGTTCGCACTGCAGACGAGATTAAGGCGGATATGACTTTGGCAGATGTAAACGATGCAAACCTTTTGGCATACTATGACCTCACAGATGCAAAATTCGGTGATGCTAAAATCACAGATACAGCAGGTAAGAATGACATGTTCTATACCGAATATTGGCAGGATAATGTGGAGGCGGTAACCGACTTTGCCTATTCTTTTGCAATTATCGGTGACCAGCAGAAGGTAGTTAATTATTTTCCCGATAAACTGCATTATATGTATGATTGGCTCTTAGCAAATAAGGATACGAAAAAGATTGGATACGTTGTATCGGTTGGTGATATTGTAGACAGTCATACCGATACCGCTGAATGGACACTTGTAAAAGAGCAGTTCAGCCGCCTATCCGGCAAAATTCCGTATGCAGTTGTGCGTGGCAATCACGATGATAGCGATCCGTATAACCAGTATATGAGTTATGACGGGTACACCTCGGACGTTATCGGCAGATACGAAGAGGGCATACTTGATAACCATTACAAAACTGCAAAAATCGGAAAAACCGACTATCTCTTCCTTATGCTTGACTACGGTATGAGCGACGAAGTGCTTGAATGGGCATGTCAGGTTGTTGAAGCGCATCCAAATCACAAGGTGATTATGGTTACGCACTCCTATATGCACGAGGACGGTACGCTCACAGACCCTGGTGACTATGTAGCTCCCACAACCAGATCCCGTTATAATGACGGTATAGATATGTGGGAAAAGTTCGTGCGTAAGTATGAAAATATCCTGATGGTTCTCTGCGGACACATTGAGTCGGATGAGATTCTTGTAAGAAAGACGGTAGGCGACAACGGTAATGTGGTCACACAGATTCTTATCAATCCGCAGGGTATCGATATTCTTACTCCTACCGGTATGCTTGCGATGTTTTATTTTAATGAGGACGGCAATATTGTAACTACAGATTTCTATTCTACAATTCAAAATCAGTATTATTTGCCTGAATCCAACCGTTTTACCATGTACGTCGGTGAAAGAAGCGGTGATGCCAACGGTGACGGAAGTGTAACTGTTGCGGATGCAATTATGGCACTTAGCGGCGTATTCGGCAAGAGCGAATGCAAAAATGCAGACATCGACGGTGACGGAAAAATCACCGTGCAGGATGCTCTCGGCATTATGCGTATGGCAGTGAAAGGAGAATAACAATGACTAAACGAATACTTACAATACTTGTTTTGGTTTTGTCGCTTTCTCTTTTTGCATCTGCGGCAGAAATCTCCTCGGCAAACGATATGCTCACACTTATGAATACTCCGTCAATGTGGGTAGACAGTTACACCCTTACAACCGATATCAACCTTGCAGACGCTACAAACGGTCTTTCACAGACGCCTATCGGTACTGCGACAACTCCGTTTGCCGGCAACTTTGACGGTGCAGGATATACCGTTAGCGGTATTGACATCAGCGGCGTAGGCGACGTGGGGCTTTTCGGACACATCGGTGGCGGCGGTACGGTAAGCATTAAAAACCTCACCGTAAGCGGTAATGTTAGCGCCACGGGCGAGTGCATCGGCGGTATCATCGGCAGAGTTCAGGCAACTAATGTTACTGTTGAAAACTGTACCAACTTTTGTACGGTTAACGGTGGTACCGACTTTGTCGGCGGTATCATCGGCAGACTTGCACTTAGTGCAGAAACTGCTCTTATCAGCGGTTGTAAAAACGAAGGCGCAATCACCGCAGGCAATACATATCCCGGCGGTATTGTGGGTCTTAGCACTAATACAAGCGGTTCTACCACGATTGAAAAATGTCTTAATACCGCCTCCATCACTGCAAAAGGCGGTGCGGCAGGTATTGTTGGCTACTGGCGAGTATTTGCCGGTGCTGCAAGCAAATGCTTTGTTCAGGATTGTATGAACACGGGTATCATCACTGCAGGCGCAAGCGGCTATGCAGGCGGTATCATCGCAAACAGTGCTGGTAAAGACACCGCTCACGCCGTAACAAGATGCTTTAATACAGGCTCGGTTACTGCATCTGCGGCAAGCTATGTTCGTCCGATAATCGGCAGACCTGCGGCAAAGGCGGTTATAACCAACTGCTATTACACCTCGACCGACACATATGTTGCAGATACTATGGGCGGAGCAGAAATCTTTGTCGCTGATGCGACCGTTGCGGCAAATGTTTCGGGACTTGGTGAAAACTTTGTCCTCGTTGACGGATATACTCCCGAACTTAAGATTTTCCATACACACACTTACAAGTATGCTTCTATCGGTGCAGAGCAGCATAACTATGCTTGCTACTGCGGTGACGTTGCACGCACCGAAGCACATAATTTTGTAGACGGTGTATGCGACAAATGTGGGGCACTTGCATTTTGCGAACACGAAAACGGCGAATGGAGAGAAATTTCTGTTGCGAGCTGCGTAGACCTTGCAAAATATGTTTGGTATTGCGCTGATTGCGTAGCGGTTATTGAAGATATAACCAAGGATGGCGAGGGCCTTGATAGCGACAACCACGTTACAGAAAACTATATTTGGAACTTTGACGGCGAAAAATATTACTTCACCTGTACCGCTTGTGCGGCAAGGGTAGAGCAGGCAGACGCGCCCACCGTTTACCTTTCTGCAAAAGGAAATGACAAAAACGACGGACGCACTGCAGAAGAAGCTGTTGCAACTCTTACCGAGGCGGTAAGTCGCATAGCAAACGTTGGCGGTACTGTGATGATTTGCGGCAGTTTCCCGCTTTCTGACACGGAACTTCCTGCATATACAAAGCCGATAACCTTTAAAGGCGATGACGGATATTACTGCGGCGGCTTTACGATTAGCACAAAGACACTTATTTCTCTCGGCGGCGAAACCGTGTTTGATAACATTTTGTTTGACGGCAGCGCGGCATGCGTTATCGAGTGCAATTGGAACGACGTAACCTTCGGTAAAGTAGAAGTTATAAACGATGCGTATACGTATATCGTTCTCGGTGCGTATAACATTACCGAAAGCGATGATACAGCGAAAGAAGCAACCGTTACAATTACAGAGGGAGCAACGCTTAGCTATAACGTAGCAGGTAAACTTTCAAGCAAGTGGTTCTACTCCCGTATTTACCTCGGCGATGTTTTCGGTGCTGACGGTATTTCGTCTGCAAACAAGACCGCTACAATAAACGCAACCGATGCGGATATCTCGGTTCTTTACACCATGTCTACCTCCGGTTCTTATAAAAACAATCCTGTTTTGAACTCTGAAACGACAGTAAACCTTTACGGTAAAACCACGGTGGATAAGGGACGAACCGGCGACTATAATGTGAACTATGCAGACTCTACTGCTTCGCTCACAAAGCAGACAATCAACTTCTTTGACAATTCTTCTGTCGGCACGAACTACTATATCCGCAATGCGGAAAACACCGTGCTTAATATTTCGGGTTCCAAGGATGGAAGAACCCAGCCGATGAATATCGGTTTCATGTTCTATTCGAACGGTACCTTTGCGACTGCAGCTACACCTATGAACGTAAACTTCAGCTGCGGTACGCACTCCTTTGCTCCTGCACTTACCACTCCGCTTTCATTCAGTGCGGCGGCAGATGCACAGAAGGTAGTTACCGAGCAGAAAAATGATGAATGCGTATATACCGTTAAAGTAACCGTAGCGGCAACGCCCGATGCAAACGGTACAAAACTTTACTCTTGCACCTGCGGCAGAAACTACACCGAGGAATATGCATATTCCTGTGAAGATGCAACGCATCTTTATATTGCAAATGCCGACGGCACGTTTACCTGTACGGCTTGCGGCGAAACGTTCACATCTGTTAGTGGCGAAAACGTATTTGCGGTTTCTTCTGCGACAGTAGAAAACGGAAAAGCAACCGTTACCGCTACCGTAAACGGCAGTTTTGCGGCGGCTCAGTTTAACGTTTTAGTACCCACCGGATTTGCTTTTGCAAATGCAACTCTTCCCACCGTAGAGGGATTTGTATTCTCGAGCGGAGAAATCGACGGTGCATATGCAGTTACAATCCTTTCCGAAGATGCTGAAGATAAAACGATAGAAGCAGAAATCATATTGGAATACACTCTGACAGGTACATTTGATGAAGATGCTCTTGTCGAAGTTACAGTTCCCGAACTGCATACCGATAGCGAAAAGGCAGTTGCGACAACTGTTTGTGCAGTTTTGGTAAAATCCGAGTGCTTGCATGAAGTCACCAAGGAAGTTGTAACCCTTGTGCCTACTTGTACGAATACGGGTAGCAAGAATATAGTATGTGCAGAGTGTGGTGCTTTGGTTGAGGCAAACGCAGTTATTGAAAAAGACTCGGCAAATCACGGAAACTACGGTTATGTATGCTCCGACGGTAAAGTTGTTTGCTTCGGTTGTAAGGATATGGTAGACTCAATAGATTCTCCCGTTGTAGTATCCGCTGTTTCCGAATCTTTGGCTAACAGAACGGTTAGCGTTACCGTTTCTCTTAAAGCAATCGCTCCCATCTTTGCAAGCAGATTTACTGTTGATGCTCCCGATGGATTTACTATTGTTTCTGCAGAGTCACTTGTTGGCATAGCAGATGAGGATGCAACAGGCTTTACACTTGTAGTTCCCGATAGCGTAGCGACTCCTTATGACGTGATAGTCATGAATATGTCGCTTGAGGATGCAATATATGATGCTGCAGTTCTTAAACTGACGTTTGCAGTAGATGACAACGTGGCAGAAGGAAATTACGTTGTATCTGTAAATGCACTCGAAACTTATGATTTAGCAGGTGAGGCAATCGACACGGCATCCGTATCTGCCGAGGTTAGCGTTAGTGCACGCAAGGCGGGCGACATCGACGGTGACGGAACGGTTACCGTACTCGATGCTTTGATGCTCATCCGTGCGATTGTCAATGACGAAACTATCGAAAACGGCGATGTTAACGGCGACGGCAAAGTAGGCCTTGCTGATGTAATTCGTATTATGAAACTGATCGCAAAGTAATTTAATTAGAATAGCACTTGCATTTCTGCAAGTGCTATTTTGTCATTATATTGGCTATACACCAATCAACCAGTCAACCAAATTTAAGGA
>JAZNOM010000063.1:0-19129 GCA_045580835.1 Eubacteriales bacterium
TTTACGGGAGCAAATTGGAACGCACAAATCCGTAGGGGCGAATATCATTCGCCCGTTTGTAAAACATCTAATGGCGGCTTTTCGGGCGATTAATAATCGCCCCTACAGGTTTGATAATCATTTTCGCTTAGTGCTCATAAACAATTAATTTATCTTACCATTGACAACACTTTTCGCGGGTGATATAATATTTTGATGGAAAATAAAAATTATTATATATAAAAGGATACAAAAACCATGAAGTGGACATCTCTCAACGATTTAAGAGAAAAATACCTCTCCTTCTTTGAAAGCAAGGGACATCTCCGCCTTCCGAGTTTTCCGCTCGTACCGCAGGGCGACAAATCCCTGCTCCTTATCAACTCGGGCATGGCACCGATGAAAAAGTTCTTCACCGGCGAGGTTGTGCCTCCGCGCAGCCGCGTTACCACCTGCCAGAAGTGCATCCGTACACCCGACCTTGAAAGCGTTGGTAAGACCGCGCGTCACGGCACATATTTTGAAATGCTCGGCAACTTCTCGTTTGGCGACTATTTCAAAAACGAGGCTATTCCGTGGGCATGGGAATTCCTTACCGAATGGCTCGAAATTCCCGCAGAGCTTCTCTATCCCTCCATTTATGAAGAAGACAACGAAGCTTTTGAAATCTGGAACAAGAAAATCGGCGTTCCCGCCGAAAAAATCATCCCTCTCGGCAAGGCTGACAACTTTTGGGAACACGGCAGCGGTCCTTGCGGTCCCTGCTCTGAAATCTACTTTGACCGCGGCATAAAGTATGGCTGCGGCTCTCCCGACTGTAAGCCCGGCTGCGAGTGCGACAGATTTATGGAAATCTGGAACAACGTTTTCGCGCAGTTCAACAATGACGGTAACGGCAACTACACCGAGCTTGCGCAGAAGAACATTGATACCGGTATGGGACTTGAGCGTCTTGCCTGCGTAATGCAGGGCGTTGACAACCTCTTTGAGGTTGACACCGTTCGCAAGATTTTAGACACCGTTTGCTCTATCGCAGGCAAAAAGTACGGCGAGGATAAGGCAAACGATATCTCCATCCGTATCATCACCGACCATATCAGAAGCTCGACCTTTATGATTTGCGACGGCGTTAACCCCTCAAACGAAGGCAGAGGCTACGTTCTCCGCAGAATTCTTCGCCGTGCGGCAAGAAACGCAAAGCTTCTTGGCATCAACCACACATTCCTCAGCGACCTTTGCGACGTTGTAATTGAGCTTAACATTGGTGCATATCCCGAGCTCGGCGAAAAGCGCGACTACATCAAGACAATCATTGCAAACGAAGAAGAGCGCTTCAATACCACCATTGACGCCGGTCTTTCGATTCTTAACGACCTTATCGCAAAGGCTAAAGCAGAAAACAAGACAGTACTTGACGGTGCGGAAGTTTTCAAGCTTTATGACACATACGGCTTCCCGATTGACCTCACAAGAGAAATTGCAGAGGAAAAGGGACTTAAAATTGACGAGGAAACCTACAAGGCTGAAATGATGGCACAGCGCGAGCGTGCAAGAAATGCCCGCAAGGACATCGGCGGTTGGAGCGAATCATCAAAGACTCTGCTCTCCTCTCTTGCCAAGACCGAGTTTGTCGGATATGACGAAAATGCAAGCAGCGCAACGGTTCTTGCTATCATCGACGGCGAAAACTCCCTTGACGAAATCAACGAGGGCGAATGCTCCGTCATTCTCGATGCCACTCCCTTCTACGGCGAGGGCGGCGGTCAGGTTGGTGACAGCGGCGTAATCAGCACCGAAGGTGCTACTCTCACCGTGCTTGATACCAAAAAGACGGACGGCGTTTACATCCACATCTGCCGCGTTGAAAACGGCACTCTTCACAAGGGTGACAAAGTTCTTGCCGCTATCGACTCTACGCGCCGTGCGGCTATCCGCCGTAACCACTCCGCGGCTCACCTCCTTCAGGGTGCGCTTCGCAAAGTGCTAGGCAACCACGTTGAGCAGGCAGGCTCCTACGTAGACGAAAAAGAATGTCGCTTTGACTTCAGCCACTTCGCCGCAATGACAAGAGAGGAAATTGCAAAGGTTGAAGAACTTGTAAACGAAGCAATCCTTGACGGTGCCGAGGTCGTAACCAAGGTTACCGATGCAGAAACTGCAAAGCGTGAGGGTGCAATGGCACTCTTTGGCGAAAAATACGGCGACAAGGTGCGCATGGTCAAAATGGGCGACTACTCCACCGAGCTTTGCGGCGGAACTCACGTATCCAACACCGCCAAAGTTGGTCTCTTTAAGATTGTTTCCGAGTCCTCGGTTGCGGCAGGCGTTCGCCGCGTTACCGCTACCACAGGCCTTGGAGTGCTTGCTCTTCTCCATGACAGCGAAGCACTCGCTATGAAGACTGCCAAGGAACTCAAGAGTGCAAACGTTAACGATAACCCAGCGCGTGCAGCGGCTCTTCAGGGCGAAATCAAGGAACTTAAGAAGGAACTTGACGCAGCAAATGCGAAACTTTCGCAAAACGCGCTCGCATCGCTCGCAAGCGCACCGCTTCTTGTAGGCGGATGCGACCTTATTGTAGCAAAGATTGACGGTAACGCACAGGCTGCACGTTCTCTCTGTGATGAAATCAAGGCAAAGAACGACAAGGCTGTTGCAGTTATCGCGGCAGTTGAGGGCGGCAAGGTGCAGTTTGCGGCTTGTGCAGGCAAGGACGCAGTTGCGGCCGGCGCACACGCAGGCAAGCTTGTAGGCGCAGTTGCAGCCGTTACCGGCGGCAAGGGCGGCGGACGTCCTGACGGCGCAATGGCAGGCGGCGCAGATGTTTCCAAGGTTGATGCAGCGCTTGATGCTGCAAAGGATATCCTTGCAGAGCAGATCAAATAAATCAAACCTTTCAAGCCGCACTGCGGTGCGGCTTGAAATTATTTTTAAAAAAGACTTGACATTTACCTATCTTTTCAATATAATATAGGTTGTCTTATTGTGAATACACGCGAAGTTATCGCTTCCGAAATCTTGCAAGGAGGTGCAATCCGTAATGCTTAGAACCTATCAGCCTAAAAAGCGCCAGAGAAAAAAGGAACACGGCTTCAGAAAGAGAATGAAGACCGCAGACGGCAGAAAAGTACTTAAGAGACGCCGCGCTAAGGGCAGAGCTAGACTTACCTATTAATTAGGAGCAGTTCTGTCTAATACTCACTCCCACGGGAGTTTCAAACTCCGATAACCTCTTGTGTGTTATCGGGGTTTTTTAATCACTTCAAAACGCAAGCGTTTTGAAGTGGAGAGAGTCGTTCACTCGCGTCTCGCCGGGCCGCGAGCGACTCTTTAATGTGTTTTTTAGTCGGGAAACCCGCCCAAAAAACAAACTATTATTATACTATTAAATCGGAAAGGTTTTTCAAAATGAAATACCGCGCGATATGCGAAAATCACCTGTATTCAAAGGCATATAAGAAGGGCAAAAAGGCTGTGATGCCGACTATAGCCGTTTATGTCCTGCCCGACTATCGAAGAAATGCGCTTATGAAAGCGCATCCCGAAAAAAAGTACATTAACCGCATCGGTCTTACAGTGGGCAAAAAAATCGGCGGCGCTGTACAGCGCAACCGTGCAAAAAGAATAATTCGGCACGCTTATAAAAATATTGATACTGCATACGGCGTTAAAACCGGCAACCTCATCGTCATTGTTGCACGCGAGGCAATAGCCGGTAAAAAGACAAACGATGTTGAGCGCGAAATGACTCGCGCACTGAAAAAACTCGAACTGATATGAAACACGTCTGCATATGGCTTATAGAGCTGTATCAAAAATTCATTTCACCGCTTAAGAAAAGTTGTTGCAGGTTTACACCAACCTGTTCTGCCTACGCCATTAAGGCGTTTCAAAAACGCGGCTTTTTTTGCGGTTTGATTCTGACCGTGTACCGCATTGCACGCTGCAATCCATTTTGCAGATGCGGCTATGACCCCGTACCCGAAAAAGGATTTAAACCGTTTTCAAAACAACAAAGCGATGAAAATTAAGTTAAAAGGAAAGCTATAATGAACATTATCTACGCACCTTTCGCATTTCTAATGCGTTTGTTTGACAGCTTCACGGGCAGTTATGCTCTCACGCTGTTACTTTTCACTTTGCTATTCAAACTGGTGCTTTTGCCTCTCGGCATCAAGCAGCAGAAAAACCAGATCAGAATGGCTGCTCTCCGTCCCAAGGAAGCAGTTATCAGAAAGAAGTATGCGGGCCGCACCGACCGTGCTACCCAGCAGAAAATGCAGCAGGAAATCCTTGAGCTTCAGCAAAAAGAAAACGTAAGCCCCTTCGGCGGCTGCATGCCTCTTCTTGTTCAGCTCGGTCTTATCATGGTAATCTACACCATTATCCGCCAACCGCTCACCTATATCTGCGGTCTTGACAACGAAGAACTCTTTGCGCTCGCAAAAGAGTTTAACTGGCAGGATTTTTCAGGCAAGGTTATCACCGATATCAAAAACATCGCAAACCTTGACCAAATCAAAGCAATCGCCACACCTAATCTTGAAGCACTGCTCCCCGAGAGTGCGGCAAGTCTTCCCAACCTCAACTTCTTCGGTCTCAACCTCGGTATCGAGCCGAGCGACGTACTGAACGGTTTTAAGAACTCTACAGAAGTTGTCGGCGTGGGCGTTCCCACTCTTGCAAACGTACTTGCGTACATGATCATCCCCGTTGCCTGCTTCCTTTTACAGGTAGCATCCATGAAGCTCACCAGAAAATTCACCTATCAGTCGCCCGCAGCGCAGGACGCACAGACCGGCTGCTCGATGAAGCTTATGGACTGGATGATGCCCCTCATGTCACTTTATTTCTGCTTTACTTTCTCCAGCGCAATCGGTCTTTACTGGATTTACTCCAATATTCTCTCCTTTGCACAGACTGTAATTCTCTCAAAGGCTATGCCTATTCCCCAGATTACCGAAGAGGATATCAAAGCGGCAGAAAAAGAAATGAAGGAAAAGGGCTACAGTACAAAGAAGTCCGACCTTATCAGAGTTCGTTCGCTCCACCATATTGATGATGACGACTATGACACTCTCCCCGAAATCAAGACAGAATCAAAGGGTGCAAACCAAACACTCTTAAACGGCGAAAAGGTGCAGACAAACACCGATAAAAAGCCGAAAATCAAAGACTAATCGGAAGGTTATATAATGATTACAGAAATTTTCGCAACCGGTAAAACTATTAATGACGCCGTTGAAGCACTCAAGGGCAAGCTCTGTGTTGACTCACTCGACGAAATCGAGTGGAAGGTAGTAAGCGCAGGCAAAAAAGGCGGTATCTTTGGCATTGGCGCGCAGCCCGCAAAGGTTGTAGCTTTTGTTGAAACTCCCGACCCCGTAGAAGAAAAGAAGCCCGAGGTTAAGGCAGCACCCGCTCCTGAAAAGAAGCCCCAACCTAAAAAGGAAGAAAAGAAGCCTGAAACCAAAAAAACTCCCGAAGCTAAAAAGACACCCGAAAAGAAGGCTGAAAAGCCGAAAAAGCCCAAGACTCCCACAACCGAGGCCGAAGTAAAGGCTGCAATGTCCTTTGTTGAAACACTCGTTAAGAATCTTGAACTCAACGTTACCGCCAATGTAGGCACCGATGAAGAAAACGGCAGTTGCATCACCATCGCAGGCGACGATGCAGGCATGCTTATCGGTCACCACGGCGAAACTCTTGATGCCGTTCAGTACCTCGCAAACCTCGCGGCTAACCGCGCAGAGGGCAAGGACGACCACGAAAGAATCACAGTTGACGTTGAAGGCTACCGCGAAAAGCGCGAGGAAACCCTCCGCGCACTCGCTCGCAGAATGGCAGCAAAGGTTCAGAAATACGGCAAGAGCGTTATGCTTGAGCCTATGAACCCCTACGAAAGACGTATTATTCACTCCGAAATTCAGAACATCGAAGGTATTTCCACAAACTCTATCGGTTCCGACAACAACCGTAAGGTAGTTATCTTCCTCACCGAAAAGGGTATGGGCCGTCTCCCCGTGCGTGACGGCAAGGGTGGCCGCCGCGGCGGTAACCGCCGTCGCCACCACAGCGAAAAGCCTGCTGAAACTACCGAAGAATAATTATGAAAAACGATTTTCTTTCAACCATAGCCGCCGTATCCACACCGCGCGGTAAAGGCGGCGTGGCGTTGATCAGAATATCGGGCGAAGAAGCAGTGACCGTTGCAGGTCGCTGCTTTTCTCCCAAATGCGGCAAAAGCGTGTCGGAGCTTTCTCCCCGTACCGCTTATTTCGGCGACATTTTAGACGGCGGCATGCCGATTGACGACGGCATGCTTACCGTTTTCCGCGCGCCTGCATCATACACGGGCGAGGACATGGTTGAAATAAGCTGTCACGGCGGTATACTTGTAACCAGCCGTGTGCTTGAAGCAGTATTTAAGGCAGGTGCTACGCCTGCTGCGGCAGGCGAGTTTACTCGCCGCGCCTTTGTAAACGGCAAGCTTTCGCTTACTAAAGCTGAAGCAGTAGGCGAAATTCTTGAGGCGAAGAGTGATGCACAGCTTCGTATCGCCGCATCACAACGCCGCGGCGTACTTTCTGAAAAAATCGACTCGGCAGCGCGTGCCTTGACAACGCTTATTGCCGATGTTTACGCAAGAATCGACTACCCTGACGAGGACCTTGCCGAAATCGGCGACGATGAATTTGCACGCCGCGCCGAAGAAATCAAGGACTCTCTCGTGCGCCTGCGCAGCACATACCGCTCGGGCAGTGCGATTTTCGAAGGTATCAAAACCGTTATCTGCGGTGCTCCAAATCGCGGCAAAAGCTCGCTTTACAACGCAATCGCAGGCGAGGATGCGGCTATCGTAACCGAAATTGCAGGCACAACGCGCGATATTCTGGAGCGCGACATTCCGCTTGGCAGCGTACTGCTGCACCTCACCGACACCGCAGGTATACACGACACCGCTGACGTGGTTGAGCAAATCGGTGTAAGCCGCGCAAAAGAGCGCCTTTGTGAGGCGGAGCTTGTAATCTGCGTGCTTGACGGCTCAAGAGAGCTTTCAAGCGAGGACACCTCGCTTTTGGACAGCTTAAAAGATATTTTGGCTCCGAAAATCGCCGTACTTAACAAAAGTGACATATGCGAAGCGCAGTTTGCACTTCCCGACGGCATGTTTGAAAAAGTTGTGCGCATGAGCGCAAAAAGCGGCGACATAGCCGAGCTGAAAGCGGCGGTCGAAAGCTTGTTTATTGACGAAAAAATAGACACGCACTCGGATGCTATCATCACAAGTGCGCGTCAGGCAGCCTCGCTTGACGAGGCAATCGCGCTTATCGGCGATGCGGTTAAAACCGCGGTAAGCGGCATGGGTGCAGACCTTGCATCAAGCGACCTTGAACGCGCGGTTGCAACCCTTGATGAGCTTGACGGCAAAGCCGTAAGCGAAAATGTAGTTTCCGAAATATTCAGCCGTTTTTGTGTCGGTAAGTAAAAAGAGAAAATGCGAGAACCTTTTAAGGAAAGGTTCTCGCGCTCTCCAAACCTTTTTTGTAAAAAATTATTGTAGCAGCCACTGCTACACATTAAATATTTTACAGTTTTTCTTTGGTTCTTTCTTCTCAAGAAAGAACATCCTCGCCCTTCCTTAGTTATCCTCTGCGTTTGGGCAGGAGTAAGAAGATAATCACAACAACTGCGATAACAACTATAACCGCAATGATAACGCCGGTTGCCATACTGCCGCCGTCTTCATTGTTTGCGCCATTTGTTGTATTGTCGGTTGCGGCTTCGCTTGTTGTCATGGGTGAATCTGTAGTAACTCTCTCGCTTGTAATATCAGGCGTGCTTGTCATGTCATTATTTTCGGAAACACCAAGGTCGCCTGTCATATCGCCGAGCATTCCCGTGCCTTCACCTGTAAAAATCTCGCCGCCCTCGCTGACATCGCTGACGATACCGTCGCGCTCGTCGCCAAGGCGAATTCCGTCATCCGAAACAACACCGTTCTCATACATTTCTTCTGGTGTTGCGGCGGACACAAACATAAGCATCACAAGTGAAAAGGCAAGACAAAGAGCAGCTGCTTTTATTAGTCTTTTCATATTATTTAATCCTTTCTGTCTTAAGCCGACGGGAGTCGGCTTAAAAAATCATGTTGTCGCTATCATTTTTCCCAAAATGGCGGCTATGCATACAAGGAGTTTTTTCATGGAAAGCAAAAGATTTGCAAAAAACGATAGTGGATTTATTTGCCAAAATTGCGGAAAAAAGGTTGAGCCGCTTGGCTCGTCCTCGCGAAACCACTGCCCTTTTTGTCTTTGTTCAATTCATATTGACATAATGCCGGGTGACCGTGCAAACACATGCCTTGGCATTTTAGACCCAATAAAAGTTGAGCTAAATCCCAAAAAAGGCTATGTTATTGTCCACCGTTGCCGCAAATGCGGCGAAATCAAGCGCAATCGCGCCGCATACGATGCCCGTGTGCAGCCTGACGATATGGACTATTTGATAAAACTCACCGCGGCAGAAGTCGACTTCTAAAAAATAAATATTGTATATTTCATATTTTTATGATAAAATGGTTTCACATAAGTGAAACCATTATTTTTATCGGGAGGTGTCGATTTGAAAAAAGTTTATACGTTTTTAATTTTGGCATCTCTGTGTTTCCTTTTGGCAGCGTGCGCGGCATCGCGACAACGCTTTGCATTTTCGCCTTTGATAAACAACCGCACCGACGCCGTGGTTGACATAACTGATATTTCGCGCTCTACTACCGAGTTTCCTGACGACGCGGAAGAAACTGCGCCAAAATACTTTGAGGTAGTTGCAACAAGTACCACAGCCCCCGTCACCACTCGCAAACCGCCTGCGGTAACCGAGTCGCCAAAAGAATACTATACCGTAAAATTCGTCGACATCGACGGATATTCGGCAATATCAATTCAAAACGTTGAAGAAGGCAAAAGCGCAAAAGAGCCGCCGATGCCCGAAAAGCGCGACGATATGTTTTTTGTAGGCTGGGACAAGGATTTTTCAAACGTCAAAGGAAGTATGATAGTCAAAGCCATCTATCAAAAAGAATGGCTCAACGTTTACTTCTACGATTATGATGCCACATTGCTGAAATCGCAGGTAGTTTTTCACGGTGATGATGCAACTCCGCCAAAGGTTACGGCTCCCGACGGATACACCTTCAGCGGCTGGTCAAAATCATATAAAAATGTAACAAGCGACTTATACATATATGCAAAGTATTCCGAGATCGACCAAAAAGAATACACTACACTGAAAGATGCGTATGAATTTTTGCCTATTATTGAAAACTCGATGAATTTAGTAGGTAAAACCTATTACAGAAACGTTCACAACGGCGTTTGCACAATCGGTAATGAGGACTACGGCGGTAATATTTTGTACGGTAATTTCTGTGATACACTGAACATTTCAGGCTACGGTTTTACCTCTTTTGAAGGAATTGTAGGTCTGAAATCAAAGCTTGCTGATACGGGCGACAACAAATACTCGCTAGTTTTGAATATTTATCTTGATGACAAGCTTGCCTTCCGCGCTGAAATCGACAAGGCGGATACAAAAAAAGAGTTTGCTCTCGACCTTAAGGGCGTCAGCAACATCAAAATACATCTCCAGCCGTACTTGAACGGTGAAATCTACTATAAAGATGCCGATTTTATCGGCGGAATTATAAACGCTGTACTCTATGAAAACTAATTATATACGAAAGGCTTTGTTATGAAACTTCTTGAAGAAAGAATCTTAAAAGACGGAAAAGTAGGCGAAGGCAACGTCCTCAAGGTTGACGGCTTTGTTAACCACCAGATTGATGTAAAACTCATGTGCGAGCTTGGCAAAGAATTCAAGCGACTTTTTGACGGTACTACCGTTACAAAGATACTTACTATCGAAGCATCGGGCATCGGCATTGCGTGCCTTACCGCGCAATATTTTGACGTACCCGTAGTGTTTGCAAAAAAGACAAAAACAAACAATATCTATGCCGATGTTTACACCTCAAAGGTTGAGTCATATACCCACGGCACTACATACGATATCGTTGTTTCCAAGGAGTTTTTGAAGGCAGGCGATAAGGTGCTTATCATTGACGACTTCCTTGCAAAAGGCAGTGCGCTTAAAGGACTCATCGCGCTTATTGAGGATGCAGGTGCCGAGGTTGTCGGCGCAGGCATTGTGATTGAAAAGGCATATCAGCCGGGCGGCGACTTGATTCGCAGCATGGGAATCAGAGTTGAGTCACTTGCACGCGTTGCATCCATGAGTGTCGAAGACGGCGTAAAATTTGTTGAAGAGTAAAACAAAAAAGCACCGCAATGCGGTGCTTTTTTAATGCTTTTATTAGTCGCTTACGTAAGGAATAAGAGCCATCTGTCTTGCTCTCTTTACTGCAACGGTAAGCTGACGCTGGTGAACAGCGCAGGTGCCGGAAATTCTTCTGGGAAGAATCTTGGAACGCTCGCTCACGAGCTTCTTAAGTCTTACAGTATCCTTGTAATCAATGTAATCGATCTTGTCAGCGCAGAAAAGACAAACTTTCTTTCTCTTCTTCATAGGGCGGAAGGGGCGCTGTACGTTTTCGGTCTTGTTATCCATTGTTATACCCTACTGTTAAAAACAGATTTCCTTTCTATAAATTCTTTTCGATCAGAACGGCAAATCGTCCTCATCGGATACCGCCTCAAATTTAGGCGCTGCCGCGTCGGTATTGGAATACGACGGTGCGGCATATGCATCGGGCGTGTACTGGGAACCGCCTTGAGAATCGGACTTGTTTTCTACAAATCCAACCTCATCTGCAACAACCTCTGTTACATAGCGCTTGTTGCCCTGGCTGTCGGTGTAGCTTCTGCTCTGAAGTGCGCCGCAAACCAAGATTGGCTTACCCTTCTTGAAATAGCGAGATACAAACTCTGCGGTCTGTCTCCAAGCAACGATGCTGATAAAGTCGGCTGTCTGCTGACCTTCAGTCTGGTTCTTGCTCTGGTAACGGCGGTTGATCGCAATTGTAAACGAAACAACCGAGATACCCGAGGGAGTCTGCTTGAGTTCGGGATCTGCTGTCAGGTTTCCGATAAGAATTACCTTATTCAAAGTTGCCATATACTCGCTCCTCCGTCAATTAAGCCTTAGCCTTCTTTGCTTCGAGTCTGATTACGATACCACGCATGATGTTTTCATCAATGTTGTAGCGGCGCTCAAGCTCTGCAGGGAAAGAAGATTCGCTTGTGAAATTAACGAGTACATAGTAACCCTCGGTAATATCGTCGATAGGATATGCAAGACGGCGCTTGCCCCACTCGTCGATTTCACCTACAGTACCGTTCTCTGCGATGAGTGCAGTGAACTTGTCCACTGTTGCCTTTACGTCATCCTCTGCGAGAGTAGGATTAACAATAAACAGTGTTTCGTAAGAATTTACTACCTTTTCCATCTGTGTTACACCTCCTTATGGACTTATGGCCATGCTCTTTGTCATGGCAAGGGGGTAGGGGTAATTAATAATTACCTATACCGAATTAGTATTTTATCATATACTTTTTAATTTGTCAACAAAAATATTGAATTTTTTTCTTCCTTATGATATTATTTATTTGAATAAAAAAAGGAGTAAAAGCAATGTACATATATATCGTCCGTCACGGACAGAGTCTTGGCAATCTCAAGGGCGGATTTGCAGGACATACCGACTATCCACTCTCCGAACTTGGTCACAAGCAGGCACGCATAACCGCCGATTTTTTGAAAAACGAGCATATTGAAACGGTTATCTCAAGCCCGCTATCGCGCGCTATGCAGACGGCGAAGCCGATTGCAAATGACAGAAATCTCGAAGTTCTGACCGACGAAGGCTTTATCGAAATGAACTTTGGCGATTGGGAAGGCATGGCAATTGAAGAGGTTGAAGAAAAATACGACGGCGCGTTCACAGTGTGGAAAACCGAAATGTATAAGACCGTTTGCCCAAACGGCGAAAGCACTATTGACTGCTACAACCGCGCGGTAAAAGCACTAAAAGAAACTGCCGAAAAATACAACGGCAAAGATATCTGTATCACATCGCACGGTGCAGTTATCAAGTGCCTTTGCTGCTATCTGCACGGCTTACCCATTGAACGCTTGCAGGATATAAAATGGGCGGACAACGCCTCTGTAACAAAGCTTGAGTATAAAGACGGCGCTTTTAAAATCATCTACGAGTGCAAGAGCGACCATATGGGCGAGTTTGTCACAGGCGTGTCAAAAACGATAAGGTAACAAACTATTGACTTTTTTCTTTAAATGTGTTACACTTTTTTATGCGTTGATTGGGAGGAGTAGTTTTCTCCACTTGCAAAAGAGAGCGTGCGGTTGGTGAAAGCGCGTTGCAAGCGAAAACAAAGTAGCCCATGAGCATCGGGAAGAAAGCGAAAGCAATTAGAACCCGACGGTGTTCCCCGTTATCGGATTTATGAGTAAAAAATTCAGGTGGTACCGCGCATTCTGCGCCCTGATTCCTTTCGGAAGCAGGGCGTTTTTTAATGAAAAATAAAATTTTATCATATAAGGAGAATTCTAATGAATAAAGAACTTTCCAAAACCTATGCCCCCAAAGAATTTGAGGACAGAATTTATCAGAATTGGTGCGAAAAAGGCTATTTCACACCCGATGTAAACGATAACAAGCCCGCCTTCTCGGTTGTTATCCCCCCTCCGAACGTAACAGGTCAGCTCCACATGGGTCACGCTCTTGACGAAACCTTGCAGGATATTCTCGTTCGCTACAAGAGAATGCAAGGGTACAGCACCCTTTGGGTACCCGGCACCGACCACGCAGGTATCGCAACCCAGATTAAGGTTGAAGAAATGCTCCGCAAGGAAGAGGGCCTCACCCGTTACGACCTCGGCCGCGAAAAGTTCCTCGAGCGCGTTTGGGACTGGAAACATCAGTACGGCAACCGCATTATCAACCAGCTTAAAAAGCTCGGCACATCCTGCGACTGGACCAGAGAACGCTTCACCATGGACGAGGGCTGCTCAAGAGCAGTTAAAGAGGTATTTGTAAACCTCTACGAAAAAGGACTTATCTACCGCGGCAACCGCATTATCAACTGGTGCCCCCACTGTATCACCGCCCTCTCCGATGCAGAGGTTGAATACAGCGAGCAGGACGGCAATTTCTGGCACATCAAGTACCCCATTAAGGGCGAGGACGGCTATGTAGAAGTTGCTACCACACGTCCCGAAACAATGTTCGGCGACACCGCAGTTGCCGTTAACCCGAATGATGATACAACAAAGCACCTCATCGGCAAGACACTTATTCTCCCCGGTACGGGCAGAGAAATTCCCGTTATCGCCGACGATTATGTTGAAATCGGCTTTGGTACCGGCTGCGTAAAGATTACCCCTGCGCATGACCCCAACGACTTCCTCGTTGGCGAGCGTCACAACCTTGAACAGATTAAGGTTATGAACGATGACGCCACCATGAACAAGTGGGCAGGCAAATACGAGGGTATGGACCGCTACGAATGCCGCAAGGCACTTATCGCTGACCTTGATGCAGGCGGATACCTTATCAAGACCGTTCCCCACAAGCACAACGTTGGCACCTGCTACCGCTGCGGCACCACCGTTGAGCCTATCACGTCTAACCAGTGGTTTGTAAAGATGAAGCCTTTAGCTGAGCCTGCGCTTGAAGTTGTTTACAACGGCAAGGTTAAGTTTGAGCCCGAAAGATTTACCAAGACATACACCAACTGGATGGAAAACGTACATGACTGGTGTATCTCCCGTCAGCTTTGGTGGGGTCACAGAATCCCCGCATACTACTGCGCCGACTGCGGCGAAATGGTAGTTTCCAAAGAAGACGTTTGCACCTGCCCGAAGTGCGGCGGCAAGATGAATCAGGAAAGCGACGTGCTTGACACCTGGTTCTCCTCGGCACTCTGGCCCTTCTCCACTCTCGGCTGGCCCGAAAAGACTCCTGAGCTTGCAAAATACTATCCCACAAGCGTGCTTGTAACAGGCTATGACATCATCTTCTTCTGGGTTGCGAGAATGATTTTCTCCGGCCTTGAACACATGGGCAAGGAGCCTTTCTCCACCGTGTTTATTCACGGTCTTGTACGCGATGCCAAGGGCAGAAAGATGTCAAAATCTCTCGGCAACGGCATTGACCCGCTTGAAATCATCGACCAGTTTGGTGCAGACGCGCTCCGCTTTGCACTTGCAACCGGCAACGCACCCGGTAACGATATGCGTTTCTCGGATGAAAAGATTGAGTCCGCACGTAACTTTGCAAACAAGCTCTGGAACGCGGCTCGTTTCGTAATGATGAACCTCGATATCGAGGAGGTTAAGCTTCCTGCTACCGAAGAACTCAAGACCGAAGACAAATGGATTCTCTCAAAGCTCAACACCCTTGCAAAGACGGTTGAACAGAATCTCGACTGCTACGAGGTTGGCGTTGCGCTTGCAAATGTTTATGACTTTGTTTGGGACATCTTCTGCGACTGGTACATCGAGCTTCTCAAGCCCAGACTCTCTGCCGGCGACAAGGTTGCACAGAACGTTATCAGCTATGTTCTTCTTGAAACCCTCAAGATGCTTCATCCCTTTATGCCTTTCATCACCGAAGAAATCTACACCACAATGCCTCACGACTCGGAAAGCATCATGATTTCCAACTTCCCGAAGTTTGACGAAGCACTCTGCTTTGCAGACGAAGAAGCGGAGATGGAAAAGATTATCGCGCTTATTACCGCTATCCGTGCGCGCCGCACCGAAATGGGCGTTGTACCCTCGAGAAAAGCAAAGCTTTACCTCGTTACAAAGTTTACTGACACCTTTGGCGGTGCTACCGAGTTCTTCAAGAAGCTTGCAAGCGCATCCGAGGTTGAAATTGTTGATGAGTTCACCGACAGCACCGCTGTTCAGGTTATCACCGACAGTGCAACCGCGTATATTCCGCTTGCCGACATGATTGACTTTGAGGCAGAAAGAAAGCGCCTTACCGAAGAGCTTAAAAAGAACGATGGCGAAATCAAGCGCCTTGTAGGCAAGCTTTCAAACGAAAGCTTTGTTGCAAAGGCTCCTGCCGCTGTTGTTGAAGGCGAAAAGGCAAAACTCGCAAAGTACGAAGAAATCAAGAAAGGCCTTGAAGAGGCTCTTGCAAAGCTTGGATAAATATAAAAGTCGACTCTTTCGAGTCGACTTTTTAGCGTGTCGAAAAGCCTTTCGACACGCTGCCAGACGAACGAAAAAGAGTGCCGATTTCGTCGAAATGCGAGCGTTGGCTTACCTGCGTAAGGTAGAGCGCATTTCGGCGGAAAACAGAAAAAGATAATGAAAACCCTGTCTGTGACAGGGTTTTCTACATTATAGTAGCACGAAAGAAAAATAGAAAGTAAATAGTTTATGATTTTTACAAAACCTCTTTTATTTTTCTTTTTCTGCGCTCGGTGCCTTTTTCGGCAGTATTAAAGCGGCTATGCATTTGCATAGCCGCTTTAATATGAAACTTATTTGTTTTTTGAGAAAAACTTGTTCATAGCAGTTGTAGCGAGAATAATAATTCCTATTACAACGAATATACCAACCATACCGGTTGCCATGTAGCCGAGATTGTTTACAAAGTTCATCGGTTCAACTGTGATGTTGCCAAACATATCTGCCGCAGTGGTTTCTGCCACAGTTTCCGCAACTGTTTCGGCAGCGGTGGTTACAATTTCCATAGTGTTTTCCATTATAGCGACCTCCTTAACCGAAGAAGTTGAGAATCATACCGCCTGCGATAACCGAGGCAATCTGACCTGAAACATTAACACCGATAGAATGCATGAGCAGGAAGTTTTGAGGATCCTCTTCAAGACCGAGCTTGTGAACAACGCGTCCTGACATGGGGAACGCAGAGATACCTGCGGCACCAATCATAGGATTGATTTTTTCTTTTGAGAAAAGGTTAAGGAGCTTTGCAAACAGAACGCCGCCTGCGGTGTCGAAAATGAATGCAAAGAGACCGAGGCCGAGGATGAGAAGAGTCTGCGGCTTTAAGAACTGGCTTGCCTCCATCTTGGTAGCGATAGTGATACCGAGGAAGATAGTGATGAGGTTTGCAAGAACCTTTTGGGCGGTTTCGGAAAGGTTGTCAAGCACGCCGCACTCACGGATAAGGTTACCGAACATAAGGAAGCCGATAAGTGCAACCGATGAGGGAGCGATAACGCCTGCAACAACGGTGATAACGATGGGGAAGAGAATTTTTGTAGTTTTGGAAACAGTCGCGCCCTTGTAAGGCATACGAATCATACGCTCTTTCTTGGAGGTGAGAAGCTTAATGATAGGAGGCTGAATAATCGGCACAAGAGCCATGTATGAGTAAGCGGCAACCATGATTGCGCCCACAAACTGCGAATCAAGCTTCTGCGATACGACGATAGCGGTAGGACCGTCAGCTGCGCCGATGATACCGATTGAAGCCGCGTCATTTTGCGGGAAGAAGATGGATGCAAGGCAGAATGTAAAGAAAATACCAAACTGTGCCGCTGCACCGAAAAGCATAAGCTTGGGATTGGTGAGGATAGGAGTAAAGTCTATCATCGCACCGATACCGATAAAGAGGATGAGCGGGAAAAGCTCGTTTGAAATTCCCGCATCAAAAAGGGTGGTAAGTGCGCCGGCTTCTTCTACTCCGTGTGAAACCTGGTCAATTGCGCCCGAGTGAGGGATGTTTACAAGTATTGTACCAAAGCCCATGGGAAGAAGGAGCGTAGGCTCCATATCTTTTTTGATTGCGAGGAAGATGAGAATACCGCCGATAGCCCACATGACTATCTGTTGCCATGTGATTTGAACGACGTATTCCCAGAGGAATGAAAAATCCATAGTCGTCTCTCCTTTTAATTTACATACGTTACCAAGAATAACATATTTTTACTTTAAAGTCAATGCGAGAACTTCACAATTAAAGCTTGGTAAATTCCACTAATTTAGGAAATCTTGGCGAAAAGTCGCAAAGCTTATCAAGAACTTTGCCGAAAAACGAGATAAGGGGTGCGTTTACAAGGGTGATTACAACGGTACCGATGCCAATACCTGTAAAGCTGCGTGTCAGAAGCAGTGCAAACGCAATGGATATCACAAGCATGATAATATCGTTTGCTTGCTTAACCTTGCCAACCTCAATGTTGTATTTTTTTGATATTTCCGATACTACAAGCTCATACACGCAAAGCGGCAGAGAGGTTCTGAAATAACAAGCAATTGCAACCGCGGTGATAACCTCACCTATGGCAAATGCAATTATACGAACTATCATGGATTCGTATGGCGCGCCGCCGCCGAGTAAAAACAGACAACCATCAACCGCAAGACCGAAGATAACTGCGCATGCAAAGGTTAAAAGATATTTAGGTTTGAAGCGTTTTACTATGATGCACATTATCACAAGAAGTACCGTCTGCCAAATGTACTCCGAGGTACCTTGAGAGTACCATGGGAGAAAAGCTTCCATAAACTTATGGATTATGTACGCAGGTGCGGCAATCATCGAAAGTCCGAAATTGGCTTTTGTACAAAGTGCAACGCCGAGCGCGCAAAAAATTACGCCGCAAAGCCATGCGGCTTCATTCATTTTTTGTAGTTTTTTCATTCTGCGAGACTCTTTTCTTCCTTAAGTTTTCTTTCTGCCGCAAGGAAGATTTCTTCCGTCGCGAAGCTTAACTTGGTTATTGCATCGCGCTTTGTAAGATAACACCAGTAGCTGTCGTCAAGTACCGAGATGTCAACGCAGTCGCCGCGGCCGAGATAATCATATTCAATGTGCATGCTGCTTTGATTCATCGCGCTCTTATGCAGTTCAAACGGCTCGCCGTAGCAAGTGCCGGTTATTGTGGTACCGTTCGGAGTCTGCACAAGCTTGCCCTTGCCTTGCTTGTAGAATTTCCATGAGTCTGGCAGAGTTTCAAGGCTGATCTCGTCCTCAAAATAATAGGTGCCATCTTCGATTTCTTTTTTCACGCACTCACGCTCCCAATTTGACCAGTCGGGGATGTGTGAAAACTCGGTTTCGCCGTTTAACGCGCGCAGTGAGCCGTCGGTTTCCATAAACCACTTTTTGCCGCATTTGCGGCAGAAAAGTGTGTCGCCGTCAGAGTCGGTTTCGCCCTCTGCGAGGCAGGCGGGACACTTATAAAGCAGTGAGTGGAGTCCCTCGGCACGCTTTGGATGGTCGATAACGATGCCACGTTCCTTTTGCCATGCAAAATCGTCATATTCAAACTCTTTTGCAAGACGCGCGTTTATCTCTTCCACGGATAGGGAGCGGCATTCTTCGGCAGTGAAAATCGGGTACATTTCCGCTTCACAGTAGCATTTTTTACTGTGCTTGTTCCACTGCGGAACATCAATAAAGTTACCGTGAATCTTCATCATAACAACGGGAACCTTAAGCATGCGGATAAGACCGCCGGTTGATTCTGCAAGAAATGATGTGCAGCCGTCAAGCGAATAGCGAGCTTCAGGGAAAATAACCATTGGGTTTTTCAGTTCGTTTAACACATAGCGAATATTGCGCACAAGAGAAATGTCGGAGACATATTTGCGCTTGCCAAGCACTCCGAGTCCCTGCATCAGTGGCTTTGTGTATGTATTAAAGCCTTCAATGGTCATTACATTGTTTACGGGGTAGGGGTGTGTACCCTTAAGCATAAAGCAAAGGTCAACAAGCGATGCGTGATTGCAAAGCATAAGGTACGGCTTGCCTTCGAGTTCTTCCATTCCGCGTTTAATTAAGACGGCGTTTCTTCGTTTAAGGTAGGGAAAAGCGACGATTGTTTTTGCAAGCCACATAAGCCATCTGTATGGCGAATGGGGCTTCTTTTTAAAGTCAAATCGCTTGATTTTGTCTTTGGTCTTCATAAATTCTGTTTCCTTACTGCATTATTTTTTGCATACATAATAATTATAGCACGCAGCAACAAAAACTGCAATAATAAATTAATGTTTATCTAATCACTTCAAAATGCAAGCATTTTGAAGTGGAGCAAAACCGTTCGCTCGCGCCGCGCTCACCGCGCGCGGTTTTTAAGGTGTAAAAAAGCCGGCGCATGTCCGTCTTTTTTACGGAATTTTA
>JAZNOM010000064.1:0-8832 GCA_045580835.1 Eubacteriales bacterium
CATGCCTGCCGCCATATCGGTTGAGCCGACACCGGTGGAAAATGCGCCGAGCGCACCGTATGTACAGGTATGAGAGTCTGCACCGATGATGCAGTCGCCGGGGCCAACAAGACCTTTTTCGGGAAGGAGCGCATGTTCAATACCTACGCATCCTACATCGTAAAGGTGTGTGATATTGAATCTCTTTGCAAAATCGCGCGCAGTAGCGCAAAGCTCTGCGGATTTGATATCCTTGCAGGGGGTATAGTGGTCAAGGACAATTGCAATTCTGTCCTTGTCAAAAACTTTGGTAAAGCCCGCCTCGTCAAAAACCTTGTCAGCAACGGGGGTGGTAACATCGTTACCGAGTACAAGATCAAGCTTTGCTTCAATAAGGTCGCCCGCCTTTACCGAGTCAAGACCTGCATGAGCCGCAAGAATCTTTTGTGTCATCGTCATTCCCATGAAAATTTAGCCTTCTTTCTGTACAGATGCCTGCATCTTATTAACCGCGTTAATATATGCCTTAAGCGATGCCTCAATAATATCGGTTGAAAGTCCGCGACCTACATAAGTCTTGTCGGCGGCTTTAAGCTTAACCGATACATCGCCGAGGGTGTCCTTGCCCTCTGACGTTGAATTAATAGTGTAAAGTTCCAGAGTATGCTCTACGGGGTTTACTATATTGTCGATTGCCTTAAACGAAGCGTCGATAGGACCGTCGCCAAGCGACACGCCCTCAAACTTTTCGTCACCACACTTAAGGCAAACGGTACTTGTCGAAGTAGTGAAATTAGAAGTATGTACGTCGAACCAATCGAGTGTAAATACATCCTTTTCGTTAGTGTCTTCAACCGCTGCCTTATGAAGTACGATGGCTTCGATATCGGAATCGGTAATTGTCTTCTTTTTGTCGCAGAGAACCTTAAATTCTTCAAAGCAAGCGAGAAGTTCCTCGGGAGTAAGAGTATATCCGAGTTCATTTAACCTTGTTTCAAATGCATGCTTACCCGAATGCTTGCCAAGTACGATATTGTTTGTATTGATACCCACAGCTTCGGGAGTAAGAATTTCATAAGTCTGCTTATTTGCGAGCACACCGTGCTGATGTATGCCCGACTCGTGCAGGAACGCATTTTTACCTACGATAGGCTTGTTGAGCGGAGCGTTTTGTCCGATAATGGTATAAACCGCCTTGCTTGTGCGATAAATCTTTGTAGTATCAAGGCGTGTTGTAATGCCACTGAACACATCGGGACGGGTACGCATAGCCATTACGACCTCTTCAAGAGAAGTGTTACCTGCTCTTTCGCCGAGACCGTTTACGGTACACTCAATCTGTCTTGCGCCGCCGAGTACACCTGCTAGCGAGTTTGCAACGCCCATACCGAGGTCGTTGTGGCAATGCACCGAGAACTCCGCTTTGTCGGAATTAGGTACATTTTTAACCAAATACTCGATAAGTGCGCGCATTTCCTCGGGAGTGGTATATCCCACGGTGTCGGGGATGTTGATTACGTTTGCACCGTTTTTGATGGCAGTATCAACCACGCGAGTCAAAAACTCAGGCTCACTTCGAGTTGCATCCTCTGCGGAAAACTCAATGTTTGAGCAGTATTTCTTTGCATACGCAACCATTTCGGCGGTACGCGCCAAAACCTCCTCGGGTTTCATGCGGAGCTTGTACTCCATATGCACCGGAGACGTTGCGATAAATGTGTGAATTCTTGGGTCGGCGGCTACCTTTACCGCCTCCCATGCGGCATCAATATCCTTCTCTACCGCACGTGCAAGCGATGCTACTGTGCAGTCCTTGACCGCTTTTGCAATTTCGTTTACCGACTCAAAGTCGCCGGGGGAGGAAATCGCAAAGCCTGCTTCAATGATATCGACTTTCATCATTTCAAGACAGCGTGCAACCTCAAGCTTTTCACGCAGATTCATACTGCAGCCGGGGGATTGCTCACCGTCACGAAGAGTTGTATCAAAAATTTTGACCTGATTGCCCATTTATACCTCCAGCACAGCACCTCTATCCGCAGAAGTAACAAGCTTTGCATAGCGCGCCGCATAACCTGTGGTAACCTTTGGTGCGGGTGCTACCCACTTTGCTTTTCTTTCTGCAAGTACCGTGTCGTCAACTTCAAGTGTAATCTTACAGTTAGTAATGTCGATAGAAATAATGTCGCCTTCTTCAACAAGCGCGATAGGACCGCCTGCCGCCGCCTCGGGGCTTACGTGACCGATAGCCGCGCCGCGTGTCGCGCCACTGAAACGTCCGTCGGTGATAAGTGCTACGCTCTCGCCGAGCCCCATTCCGCAGATTGCAGAGGTGGGGTTGAGCATCTCACGCATGCCGGGGCCGCCCTTGGGTCCTTCGTAACGGATAACCACTACGTCGCCCGCCTTGATATTGCCTGCATAGATAGAAGCAATAGCTTCTTCCTCGGAGTTAAACACTCTTGCAGGGCCTTTGTGCTGCATCATTTCTGGTGCAACCGCCGACTGCTTTACTACACAGCCGTTGGGAGCAACATTTCCCTTAAGTACGGCGATACCGCCAAAGTCTGAAAAGGGATTGTCAATAGGACGGATAATCTCGGTGTTTCTGTTTACAACTCCCTCGAGATTTTCTTCCATAGTCTTGCCTGTAACCGTCATAACCGAAGTGTCAAGCAAGTTCTTCTTTGTAAGCTCCTTCATAACGGCGTAAACACCGCCAGCGCGCTCCAAATCCTCCATAAAGGTGTCACCTGCGGGTGCAAGGTGGCAAAGATTAGGAGTTTTCTTGCTGATTTCGTTAGACATATCAAGGCTGATTTCAATGCCTGCCTCGTGCGCGATTGCAGGAAGGTGAAGCATTGTATTGGTGGAGCATCCGAGCGCCATGTCAACAGTTTCGGCATTGTGGAACGCCGCCTCCGTCATGATGTCGCGCGGACGGATATTCTTTTTAACAAGCTCCATAATCTGCATACCCGCATGCTTTGCAAGGCGAAGACGCGCGGAAAGCGGTGCGGGAATTGTACCGTTGCCCGAAAGCGCCATACCGATAGCCTCGGTTAAGCAGTTCATGGAGTTTGCAGTGTACATACCCGAGCAAGAGCCGCATGAAGGACAAGCATTTTCTTCATAGTCCCTCACGCCGCACTCGTCGATATTACCTGCTTTATATGCGCCGACTGCCTCAAACATGTGACTGAGGCAGGTACGGCGACCGTCTTCAAGATGACCTGCGAGCATAGGACCGCCCGAACAGAAAATTGTCGGGATGTTGAGTCTTGCCGCAGCCATAAGGAGTCCCGGAACGTTTTTGTCGCAGTTTGGAACCATTACAAGTCCGTCAAACTGATGTGCCATAACCATAGCCTCGGTAGAATCGGCGATAAGGTCGCGTGTAACAAGCGAATACTTCATGCCGACATGTCCCATTGCTATACCGTCGCAAACCGCGATTGCAGGGAACATAATGGGCGTACCGCCTGCCATGCGTACACCTGCTTTTACCGCTTCGGTAATCTTGTCAAGGTGCATGTGACCGGGTACTATTTCGTTGTGCGAGGAAACGATGCCGATAATAGGACGGTCAAGCTCCTCCTCGGTAAGACCGAGTGCAAAAAGCAAACTTCTGTTAGGCGCACGCTCAATACCGTGCTTTATGTTTTCGGAATTCATAAAAACCTCCGGGAAATGTTTATTTAAAACTTAGTTACTTGCTGTATCAAGGTCAGAGTCGTTCTTCCAGAGCATCTGCTCGCGGAGCTGCTTACCTACGATTTCCATAGGATGCTTTGCAAGTTGCTCACGCTTGGAGTTGAAGAAGCAACGACCGTTCTTGTTTTCGGCAATCCACTTGCCTGCGAAAGTACCGTCCTGAATGTCATTAAGTACAGCCTTCATGTTAGCCTTGGTCTGCTCGTAAGGAAGAACTCTGGGGCCGGAAACATATTCGCCGAACTCTGCGGTGTCGGAAATAGAGTAGTTCATAGCCGCAACGCCGCCCTTGTTGATAAGGTCTATGATGAGCTTCATCTCGTGGATGCACTCAAAGTATGCGTTTTCGGGCTCATAGCCTGCTTCAACAAGTGTTTCAAAGCCGCAGCGCATAAGGTCAACAACGCCGCCGCAAAGAACTGCCTGTTCGCCGAAGAGGTCGGTCTCGGTTTCGTCGTGCATGGTGGTTTCCATGATACCTGCTCTTGCGCCGCCGATACCTGCGATATATGCAAGTGCGATGTCATACGCCTTGCCGGTTGCATTCTGCTCAACTGCTACGAGTGAGGGAACGCCCTTGCCTGCAACGTATGTACTTCTTACGGTGTGACCGGGGCCCTTGGGAGCTGCCATAAATACGTCAACGTCTGCAGGGGGAACGATCTGCTTGTAGCGGATGTTAAAGCCGTGTGCAAATGCGATAGCCTTGCCCGCGGTGAGGTTGGGCTCGATGTCCTTCTTGTACATATCAGCCTGTGCCTCGTCGTTGATAAGAATCATGATGATGTCAGCCTTCTTGGTTGCTTCAGCAACGGTCATTACATTAAAGCCGTCCTTTTCTGCAACGGGCCAGGACTTGCCGCCCTTTCTAAGACCTACGATTACGTCGCAGCCGCTGTCGCGGAGGTTGAGTGCGTGTGCGTGGCCCTGTGAGCCGTAGCCGATAATTGCGATAGTTTTACCGTTAAGTTTGTTGAGGTCGCAATCCTTCTCATAATACATTTTTGCCATAGTTAAATTCTCCTTTTTCTTTTGTTTCATCATAAATTGTGTCTTGTCCGCGTTCGAGTGCAACAACGCCCGTTCTCACAAGCTCAAGCACCTCAAACTCTTCCAATAATTTTTGTATTGCTTCAATTTTGCCCTCGTCGCCTATAAGTGCAAGTGTGAGAGAGCCAATCGCCACATCAATGATGTTAGCGCGGAAAATGTTTGCTATCTGAATTATCTCGTTTCTCTTTTCGCCCGTTGCGGCACGCACCTTAAAGAGTACAAGCTCGCGGCGTATCGACTTTTCGGGGGTCAGCACTTTAATCGAATGTACGGGGAAAAGCTTGCCGAGCTGATTTGAAAGCAGTTTTATCTGGTCATCATCGCCGAGAACCTCAATAGTGATACGGGAAACAAGCGGATTGTCTGTTGTACCCACGGCAAGCGACTCAATGTTGTAGCCCTTTCTTGAAAAAAGACGGGAAACCTGTGAAAGTACGCCTGCTTCATTGTCAACAAGCACGGCTAAAGTCTGTCTTCTTACTTCGTTCATGTCCGCACCTCACTATACGATAAACTTTGTGATATGGCTGCCGCCGCCAACCATGGGGCGTACCATTTCATCGGTGTCAATAGTGCAGTCGATTACGTATCCGTGACCGCACTCAAGTGCTTCATTGATAGCCTCGCGGAGCGCCTCCACGGTAGAAACCCGCTTGCCGCCCAGCCCGTAAGCCTCTGCGAGTTTAACAAAGTCGGGGCCGTGGGTAAGCGTTGTCTGCGAGTAGTGTTTGTCGTAAATAAGCGTTTGCCACTGGCGAACCATGCCGAGCGTCTTGTTGTTAAAAACGAATGTAATAACGGGGATGTTGTAATGCTGCTCTGTCGCAAGCTCGTTGCAGTTCATGCGGAAGGAGCCGTCGCCCGTGATATGTATAACCGCCTTGTCGGGGTTGCCTACTTTTGCGCCGATTGCGGCACCGAGTCCAAAGCCCATTGTGCCGAAGCCTCCGGATGTAAGAAGCTGGCCGGGATAGTCAAAGTGGAAATGCTGAATTGCCCACATCTGATGCTGACCTACGTCGGTTGAAACTATGGTGTCCTGCGGAAGCATCTCTGCTATAGCATTTAAAATCTGCTTGGGTGTAAGCGAATCGTCACACTCGTCATACTGCGTTTCGGTTGGGAAAGAGAACACATATTTCTTCCAGTCATCATGCGCCTGCTGCTCGATGCGTGCGTTAAGCATTTCGAGAACCTTTTTAGCATCGCCAACAATGTGGTGCGCGGTTTTTACATTTTTATTTATCTCTGCGCGGTCAATGTCTATCTGAACAATTTTAGCCTGGTCTGCAAAGGTTTTGGGGTCAAGCGCCACTCTGTCGGAGAAGCGGCAACCAATCGCGATTAGCAAATCGCACTCATTGCAAGCCATGTTGGATGCCTTTGAGCCGTGCATACCAACCATGCCGGTGGTAAGTGGGTTGCGCCCCTTAAATCCTCCGCCGCCCATAAGGGTTATGGCAACGGGCGCGTCTATCTTTTCTGCAAAGGTGGTAAACTCGTCCTGCGCACGTCCTCTTACAACGCCGCCACCGCAGATGAGAAGCGGCTTTTTCGACGCCTTTATCATGTCGATAAGAGTGTCGATGTCCTTCTCATCCGGTTTTGGAGGCTGGAAGTTCTGGGAAGAACGCTGCATAAGCTCTTTAAGCGAGCCGTTTGAAAAATGCTCTTCCTTTGCAAGCGGTTCAAACTCTGTCTTGTTTGCAGTTACATTTTTTAATATATCAATAAATACGGGGCCGGGACGTCCGCTGCGAGCAATTGCAAATGCTTCACGCACGACATCCGCAAGCTTGCTTACATCTCTTACAAGATAATTGCACTTTGTAATCGGCATCGTAATGCCGGTGATATCAACCTCCTGGAAGGAGTCCTTACCTATAAGGTTTTCACCTACGTTGCAGGAGATGAAAACCACTGGAGAGGAGTCCATATGTGCAGTTGCGATACCGGTTACAAGGTTTGTCGCACCGGGGCCGCTTGTTGCGAAGCAAACGCCAACCTTGCCGGTGCTTCTTGCATAGCCGTCCGCCGCATGTGCCGCGCCCTGCTCGTGCGAGGTAAGCACGTGCTTTACCTTGCCGCCGTAGGAATACAGCTCATCGTATACATTAAGTATGGTACCGCCGGGGTAACCAAAGATGGTGTCAACGCCCTGCTCTACAAGGCATTCCATCAAAATCTTTGCTCCGGTCATTATCATAAACCGAAAATCCTCCTTAAACAAAAAACCTTACGAACTAAAAGTTTAGTCCATAAGGCTTGCATAATTATTGAAATTATAAAGTGATATTATCACCTTAAAATACAATTACTTAGCGGCTAAGGGCATAACTTTTAGCATTATCCTGTTTGTGCTTAAGGACTAGCACAAGAATAATGCTGACGATAATTATGCTGTTATACGCATAAGCAAAAAACATAATTTTAACCTCTGAAAACTGCCTTTCGGCTAATTTTTATCTCATTATACTACCATGCTAAAGTGTTGTCAACCCCCTAAATGAATTTTTTTTGCAAGTTTTTGAATAAAAAATTGCAAAACGTGTAATGCAAAGAAAAACGCCTCTTTTCAAACCTTTAATTCTATGTTAAAATATATCTACAACACATCTTCGGAGGGACATTATGGTATCTCTTGGCAACACATGGGACTCGCTCCTTGGCGACGAATTTGAAAAAGAATACTACCTGCGTCTGCGCGCATTTTTAAAAAGCGAATACGCAAATCCGGCATTCCCCGTGTACCCGGATATGCACGATATTTTCAACGCGCTTAAAATCACCGACTATCACGCAGTCAAGGCGGTAATCCTCGGTCAAGACCCCTATCACGGACCGTCGCAGGCGCACGGACTTTCATTTTCGGTGCGCGACGGAATTGCTCCGCCACCGTCCCTCGTCAACATATTTAAAGAACTAAACTCCGACCTTGGTATTCCGATACCCAAAAGCGGAAACCTCACAAAATGGGCAGAAAACGGCGTGCTGCTGCTCAACACCGTACTCACCGTGCGCGGCGGTGCCGCAACAAGTCACCGTGGCATGGGATGGGAACAGTTTACCGACCGAGTAATCGAGCTTTTAAACATGCGCGAGGAGCCAATTGTATTTCTGCTTTGGGGCGGCTTTGCCAAGAGCAAGGCGGCTCTTATTACAAATCCAAACCATCATATTTTAACCGCAGCACACCCATCTCCCCTCTCTGCTTACAACGGCTTTTTCGGCTGCCGCCACTTTTCAAAAGCCAACGCACTTTTAAAAGAACCTATTGATTGGAGTTTATAAAAAACGTGGGGAACGCTTTTGTAAAAGCGTTCCCCACACCCCTCGTAAAACTTTTGACTAATTAGAATTATATACCAATATACTTTTTATAAAGTTTTTTGGAAAGGGCGCGGGAAAACCTTTTGTACACAAAAGGTTTTTCCGCATTTTTATTCTCTCAAAACACCATTTGTACAAGCAGCATATAGCACACAGTGCCGCTGACTATGCTGAGCAGCGTATTTCTTCGCCACAAATGCATTATTACAACAAGCGCGACAGAGATAAACTCAGGTATACCGTGCGGTGCGGCGACAATAGAAACACCTTTAAGGCAATACACACAAAGCATACCCATAACCGCAAACGGCAAAACCTTTCCGAGATAGGCAATAAACTTTGGAGTTTCACGCTTGCCGAAAACCAAAAAGGGCAAAAACCTAGTAAATGCCGTAACAAGTGCAATTACTGCAACAAGCGCGCCCGAGTGCATCATTTCACTCATTTACACTCGCCTCCTTGCGCCAAATTTTAAGCAATGAAAGTGCCGCGGTAATCAAAAGCATTGCGGGAATAAGAAAATCGTCTGCGCCGAACAATACAAGACTTATCACCGATGATGCAACGCCGATTATAGCAGGAACATGGTCACGGGTACTTTTCCACTGCTCAACAAAAACCGTAACGAAAAGCGCGGTCAGTGCAAAGTCAATTCCCTCTGTTGAAAACGGAATTATCTGCCCAAGCAATGCACCGATAACGCTGCCGACTATCCAATACATATGATTGAGCAGTGACACAAGCGTATAATATCGG
>JAZNOM010000065.1:0-5923 GCA_045580835.1 Eubacteriales bacterium
AGCACTAAGCGAAAATGATTATCAAACCTGTAGGGGCGATTATTAATCGCCCGAAAAGCCGCCATTAGATGTTTTACAAACGGGCGAATGATATTCGCCCCTACGGATTTGTGCGTTCCAATTTGCTCCCGTAAACATTAATTTATCGTCAACGCAATGCAAAAAATTTGTGTTGCGAAAAGCAGCAAAAATGGTATAATTAGAATGTAAACAAAACTATATAAAGGTTTGGTGAAAAGCAATGACCGAGATTATTAAATACGAAAACGGCTATGCCGTGGCAATAGACGGCAAGCCGTATGCCAAAATCCTCTGTGCAGACGGTGCAACCGATACTTTTACCCCCATCGAAGACGGAGCGTGGAAGTGGGTGCGCAAAACCGACAAGCCCACCGACCACATGCGCATGGAAATGCTCTTTTTAGGCGACCCCACATTCACAATGGTGCCCGGCATCAGTTACAACGGCAACGGCTGGGGCACACTTGCCGAATATGTCGGCGATTTTGCCGAGGACGGCACACCGTGGTCATGGGCATCTCACCGCGCTACAATCCCCGCTTGTACATACAGCGAAAACGATGAAATTTCCGTTTCCCTCATGGCAAAAGAAAACGACAACAACGCCTGCTCACTTTACAAGGTTGACGGCGGCAAGCTCCATGTAATTATCTTCCCCGAAGAGGAAAAGCCGAAAACACTTCAGCGTCACTTCTGGGGCGAGCCTTTCGAGGGTACAATGGAGCCTCGCGACACCTTTGAGGCAATCATTCTCGCAACTCCCTCAAACGGTACAAAGCATCGCTATAACAGCCTCCTTGATTTCGCATGGAGATACTACGGTCATGAGTTTAAAGCACCCATGAGCGCGGCAGAGCTATACCGCCTTTCAATTGCATACTGCCGTTTCCTTTATCAGAAAGAAAAGGACGGCTTTGCAGGATTTACCATGGGCTCACAGTGGCATCCGAGCGTTACCGCCTACAAAAAGACCGAACATCGCTACGAAATCGGTTGGGTAGGTCAGAGTGCGTCCATGGCAAACGCATATATCTGGGATTACCTGCAAACAGGTGACAAGGAAAAACTTGAAACCGCTATTGAGGTACATGACAGTTGGCTGAAGTACGGTAAACACGAGGCGGGCCACATCAATGCACGTTGCGACTTTGACCCTTGGAGATATATGGAATTCCCTGCAGACTATGAGCCTGACAAATGGGAGCTTGGCGAATGCACCTACGAAACCTACAAGGGCTTTATCGGTAAAAAGTTTGCAAGATATCCCGACGGCAGAATTAAGCTCAACCACGATGCATGCAATATAGGCACGGGCGCAGACGGATATTTTGAGGCGTATGACCTACTCAAAGAAGCAGGCATTGATAAACCCGAATACCTCGCGGCTGCATATGATATATGCGACTTTGCGCTGCGCAACCAAGACGAGGAAGGCTCTTTTGCCAAGTCCTGGAATGACGAGGGCGAAATAAAGGCAAAGAAAGGCACTATCGGCTGCTTCCTTATCCTTCCGATTATCACAGCATACAAAAAAAGCGGCGATAAGAAATATCTTGATGCAGCAGTAAAGGCTTTCAACTTCTACTACGGCGGTCTTGAGCGCGACGGCTTTACCACCGCGGGCGCGCTTGATACTTACTCTATCGACAAAGAATCCTCTTCCCCTCTCCTCCGCGATGCACTTGCACTCTACGAGGTTACTTCGGATAAAAAGTACATCGCCTGCGCGGAGAAAATCGCATGGTACCTCTGCACATGGATGATGCACTTCACAGTTACTTATCCCGAGGACTGCCTTATCTCAAAGATGGGCTACGATACCCTCGGCTCGACAAGCGTCTCCACTCCTCATCAGGCGTGCGACCAGTATGCACTCCGCGATGTGCTTTCGTTCTTAAAGCTCTACGAGCTTACCGGATACAAGCAGTGGAGAGAGCGTGCGATTATCTTCTGGTGCAACGCTTGCCAGTGCATTTCCGACGGTACGATGTATGTAAACGGCCGTCTGCGTCCTGCAGGCGCGCAAGATGAGGCTATCTTCCACACACGTTGGGGCAGATACGGCGTTAAGCCCTTCGGTCCCTCACAGTGGCTCCCCGGTTGGCCCTGCGCATTCAGACTTGAAAACCTCCGCTGGACCGCAGATTGGTCCATATTTGATGAAGGTATTACCGAAATCGAAGGCAAAATCAAGAGATAACAAAAAACACGGTTGCGAAAGCAACCTTGTTTTTTATTGACGCCAGACAGTGGCAAGTTTTTCAGAAAGCTCGCTGTCGCTCATTCTTGCGACGTTATCAATAACGGTAATCTTCATGTCTGCGGCACGCTGCACAAGATGATTAGCAACGTCGCCCGACATCTCAAGCGAAGATACAACCAAAACCTTTTTGGCGTACTTGCCGCCGAAACGCTCGGCAACGGTGTTCAGCTTGTAAAGCTCATCAATAGAAACTCTGCCGTTTTTGCAGGATATAAACACGGGAACGATGCCGTGCATAAGCATAACGTCAATCTCGTTTTCGGTATCGTATTTTGATTCGGCTCCGTCACCGTCCCAGTCGATTACAACACCGTTTTGTGCATCGCAGTAAATGTAGTTGCCGTTTTCATCCTTCAAATTCTTGGCAGTAAGATATATCTTCATTTCAAGTGCCTGCCCTGCCTTGGTAAGGCACTTTTTGACCTGACTGTTTTTATACGAAACCGTAACGGTGTTTTTATCCTGATAAAAAGAGGTCAAAAGCCCTGCCTTAAGCAGTTTTTTAACTATGCCCGGATTCATGTTAAAGCCATAATTTCCGCGCATGTCCGCAGTAACGGTAATGCTATCGTCACCTACGCGCCGAGCCTTGCCGATAGCGTCAAAAGCACCAATCTGGATATTCCAGCCTTTGGGATTGTATTTGCACACCGACCACAGCTTTTCGATGTCATCTTCAAATTCGGAGGTTACCTTCCACACATATGTCGCAGCCTCGGAAGTAATGCCGCCATACCGAACATCTCCGCCGTAAATTCTTATATTCTCCTCAACGGAAAGGCACGGAGCTGCCTTAAGCACTGTCTTGCCGTTTTTGTCGCAATCGCTTACAACATTGTTATTAATATTGACACGGTGAATGCGAATATTTTTGTGTTTGCACCTCTCGTACACGATGCCGAGCGCAAGAACAAATATCTTTTCGCCGCCCTTGATATCAAACACGCAATCGTCATATGTTTCTACAATTTCCGTGAGCAGACTCACCGCTTTGTCGAGATTATTTCTTGGGGAAGTTTTGCATATAAACTCAATGCTATGCCCTCTGTCGTTGAAAATCCGTTTATAATTCTCGATATACCTGTTCATCACTCGCGAGTCTGCACCGATAAATATAACCCGACTTGGAGTATCTGTAAGGCATGCACAGATATTCTCTATAGATACTTTGTCAAAAAACTCTATATATGTCATTTGCAGTTCCCTTTTTAATAGTCTTTTTTATTATTATATCACCTCACACACTGTTTGTAAACGATAAGGGAATAAGATAAATTAATGTTTAGCGAAGTAACTCTATCTTGTCATTCTGAGCGCAGCGAAGAATCTGCGAGCGTAGCGAGTCTTAGAAAAACCTTGCAGAGCAAGGTTTTCAGATCCTTCACATTCGTTCAGGATGACAGGTGGGCTGGCTTACATAGTGCGCTAAACTTTAATTTACAACAAAAAGAACCGCCATGGCGGGTCTTTTTGTTTTGTAAAATCTTAAAAAAGCACTGTCGCGCTGTTTCAATCCCCCGAAACTACAAGATACCACTCAACCAGCATTCCAATCAAAAACAGCGTATCGTTGTACATTTTCTCGACCTCATCAGCGTCTAAAATGTTGTCCTTATGCAAATGGCTATTTCGTATTTCAATACGCCAATAGTCCATGTAACTCTCCAACAAATCTGACGCACTTTCCGTTTTGACTTTTATATTGGATGTCATAATATTTGTACAGCTCATCAACAAAATGAAATGGGTTTGTATGTTACTTGCTAACGCCTTATCGTATAGCCCCCTGGTTTTAAAATACGATGTATTCAATGCATTAATAAACGCCTGCAAAGAGCCAATTGTTTGTTCTTCTCTCCACTTCTGCGCCACATCAAACACTTGTCTTTCTCCTTGTCCAATGCGAAAATCTGTAGCATTAAAATCATATCGTTCGTTTAGTTTTGCAATAAGGTCGGTCTCTAATTCCTCTACTGCTTTGCATAAATTTACGATAATAGGTGTGTACTCCATGCCATTAAAAATTGATAGAGATTCTGTCATGGCTTTTAGATACAGCGCCGTCTCCAACAACTTATGTTTTTGCATTGTAGTGCCAGCAACAGCTTTTTCATACTCTCCCTCGGAAAATTCGAAGCCAAATTTTTTCTTCATATAGAATTTGATATCCTGCTGCAAAAAAGGAAGATTGTAATTAAAACCATCGATACAATTATAAAGACGATTAACAGTCATCATTCCGTTGTATGGTTTATTTATATCTGGATTAATCAAATTGATGCTGTTTCCGATTGGATTGCCTAACGTAACACTCAAACTATACGCTTTCAGAATGCGCCTTTTGTAGTCCGCTACTTCATGCATTCCGCTAAATAAGTATGAAAGCATGCTTTGCGCTATAGAAAATGTACGCCAACAAATCTCATCATACCACAGCATCATCCCTGCTATTTTCATCCAACCGTCTCGCGACTCTTCAATCGCCGGGGTATAAAACACTGTTTTTACCTTGTTAAATTCCTGTATAAATTTCAACAGTTCATCCGATAAAAACAGATGCATGCAGTCGTATCGTTTCTCCGTCATTTCCAATTTTATAGCATATTGACTCGCAATTACCGTTAGTTTCACTGTTGTTTCCAGCTGCTCGCATAATTTATAGAATTTTTGGCTGTAGCAGTTACTAGTCAATTGCTTTGTTTTTTCTTTAACATCAACTTTCAGTCTGTCGTTAATTACAACAAACTCTTCGAAGGTCGGCTGCCTACACCTAATAGTTTTTAACATGTGATCTAACTCTTCCATAATAAAATCCTCCGTGCAAAAAGCCTTTACATAAAGCATATCACAGAAAAATGGTAAATGCAAGCCGCGCTCTCGCTCCTGAACGCTTTATTCGCCTTGTTTCTCGTAACCGTTTTAGGAGTTACTATTGAAAGGTGTTTTCCTTTCAGCAGCGTGTATTTTTTCACGCATTCAGTCAACATCGAATCATTATCTCCGACCATGATTATGAACTCCGCCTGGTCTATCAACTGGTGATTATGATTGTTGTAGCAATCATATGAATACTGCTTCTGCGTCATCACTTCTTTATCGCATTTTTCAATAATGCCGAAGTAGCGGTCGCGATTTGTTTCCGACCATCTCTCTGCCTGTGTCTCAAAAGGTATTGCGCACTCAAGCGTGATGCCTTTAAATGTCCTTTTTAATTCCAGCACTATTTCCGCTGCATACAATTCTGCTCCAAGCGACATTCCCGAAATAAAATGTGTTACTCCCTCTTCAGTAATCAGCCTGATAATTTCCTTCTTTAGATTTTCCCTGAAGTTTGCATATGTACCGTCTGTTTCCGAAAACGCATAGATTTGCTTCCGACTTTTGTCCCCTATAATTGCACATTTTTTCATTTTCATGATTATTCCTCTTTTCTATGTATTTACATGCGACTTTTCTCGCAAACACATCCATATTTTACCATCCAAAAGCAATGAATTATGTCGAAATACGACGGCATAATAAAAAAACTGCGCAAATATTTTCACGCAGTTCTTTTTTATATGCTACCTGCCTTCTCCTGCTGAATCAGGAATTCAAGTATTTGGAGGATTCGACGCTGACCGTCTGGCGGCAATCCTG
>JAZNOM010000066.1:0-14011 GCA_045580835.1 Eubacteriales bacterium
CCCTTATATGGGAATGATATACTATGTGAAAAGAGCGCGATATTGCACTTTTCCTCCGAGCCGTATTTTCTGTCGCCGACAAGCGGCATTTTTCTTGATGAAAACTGCACTCTTATCTGGTGAGAGCGGCCCGTATGCAGTTTTATTCTCACAAGTGATTTTTCGCCCTGCGTACAAAGAGTTTCATATGAAAGTTCGGCACGGCGTACACCCTTTCGCTCACGCGTTACGACATAGCTTTTATTCTTCTTTGAATCCTTAAAAAGCAGGTCGTTATACACTCCATTTGGCGCGTTTGGAGTGCCGTGAATCACCGCAAGATATATTTTTTCAAGTGCGTTTTCCGTCACTGAACGCGAAAGTGCAGCAGCTGCGCGCTTTGTGAGCGCATACACCATAACGCCTGAAACCTCGCGGTCCAGACGGTGGATTGTATACACATCGGCAACGCCAAGAGCCTCACGGATAAGCGAGGGAACACTGCCCTCTCCGTCCTCGCTGATAACCCCTGACGGCTTTATTATTACCGCAATATCGCTATCGCTATATAAAACCTCAAACATCTTGCGCTCCAAACTTTTACATGATTTAAAAGTATATCACAAGTGTAGCGGGGTGTCAATCATCGCTTTTGGTTAATTGTTATAAATACTACAAACTTTTGAAAAATTTACCGCAAAAAATTTGAATTGACTAAAAACTTCCTATTAATTATAATATTCACTGTTGAAAAAATATTTAAGGAGACAGTAATCATGTTAGCTATTATCGCATTTCTTCCGATTTTGGCGACACTCATTTTGATGCTTGCCTTCAACTGGCCTGCAAAATGGTGTCTTATGATCTCATGGGCAATGTCATGTGTTCTCGCGTTTTTCCTTTGGGATGTGGAAGTTCTTGAAATCGTTGCAAACTCGCTGCTCGGCGCGCTCTCTTCACTTGACGTGCTTATAATCGTATTTGGCGCAATCCTCGTTATGAATACGCTTAAGGCATCCGGTGCAACCGCCGCTATAAACCGCGGATTTATGAATATTAACCCTGACAAGCGTGTGCAAGCAATCATCATCGGTTTTGCATTCTGCTCCTTTATTGAATCTGCTGCAGGTTTCGGTACTCCTGCGGCTTTGGCCGGCCCTCTTATGGTAAGCCTTGGCTTTCCTCCTATGGCAGCTGCCGTTATTGCGCTTATCTGTGACAGTGTTGCAGTTTCGTTCGGCGCGGTTGGCACTCCAGTTAACCAGTCCATCAGCCTTATCAAAGACCTTCCGATTTACGCGGCTGACCCTGAAGCTTACAACGCAGCTTTCGCATTTTGGACTGCCGTACCGCACGCGGTTGTGGGTACTTTCCTCCCTCTCCTTGTGCTTATGATTACCACAAAGGTATTCGGCAAGGAGAAATCGTTTAAGCCTGCACTTAAAGCTGCTCCCTTTGCAATCTTTGCAGGTCTTTCACTCTCTGTTCCCATGCTTCTCCTTGCAAAGTTTATGGGACACGATTTTGCATCGTTGCTCGCGTCACTCTTTGCTATCGGCGCAACCGTAGTCGCCGCAAAGGTAGGCTTCCTTTGCCCCAAAGAAACTTGGGACTTTGGACCTAAGGAAGAGTGGAATCCCGACTGGCTTGCAACTCAAAAGGTTGCTCCCCCAAAGGAATCGAGCATGTCACTTCTCAAGGCATGGACTCCCTATCTCCTTATTGCGCTTATCCTCGTTGTCACCAGAATTCCACAACTTGGAATCAAAGGTCTTCTCAATGGTCAGGGCGGCGAAATGCCGCTTACCGGAACCTACTTCTCGGTAAATAACATCCTCGGCTTTGAAAACCTTGATTACACACTCAAATGGGCATATCTCCCCGGTACGTTCTTTATTATCGTTGCAGTGATAACCGCATTTATTCACGGCATGCACAAAGAGCAGATAAAAACCGCTTGGGTAGACACATTTAAGCAGATTTCCGGCGCGGCAATCGCTATTATCTTCGGTCTTGCACTCGTCAAGGTAATGAGCTACGACCCCGACGGTAGCGGCGAAGCGGTAAGCATGATGACCGAAATGGCACAGGCACTTGCGTCGCTTGTAAACGAATTTGCATTTATCTTTATATCACCCTTTATCGGTGTTCTCGGCTCCTTCGTTTCAGGCTCCAACACCGTATCAAATACCCTCTTTACAAACCTTCAGTTTGAAACCGCCGCATCCGTTGGCGTATCCACCGTATTTGCAGTTGCGATGCAGACTGTCGGCGGTGCTATCGGTAACATTACCTGTATCAACAACGCAGTTGCCGCGTCCGCGACACTCGGTATCTCCGGCAAGGAAGGCAAGCTTATCAAGGTTAACTTCCCCGCTATGCTGATATACACTATCGGAGTTATTGCGGTGTTCCTTATCGCGCACTTCGTGTTCGGTATCAATCCCGACCCGCAGGTGGTTGCATAATGGCTGCAAATCAAGCGCCCCTCTGCGAAAACTGTGAATTTTACGACTACGACGAAGAATACGAAATGTATATCTGCACGCAAAGAATGGACGAGGATGAAATGTCCCGTTTTATGCAAGGCGGCTATCGCTCGTGTCCGTATTTCAAGTTTTACGACGAGTACAAGAGCGTACAAAAACAGAATTAACAAAAAAGCTCCCACTGTAGTGGGAGTTTTTTGCTAATGCAAATTAAAGTTTACGAGAGTAACGCCGCTGCGCGGCTACACCTCATCAGTCAGCTACGCTGACAGCTTCCCCTCAAGGGGAAGCCTTTGTTAATGAGCCTTCCCCCTTGGGGGAAGGTGTCGCCATACGGCGACGGATGAGGGGTAGGCACTCATTGTGCCGTCATATAAACTTTAATTTACCACAGTAATACTTTGATAATAAAACAACTCCACGGAATACCGTGGAGTTGTTTTATCCTAATTACTCTGCTCTTGCTTCTTCTCTGAAATCAAACAAATCGCGGAGTTCCTCGGTGATGGGAGCGATAACGTTTTCGTTAAAGTCGTCTACATCGTCAATCTCCTCAAACTTCTTTGCGCCGCTCGGGAGTTTGGGGTTCTTTTCAATTTCAACGGTAACGCCAACCTTTTCGTCGATGTTCTTAAGAGAAATGCCGTCATAGCCTACGCCCTTGAGCGTAAGAGTGAGCTTGTCGCCGCTTGTCTTGTAACCAAAGGTTACAGAAGCCTTGCTTTCATCACGGTCAACCTCTTCTCCCCACTTGTCTTCAGAAAGGCTTTCAACCTCAAAGGTAACCTCGCCCTTTTCAAAGGTTGCGCTTGCGGTGTTTTCATAGAGATAATAGTCGCCGTCCTCATATGTATAACCGCTCTTTGAATAGAATTCATACTTGCCTTCTTCAAGAGAAATCTTAGATACGTCGTCGCCGGCGGTAATCTCACAAGTAAAGTCGTTGTTCTTTTCGTTGCCTTCGTATTCAACCTTGGTTTCGCCTGCTACGATTTCCATTGCTACAAGCTTTGATTTGCCGCCGAGAACGGTAAGCTCAAACTCAATCTCTTCGTCGCCCTCTGCATCGTCAAGCGCAGAGCTCATCATATCCGCAATGTCGCCAAGGTCTGCGCCAAATGCATCGAAAAGCTCCTCGAGGTCTTCGTCATCCTCAATCGCCTCTGCAAGTCCGTCAAGAATATCGTCCATTTCCTTTACGCCGATTTCAAACGAAAGAACTGTGTACTTGCCGTCCTTTTCCTTATCAATGTCAAGGCTTTCGCGGATAACATCCTTCAAAACGTTCTCATACTTGTCGCCGATTTTCTCGGACTTTTCGATAAAGTCAACCAAAACGGGCATAAGGTCTTCCATTGCGGAGAGAGTGCCCTTTACACCCATCCAATCTTCAAGCATCTCCTCGGTTTCTACACCGTAAACCTCGTCAAGGAGATTGGATTTGATTGTTACGTTTTCAAGACCTTCAACAGCGGTAAATTCAACCTTTTCGCCGTCCAGCTTTGCGGAAATAACCTGCGCAAGCTTGATGTTGTCAAGGTCGATATAAAGCTCTGCCTTGGCGTCCTCAACCTCGGGAACTTCCACGTCGCCAAGCATGTCTGCATACTCTTCAAGTCCCTTGAGAGAGTCAACGGAAACACTTACGCGGAGTGCTTTTGTATCGGTGTCGAAAATCTTTGCAAGGTCGCTTTCGCTATAGATGTTTTCTACACCAACAAGCGAATCTACAACAAGGTCTGCCTCGTCTTTACCACAGGAGAAAAGTGCAAAGCAAAGTGCCAAAACTGCAAGAAGTGTAAAAATTCTCTTTTTCATTACTGTACCTCATAACTTTCTTCATAATATGCATCGTAGTCCATTTCGGTTTCGGGTACTGCCGCACCGATACCGAACATTGCAGGGTCTATTTCAAGCTTTTCAAAGATACCCATGATAAGTGCCTGACCTTCTTCATCGGTTATATCAAGGAAATTCTTTGTAACTTCGGGAGTGGTGGGAACTTCGCAGTTATATGCGTATCCAAGAGTAATTCCCGCCTTGGAAAGGTCGATTTCAATGTCATTGTAAACAACCTTGCCGAGAGTAAACATAAACGAGGTATCGTCTGCTGAATATGTGCCGTCTGCGGCGATTTCATGTTCAACACTAACATATCCGCCGTTGTTCCAATCGTATTCGAGAGCGGCTATATTCATGGCAAAATCAACAAGCCCGTCCTCTGCTGCAAGCGTAGCATTTACCTCGGTGTCTTCACTTGCACCATTGAGTGATAAATCAAATGTGCTGTCGGTATATTCTACATTTACAGTAAAGATATCCGCTACCTCAATTGTAATATCAGCTTCAGACGCATCTTCGTTTTCATTAACCGAAACTGCTATAACGGTTTCGTCAATTTCAAATTCTGCATCCACATGGTGTGGATAGAAGGTTTCCTTATCTATTTCAACGCCCATCTTTACACTAATACCAAGTTCTTCAAATTCGGCTTTAACATCAGCCTCGCTCTCATCTAATGGGCGCTTGATATCTTCTGCAAAATCAACCTGATATACGTCACTCATAAACTTAACAAACTGCTCGTCGTTTGCAAGCTCATTTATAAGCGCCTTGCCGATTTCAAATGCGTTTTCGCAATCTACGGTAACGGTAACGGTTACGGTGTCGCCGTTGTCGACAAGCTCAATGCCTGAATTATGCTCAATCAAAAGCTCGGCGGAAAGGAGTGCAACTTCTTCGGTAAGTCTGTATGAAAGCTCGTAAATGCTTGACATATCGGGCATTTCCATGCCAACCATCTCGGAATAATCAATGCCGATTACATCCTCAAAGAGGTTTGAGAAAACCGTCATGTCAAAATCGGTCATATTAATGTTCAAGCCGATATTTGCATCGTGACCGTTAATCATAGCCGAAAGGAGGTACATTGCATCAAGTTTTTCGCTGTCTGCCGCAATTTCCAAAGCAACATCGGAAATTGCAGGAAGCCCTGCATTATTCATTGCAAAAAGCGAGAGCAGATAGTCCACATTTTTAACACCAAGGGACATGCGCGCACTCTTGTACGTCTCGGCCATTTCCATACTTCTTGCGACATCAACCTCAAATGCCTTTAAAAAGTAATCCTCTGCGGTGAGGAGAACGGGGACCGTGTCGGTTGTTTCGGCAGTAGTTTCGCCCGTTTCAACCGTGGTTGTACAGCCGAACATGCAAAGCACAAGAAGCGCAAGTAAAATCGCTACATACTTTTTCATATAATTAATCCTTTCAATGTATTATATACATTCATATTATACAGCATATTTCGACAAATATCAATAGAACATTGACTGTTTGGCCGAAAAATGTTAGTATAAGATGAATTGAGGTGTCGAAATGAGCAGTATTATAACCGTTAATAATCTCTCTTTTTCTTACGGAAAAAGAGTTGTTCTCGATAATATAAGTTTTTCTATTGAAAGCGGCAGTGCCGCGGCACTTGTCGGTGACAACGGCAGCGGAAAATCAACACTGCTCGCGTTGCTTGCAGGTATCATACGCCCAAAGCATGGCGAAATATCCGTAAACGGCAGTGTAGCATACCTGCCGCAGGACATTTCGCTTGTAGAAGAGCTGACTTTTCAAGACAATTTAAAATACTTTGCCTCTCTTGCCCGCTGCAAGGTACCGAGCGTGCTTCCGTTTGGCGCAGATCGCATGCGTAAAATGAAGATAAAAAGCATGTCGGGCGGTATGAAAAAGCTGTGCAGCATATGCTGTACTCTGCTTGCCGATGCCGATATCTATATGTTTGACGAACCGTGCGCCTCGCTTGACAAAGAGCATCGCGAGATGCTTGCGGAGTATATAAAAAAACTTGTAAAGCAAGGTAAAACCGTGCTTTATGTCGGTCATGACGAAACGGAGTACAAGGACTTTACCGACACGGTGATAGCGGTTAACGGCTGCGCTATTGAGGTAAAAGCTATATGAGCGCGGTAATTTCGTTTTTTCGCGGTATAGGCGCACTGCTTAAAAAGGACTTACTTCTTTACGGCAAAAACGTCATATCAATGCTTTTGCTGCTCGTTTTGCTCGCCGTATCCGCAGTAGCGGCTCTGGGTGCCGCACTGTCGGGAGCGACAAGTGACAAGGACAACCGACTTTGCATGGCGATTTTCGACAAGGAGCCGTCTTCAATCGCAAATCAAGCGGTGCAAATCGTTGCCAACACCGAGGGCGTGCAGTCGATGTTTACAGTCGAGATTTGCGAAAGCGAAAGCGCCGTGCGCGATGGCATGAAAAGCGGCATTTACGATGCGGCGATAATTTTTGAAGAGGGATATTTCTCAAAGATTCTTGAGGGCGACGACGCAGGCGTTTGCATTCTCATTTCCGACAAGCTGACCGCCGCTTCAGGCATGGTTGAGCACTTTGCAATTACAGGCGAAAAGCTGATAAAAATTGCCGAAGGCGGAATAGAGGCGGCGTACGAGCGGCTGCGCGAGGAATACTCCTCAAGCGAAGCGAGAAAAATAATGACTCCCGTTGAAATAGACTATGCTTTTGAAATCTTCGGTATGTCTACCGAGGCGTTTGACAAAAAAGAGGTGCCGTATGCGGCAAACGGCGTTGACACGTTTTCGCATTATATTTTATGCTTTGCCGCATTTTTACTTGTTCTTTGCGAGGTGCTTTTCTTTCCTTACACGGCAAAGGACTGCGAGTTTTCAATGCTGCGCAGAATTAAAAGCTATCGCGTAAGCAACGCGGCTATCATTGCGGAAAAGGCTATCATTCCGTTTTTCATCCGCGCCTTACTGCTCGGCGGCACCGTGACAATTGCAAGCAACCTTGCAGATGTTTATATCAGCGGAGAAAGTGTGATTTTTGCGATCATCTGCGTTTTGCTTTTAAGTCTGCTTATGTCCTCCTTGTCGGTACTTTTGTCGCAGACCTCGCTTGGAATTTCGGTGATTTTTGCGTTTGCATCGGCATCGCTTATCCTTGCAGGCGGACTTATTCCTTCGGCGATGCTACCGTATGAGATGATACAATTTGGCAACCTTTTGCCGCTTGGACTTTGCAAGGATATGCTTGCTCCTCTGCTTTACGGCAACACCTCATATTTTACGGCAACAGCCCTTTTTGCATTAACTGCCGTGTTTTTCGCTCTCGCGTGCGCATACATGCGCCGCGTCGCGGTGAAAGGAGGCGGTGAAAAATGACTTTTTGGCTATCCTTTAAACGCATTTTGAAAAAGCCTGCGGTGCTTGTTATGCTCGCCTCCCTCTTTCTTTGCATACTGCTTTGCGGACTCTTAAAAAACGACGATGGCATCCCAAACTGCGGAGTTGTAAGCGGTAATGATGAAAACGCTATCCTCATTGCAGATTGGCTGGAGCGTGACGGCCTTGTTCGCTATGAAAGCGAGGAAACTTTAAAAAGCGGCATCGAGCGCGGTGAAGTTGCATCGGGAATTGTGTTTCCCAGCGATTTCACAGAGCGGCTTGAAAAACTTGACACTGATGATATGCTGACTTTTTACGAGGCACCGAACTCGGTATTCCGCTCGCTTTTCAAGTTCCGCACGGCGGCGTACATAATGGACGTTTACGCGCCGTATCTTTTAAGCCGCCTTATCTATTTTGAGGGCGCGGATATTCCGTATGAAGAAATGCGCGCGATAATTGACGAGTATCTTGCAAATGACGAGCCGTTTGAGTTTACGTTTGAAAATGCCGAAAGCGCACCGCTTGAAGCTGACCACTATTCACTTGGACTTGCAGCAGGCGTTGTAGCGTTGTTTTTGTTTTTTGCATTCGGACTTTTTGCAGTTCCGTACACCGAAAAACAGTTTTTATCCATTGCAAAACGAATCGGCTTTAAAAAAGCGTTTTTATCTTTCGCACTGCCGAGTGTGGCTTGCGTTATGCTGTTGTTTTTCTTTACATCGGCGGCGGCACTTTTGCTCTCCGATGCGTTGTTCCAAAGCGGAGCTTCGGCATTTATAGGAGCCGCGGCAGTTTACACCGTGTTTTTATCGGCGCTCGGCGTAGCAATAACCGCACTTTTCGGCAGTACCGAAAAAGTGAGAGTGCCAATAATGGCAATCTGTCTTTTGTCCGTTGCGATATGTCCTGTTTTTGTAGATGTTGGCGCAATTTTAGGTCTTCCAAACTGGATTTTGCATTTGCTCCCAACTATGTTTTTCTATACCGCAAAGGAGAACCTAACGACCTGCGCTATTGTCGCAGTAACCTCCATCGCCGTAGCACTTGGGATGTATATAGTGCGGTTTAGGAGAAAAAACATGAGAACCTTTTAAGGAAAGGTTCTCATACTCTCCAAACCTTATTCAAAATGTTTTTTAGTTATTCTTTGGTTCTTTCTTTTCAAGAAAGAACGCCCTCGTTTCCTTCGTATACGTAAAAAGGTATCAGCTTTCGCTGATACCTTTTTACACTCTTGCGAGTTCGCTCGCGTATTTTTCAATAAGGCGGCGCTCGGAAAACGGCATTTTGCCGCCGCGTATAAGCTGATACTGCTCGTGTCCCTTGCCTGCGAAAAGAACTATATCATCCTTTTTCACATTGGCAACCACATATCTTATCGCATCTTCTCTGTCGCTGAAAACCTCGCACGGAACATCGCGCACAAATGCGGCACGCATCTCCTCGCAGATTTCCACGGGGTTTTCAAAATCGGGATTGTCTGCCGTAAGCACAACCGTGTCAGCCATGCGGCTTGCAACCTCGCCAAGTTCGGCGCGGCGCCCTTTTGTTCTGCCGCCGACGCTTCCCACAACGCACCAAAGACGGTTTGGCGAATACTTTTTAAGCGTTTCAAGTGCACTTGTAAGACTGAATCCGTTGTGCGCATAGTCTATAACGAACACGCTGTCAAGCTTGGTCTGCACTATCTCAAATCTTCCGAAGACATACGCGCTCTCGAGGGCTGCAGCACTGTCTTTCAGCGACACCCCAAAGCGATGTGCAATAGCTATGGCACAAAGTGCATTTGCCACGCTGAAATCGCCCGGCATCGGAAGCTTTACCTTTTGCTTTTCGGTAAACATATGCGCAGTAAACGATACGCCAAGCACACCGTTTTCCATAAACGGCTTGATATCGCTTGCACAAAAATCTCCCTTTTCAAGTCCAAACGAGCAAAGCAACGAGCGGCAACCGCAAAGCATATAGTCGCTTTCGCTATCCTCGGCATTGTAAACCGAGAATGTTGACGGATACTCTACAAAAAGCCGCTTTTTAGAGTCGCGGTAATGCTCAAACGTGGGATGCTCAACGCCGCCGATATGGTCGGGCGCAAGGTTTGTAAACGCGGTGGCAAAAAACTCGATACCGCACACGCGGTCAAGGTAAAGCGCCTGCGAGGACACCTCGATAACAACCGCTTTTACGCCTGCATCGACCATTTCTTTGAAATAGTAATGCAAGTCAAGACTTTCGGGGGTGGTATTTTTCGTTTCGTAATGATTGCCTGCAAAGTCGATGCCGTTTGAGCCGATATAGCCTGCGGAAATGCCGTTTTTATTAAGCACCGCAGCAAGCATGAGCGCGGTTGTGGTCTTTCCCTTTGTACCCGTTATGCCGACGACCTTAAGCTTTTCGGCAGGAAAATCATAGTAAGCCGCGGCAAGGCGCGCAAGCGTTATGCGCGTGTTCTCTTGCATGATAACAATAGCATCAGAGGGCAAATCAACCTCTTTTTCAACCGCAAAAACACGGCAGCCGAGGTCATACGCGCGTTTTGCGTATGCGTGACCGTCACTTGCAAAGCCGGTTATGCAGACAAAAAGCGTTTCCTCTGCGGCCTGACGCGAATCGCAGATAACGCGTGAAACTGTCGCTTCCGCGCCGCCGTATTCAATTTTTGCTTTTTCAAGCAGTGCGGATAGTAACATAAAAAACCTCTCTTAATTCTGCTCCGGGCAATATGTTTTATACTTCTGATAAAATCTTCTGCCATGCTCCAAAAGATACGCTATGCGCATAGGATTGCGCAAAACATCATACTTATACCACATTGAAGAAGACTCTTTTTTAGCCTTGACAAGCTTTTTAGCCTCTGCAACCGCCGCACGGTTTGCATGTCTGTAAATAACTCCGCGCGGTACATAGTGCCAGAAATGCGGCTCCTTTGCCTCCTCATACGGAATGTCGCGGCAAAGCACATAGTCCTCGACTATGTATTTTGCAATGTTGAATCCGCTTGAAGTAACATAATAATTACTGCGTCCCTGGCGGAGATTTATCTCAAAAGCGTTGAGCGAACCGTCACGGTCGTCATATTTGATATCAAAATTTGCAAATCCGCGATAACCGATATCCTCAAGCAGTGCGCGGAAAGGCGCGGTAAGCGTGGGGTTGTACTCGGTGATGATTGCCGCGTGATTGCCAAGTCCCTTTGGCGTATGCTCCTCAAGGAGCACGTGACCAAGGCACATCATTTTCACCTTGTGGTCTTTGCCGACATACGCGGTAAGTACGCGCATGTTTGCATCGTTACCGATTATGCGGTCCTGCAAAATAATGCGCTGGGTATAGCCCGATGCATATATCTCCTCAGTCACCTTGGCGCACTCGTCGGCATTTTCAACGGTATAAACCTTTTTCATGCCGTCAAAAGGATGATGCCAATAGTCGATACTTGACGAGGGCTTTAAAATAATAGGATATTCAAAGCCGAGCTTGTCCGCTGTAAGCTCCTCTCGAGGAGTGGGGGCGGAAAGCACCTTGGTTTTAGGGTACTTGATGCCGTACTTGTCGCACATCTCATAAAATGCCGCCTTGTCAACGAGCTTGTCCATAAGCTCTTCGCCGATGTATGGGATAATGTATCTGTCCTCAAGCTCCTCGCGGTGGCGGATAAGCATTGCGGCATATTCATCGGTGCAGCCTATCGCGATAAGGGTTGCGCCCTCATGCTGCTTTGCAAAATCGTCCATTGCAAGCATAAAAACCTCATCGGTGTTGATATTTTCAACAGCATGAAATTTAACAATGCTTGTGTGCTGGGTGATACCTATTGCATAACGTCCCATTGCATGCGAAACAATACCGTACTGCTCATGGAATGCGCGCGCTACGTTATAGCAGTTCTGGTCCGCGCCGATAAGCACGGGAATTATATTAAGATTAAGCTTTTCCATTTTAACCTCTTAATTATAAACAGGAAGAATAAAATCAATAAAGAAACGCTTGTACCATACAAGGAAGGTGAAAATTGTCCATATCTTGCGTGCGTTGTTCTCCTTGCCGCTTGCATGGTTTTCAAGCAGCTTGATAATCGCATCCGCATCAAAAAACTCTGCCGCAAACTCACTTTCAAAGTATCTGCGGACGATCTGCACATACTTTTCCTCGCGCAGCCAAAGTCTAATCGGCACAGGAAAGCCTTTCTTCGGGCGGTTTGCCCACTCGTCTGGCAGAGTGCGGTTTGCCGCATGGCGAAGCACATACTTTGTGTTCTCTTTTGTAATCTTATACTTTGACGGAATATCCTCCGCCATTTTCATAACCTTTTTGTCAAGGAACGGCACACGAAGTTCGAGCGAGTGTGCCATGCTCATCTTATCGGCTTTGAGCAAAATGTCGCCCGGCAGCCAGCACATAATGTCGAGATACTGCTTTTTGGTAAGCTCGTCGCGCTTTGCAACGCGCGCGTAAATTCTTCCCGTGATGTCCTTTACTCGCTCACCGTTTTTGTACTCGTCGCGAAGTATCTTTTTTGCATCCTTGGGTTGGAAAATTTCCGCCTGACCGATGAAATAGTCCTCAGGGCGGCCGCTGGATTTAATGATAAAATCGTGTCCCTTGAAATAAGGCAGACACTTTGCAACCTTTGCCGCCGCTACACGGATAAACTTCGGCAGTTTTTTATACTTTCGCATCATGGGAGTTTCGTCATACCACTCATATCCTGCAAAAATCTCGTCAGCGCCCTCTCCCGAAAGCACAACTGTTACGTCGCGCGCCGCAAGCTCTGCAAGGAAGTAAAGCGGAACGCTTGACGGGTTTGACTGCGGCTCGTCCATGTGATACTGAATTGTGGGGAACGCATCAAAGCACTCGTCAGCGGTGATGATGCGGCGGATATTCTCAATGCCGAGAATTTTGGAAAGCTCTGCCGCCTCATTTGTTTCGTTAAACTTGTCGCTCTCGCCCTCAAAGCCAACGGAAAAGGTCTTGTCGGGCATAAGGCAAGCGGTGATATAGCTTGAGTCAACGCCGCCCGAAAGGAACGAGCCGACGGGAACGTCGCTTATCTGATGCGCCTTTACCGACTCGTTTACGCACTTGTCAAGCAGGTCGCTGTACTCTTCAAAGCTCTTTTCCTTGCCTTCAAAGTTTACGTCCCAATAACGCTCGGTTGTCATCTCACCGTTCTTGTATTCAAAGAAGTGCGCAGGCTTCAATTTGTAAACGCCCTCAAAGAATGTTTCTTCTGTCGCACTGTATTGAAAAGTGAGGTAAGGAAGAAGCGCGTCCTTGTTTACTCTGCGCTCAAAATGGGGATGCGCAAGCATGCTCTTTATCTCGGATGCGAAAATAAACTCGTTTTCGCCGAGAATTGAATAGTAGAACGGCTTGATGCCAAACATGTCGCGTGCACCAAAGAGTTTTTTCTCATTTTTGTCCCAGATTACAAATGCAAACATGCCGCGAAGACGCTTTACAAGTGCCGCGCCGCCAAACTCCTCGTAGCCGTGCACAAGCACTTCACTGTCGGCATGCGAAACAAACGTGTGTCCGGCCGCCACAAGCTCCTCACGAAGCTCCATAAAATTGTAAATTTCGCCGTTGAAAACAAGCACAATACTCTTGTCCTCGTTGTACATCGGCTGCGAGCCGTCTGCAAGGTCAATTATCGAAAGGCGACGAAAGCCGAGTGCCATCTCGCTGTCAACGTAGCTGCCGGCACTGTTAGGACCGCGGTGAATCATCAGGTCCATCATATTATTAACTATTTCCTGCTTGTAAGCAATGTCGCCGCTAAAGCCGACAATTCCGCACATAGTCAAATCCTCACTTATAAAAAATCATACATAATTAGTATATCATATTATATATGCTAAATCAAGAACGACACAAAAATCGAAGCGAAAAAATATTTTTCAAAAAATTCAAAAAAGGTATTGACAAGCGACCTTCGTTTGCGTATAATATAGGAGTGCTTAAGGGCACGACGCGAGAGTGGCGGAACTGGCAGACGCGCACGTTTGAGGGGCGTGTGGTTCACACCGTACGGGTTCAAGTCCCGTTTCTCGCACCAAAAATAAAAGCACCCTCAGGGTGCTTTTATTTGTTTATTATAATTGAAAATCGGACTTGAAGGGTCGGTAGTGAATGACTGCCAGTGGCAGTCACAGCCGACCCCCGCGGCGCCCGCAGGCGGGCAAGTCCCGTTTCTCGCACCAAGGGCAAGCACTTCGGTGCTTGCCTTTTACTTTACAAAAATGAGGGCGAAGTAATGAAAAAGGTTTTTCCGCTCAGCTTCTTTGGAAAAAATCTAAAATCGGTTATTTTAAGCACTCTTAT
>JAZNOM010000067.1:0-4935 GCA_045580835.1 Eubacteriales bacterium
TCAAAATGCTTTGGGCGTTGCACTTTACGGAATGTTTATTGCTGTTTTTGTACCTGCTGCAAAGCAAGAAAAAAGCGTTCTTGCGGTTGTAGGTATTGCAGTTGTTTGCAGCTGTCTGATGAAATATGCACCTGTTTTATCAGGTATTTCAGACGGATTCGTCATTATTATTTGTACAATAGTTGCAGCAGCACTTGGTGCAATACTTTTTCCGAGAGAGGAGGATGCAAGCGATGCCGTTTGATAAATTTCTCCCCTATCTCATAGTTATGGCAGGTGTTACATACCTTGTTCGCGCAATTCCGCTTACTCTTTTCCACAAGAGAATAAAAAACAAATTCATTAACTCGTTTTTGTATTACACACCCTATGCGGTGCTTGCTGCAATGACATTTCCCGCAATTCTATATGCGACAAACGACATTGTTACCGCAGCAGTCGGACTTGTTGCAGCGTTGGTGCTTGCATATTTCGGACAAGGACTTCTCACAGTCGCATGTGGTGCATGCCTTTCAGTATTTATAGCTGAACTTATAATGAAACTAATATAAAAAACTGTGCTACCGCACAGTTTTTTTATATTCATTTGGCGCAACACCGGTATGTTTTTTAAAAAGTCGGCTGAAATAGAATTGGTCATCAAATCCAAAGCAATCTGCAACGTCTTTTACGGATATGCCTCGTAAAAGCAACCTTTTAGCTTCTTCAACAACTATTTCAGTGCGGTATTTCTGCGGAGGTTTGCCAAATGTTTTGTGAAACTCGCGTATAAAATGTGATTTTGACATACCGCACATCGCCGCATATTCTTCATTACTCCGCATTTTATCAAAGTTTGCATGTATATCCGAAACCGCAGGCTGAAGCATCTCAAAAGTTTCTTTACTTTTTATGGCATCGGACAATAGCGCAATCAAAGAAATGAGCTTGCCGACACAATAAAGTGATGCATTATTCGCCGTTGCGTACATTTTGGCGGTTTCCGTGCAGAACTCCTCGAATTCAGGAAAAGCTCCGACATAACAAGTATTCCCATCGAAGAAACTCAAGAATTCATTTACTTTCTCTCCGGTAAAATGAATCCAATAAAAGCCGGTTCCCGCCATATCAGTACGGTAAATCTGCGGCTCACCCGGGCGAAACAAAATCACTGTTCCCTGCTCATATACATTCTCATTTTTGCCAAACTGAATTCTCATTTTTCCCCGACTGATATATATAAGCTGATAATCCATGCGTCCTTCGGGGCGTTTGGTAACTATCGGGCGCACAGTATCTATAAATGCACCGCAATTATTTAGCTTTATAAAATCCGCACTTTCAAAGTCTGAATTTTTAACAGCTCTTGCAGAAATATATTTCATTTTTCATCACCGTTTTTTATTATATTACGGCTTCGTAGATTTGTAAATAGCATTTTTGTCCATGTTAGAGCATTATTTGCCATTCCATTACTCTTTGTACGTTTATATAATATATTCAGAATGTGAGGTGTAATCATGGCAGAAAAAATACTTTTAAATATAGATTGGAGATTTCATCGCGGCGAGATTGAGGTAGAAATGCCCCCGTACAAAGGTGCTTCATATATGCAGGCAAAGACCGAGCAGATGCTTACAGGTCCTGCTGCTTACGCTTACAATGACCGCGTAAACGACTATAGAATGTCTGCGCTTTACACAAGCGAAAAATGGGAAAATGTTACTCTTCCCCATGACTATGTTTTGCTCGCGGAGCCAAAAGAAGAATACAACTGCGGACTTGGTTATTTCAAATACGAGAACGCATGGTACCGCAAGCATTTTTCTCTATGCGAAGATGATAAAGAAAAAAGGCTGGCGTTATACTTTGAGGGAATTGCCACAGAAAGCGAAGTTTTTATAAACGGCTGCCCTGTTGCGCGCAACTTCTGCGGCTATACATCGTTTGAGGTTGACATCACCGACTTTGTGCGCTTTGACAAGGAAAATGTAGTTGCGGTGCATACCGTAACAAGCCACCATGAAAGTTGGTGGTATGAGGGTGGCGGCATATGCCGCAATGTTTGGCTGAAAAAGAGTTCGCCGTTGCACGTCGCACTCTACGGAATTTACGCAAAAAACAAGAAGCTTGATGATGAAAACTGGGAAGTTACAATCGAAACCGAAGTTGAAAATGATTTTACAGAACAAAAAACTGCCGATGTTTACACCTACATATATTCAGCAAGCGGCAAAAAGATAGCAGAATCATTTTCAACAATAGAAATCGCCGAATATAGCAAAGCGACAGCCAAATGCAAGGCTATAATCAACTCTCCAAAGCTTTGGTCACCTGAAACCCCAGTTCTTTACACTGTAAAATCAGAAATCGTGATTGATAATGCAGTATACGATAGCGACACCACTCGTATCGGATTTAGAACATTTGAAGCTACGGTAAACGGATTTTTTATCAACGGTAAAAAGTACAAAATCCAAGGCTTGAATGTTCACGAAGATTTTGGACTTACCGGCAGAGCTATACCGGAAAACATACACCGCTACAAGCTTAAAATGCTCAAAGAAATGGGCGCAAACGCATACCGTTGCTCTCATTACCCGCAAAATGAAGCTCTTATGGATGCACTTGACGAAGAGGGCTTTATCGTAATGGCGGAAACGCGACATTTTGATTCTTCACGCGAAGGACTAAAGCAACTTGAAATGCTTGTAAAGCGCGACAGAAATCACCCGTCCGTATTCTTTTGGTCGCTAGGCAACGAAGAACCAAAGCACCGCACCGATGACGGTTTAAGAATGTTCCGACGCATGCGCGCGCTTGTCAAAAAACTTGACGATACAAGACTTATCACAAGTGCTGTTTGCGCACCGCCCGAAAAAGCTCCGATAATGGCGGAGCTTGATATTATCGGTATAAACTACAACCTCGACATGTACGATGATGCGCGCCGACTATATCCCGGCAAGCCGTTTATCGCAACCGAATACTCCGCGACAAGTACAACGCGCGGTTGGTATAAAGACGATTGCCCTGCACGCGGTTACATGTCGGCGTACGACAAAGATACCGATTCCCTTTTCCGTTCCAGAGAGTATTCGTGGAAATTTATTGCCGCCAGCGATGACATTCTCGGCGGCTATCAGTGGGACGGTTTTGAGCACAGAGGAGAGTGCCTTTGGCCGCGTCTTTGCTCACAAGCCGGTGCAATTGACCTATTCCTACGCAAAAAGGACGCGTTTTACCAAAATCAATCTCAATGGTCGGACAAACCGATGATTCATCTTTTGCCACATTGGAATCTCCCCGAAAAAGAAGGCGCACTTATCAGAGTTGTTACCTACACAAACTGCGAGGAAGCAGAGCTTTTCTTGGGCGGCATGAGCCTAGGCAAACAATCTGTAGAAAAGCATCAGGTTGTCGAGTGGAAGGTTCCGTATGTAGATAAAAAAGTAAGTGTTGTAGGATACATAGGCGGCAAAAAGGTTGCAACCGACTATACAGAGCGTACGGGTACAGCCGTTTCGCTCAAACTAGAACTTGATAACGGAGATATAACTGCAAACGGCAGTGACATTGCTCTTGTTTCATGCTATGCACTTGACAAAAGCGGCAAAAAAGTGCCGAATGCATCGTGTTTTGTTTCTTTTGCTACTAACAAGCTTGGCAAAATCGTAGGCACCGGCTCGGATGTTTGCGACCATAACCGCGTTGACCTCCCCGAGCGCCGTATGCGCGAGGGAGTATGCGTTGCAGCAATCAAAGCCGGAAACGAAGCCGGTGTATTAAAGGTTTATGCAGAATCCGACGGTATAATCGGCGACACGCTGGAAATCACATTGAGCGAGGATAAATAAATGGGATATCTGTTTGTACTGCTTTCCTCAATATGCGGCGCCGCAAAGGGCTATGCAGGAAAGAAAAGCTCATATGCGCTTGATTCTTTTTCTGCGATGCTATTTTTCAGCATGCTGCGTACTTTAATTTGCTCATTGCTCGGTCTTGTAATATGGTTGGTTTTAGGTGACTTTGCATTACCAAATACATATGCAATCATTATTTGTGTACTTTCGGGATTATCAATGAGCGGATTTTTGCTATCATGGGTCAGCGCGGTAAAAAGCGGTGCGTATGTACGCCTTGATGTGTGTTGCCAAACAGGAATGATTATCCCCTGCGTATTCGCGGCGCCGCTTCTTAATGAAAATGTTGGCGTTTTTCAGTTTGTTGCTCTCGGATTTTTGACAGTAGCGATTATACTGCTTGGCAACGAAAAAAAATCCGACGGCAAAATGCGGCCTAAAGATATTCTTATGCTATTTTTAGTTTGGCTTTTTTCAGGTATCAATAACCTTTGCGTAAAGCTTTACGCGGCAGCAGGCGGAAGTGACACCGTTTTTTACAACCTTGTAACTTTTGCAGCAAGTGCCGCCGCGCTTGCAATTGCTTTTGGTTTACAAAAGAAAAACTCACCCAAAATCACTTTGCCAAAATCAGTGTATACAATATACTTACCTATAATGGCGGTTTGTCTGTTTTTAAACATCTTTCTCACCGCTCTGTCTGCTCAAATGCTGCCTGCTATTCTGCTTTTTCCTTTGCAAACTGCACTTGGGTTAATACTCTCGTGTTTAATGGCTGCATTCCTTTTTAAGGAAAGTCTGACCGCTAAAAACATACTTGGAATTATAATTGCTACAGTTTCGCTCTGCATGATTAACTTTCTATAAAAAACAAGGCTCCGATTGGAGCCTTGTTTTTTACTGATTCTGTTTTTTAAGTCTTGCTTCTTCCTTCAGGCGAAGCTCTGTATTTAGAATACGCTTGCGAAGACGGATAGACTTGGGAGTTACCTCGATAAGCTCGTCGTCTGCAATATATTCAATCGCTTCCTCAAGGCTGAATACCTTGTGAGGAACAAGGCGGAGTGCTTCATCAGCACCAGAAGAACGGATT
>JAZNOM010000068.1:0-5044 GCA_045580835.1 Eubacteriales bacterium
AGTATATGATATAAGCGGCAACGGCAAGGTTGACCTTATTGATGTTCTTCGCGTACTCAAAATAGCCATTATGTAACGAAAAGCACCAAGGTCTATTCATAGAACTTGGTGGTTTTTGGTTAGGTAAATTAATGTTTATAAGCCTCCCTTGCCTAAAGGGAGGGGGACCGCTTTAGCGGTGGAGGGATATGTAAAATCGCAATAATTACAATGCTTTAGAACGTATCCCCCAGTCGTGGCAAGCACGACAGCCCCCTTTAGGCAAGGGGGCCTTTAGTTAGATAAACATTAATTTATCAGTACAATCCCAATATCAACATTTACTAAATCACCAATAAGCGACGGTGCGTCGCCGAGGAACATTCCGGTTTTGTAGAATCCGATAGAAACAGTCAAATCAGATTTTACTGCAAGCACGCTTTCGCCCGTGTCGCCGTTTAGACCGCTGTTGATATCCGCCGAAATTACATATGCTCCCGATGTATTGATTGCTTTTATCGCATCGGCGTATTTACCGCGCGGTTCGCCGCTAAAGCCCGTGCCGAGCAGACAGTCTACAACTATGTCAAAATCGCTGAAATCAAGAATGTCGCTTTCCAAAGCGCCTTTTGAAATGGCAATGTCATAATAGTATTTTCCGTCATCCGAAAATTTATCGGACACACGAACGAGCGTCGCGCTTATACCGTTGTCAGCAAGTATGCCTGCAAGTGCGTAGCCGTCGCCGGCGTTGTTTCCGCTGCCGCAGACGATGGCGATTTTGCCTTTCCATTTTGCCGATGTGTAAATTCCCATTGCCGCGCGGTACATAAGCTCCTTTGAGGGGACAAGGTTTGCAATCGTGTGTGCGTCACACTCGCGCATTTTTTGTACGGATATCGCGCTTTTAAACTCAATAGACTCTTTTGCAGGTTTCATTATAATTCCTCGTTAAACTGGCTCTTGTAGCCCTCGCCGAAAATTTCCGTTGCATTTGTGATAATCATAAACGCATTAGGGTCAGCACTTTTCACAATGTCGCGGATTTTCGGAAATGTTTGCTTTTTTGCCGCGCAAAGGATAACCTTTTTTTCTTTGCCCAGATATGCGCCCTCGCCTTTTAGCAGGGTAACGCCGATTTCTATTTTAGTCAGAATTTCGTCTGTAATTTCTCTATACTTGTCGCTGATGATGTAAACGAGCTTTGCGCCCTCGCCGCCGTAAAGTACCTTGTCAAGGATAAAACTTGAAAGAGTCATTGCAATTGCCGAGTAAACTGCTATTTCAAAATTTCCGAAAGCAACAAGCGTTGCGGTGACAACAACTGCGTTTACGATAAGCGACATGCCACCGGTGCGAATATGGCGGTATTTCTGCCGCAAAAACTTGATAACGATGTCACTGCCGCCTGTGCAGCCGCCTGCGCGATAAACAAGTCCAAGTCCAACTGCATCAAGAACCGCGCCGCAGAGGGCAGGCACGATGAGGTCGTCTGTAACAATGCCGTGAGTTGCAGCCACCGGCTCAAGCAAGTTCATAAGCAATGACATGAACGCGGTTGCATAAACGGTCAGCACGACGAATTTTTTACCGAACCGAATAAGCGCCAATATCAGCAGTGGCACGTTCATCAAAAATACAACCGTACCTGTTGAAATAACAGGGAACAGGTGACTGATGATAACCGCAAAGCCGGTAATGCCGCCGGGTGCGATTTTGTATGGGTCATAGAAAAACGCAACGGCAACTGCAAAGCATGCGGCACCGAGAGTTGTAAGCAAAAAACTTTTTATAAATGATTTTACCTTCATAAAATTCTCCGTTTTTTTATTTTATTATAGCATAAATATTTACAATACATTTAAAAATGTGCTAAAATAATTAAAATGATTTTAGGAGAGATGATATGTTTTGGACCGTGTTTGCAGTTGTAACTGCTGTGGTTTTGATTATCATGGTGGCGGTACTGATTTTTATATGCAAAAAACTTTTCGCTTTTGCGCTTTGCCGCGGGCAAAAAATGGAGCTTGGTGACGGATTTAAGGAACAGCTTAAGGCGCATGCCGATGTTTGGGAAAACGGCAAGGCTTTTTATGATACGCTTGAAAAAGAGGACGTATGGATTGAAAGCTTTGACGGACTAAAGCTCCATGGCACACTGATAAAAAACGGCGACGGTAAAAAGCTTTTGATTGATGCGCACGGATACCGCTCGTATCCCGAGCATGATTTTATAGCGTCGCTGCCGTATTTCTATAAAAAAGGATGCAGCCTTTTGTTTATCGACCAACGCGCACACGCGAAAAGTGAGGGTGAGTATATCACCTTTGGCGTGCATGAGCGTCTTGACCTTCGCGACTGGGTGTACTTTGCAATGGAAAAACTCGGCACCGATATTGAAATAGTGTTGCATGGTATTTCCATGGGTGCATCCACCGTGCTTATGTCAAGCGAGCTTGATTTGCCTGAAAACGTTAAAGGACTTATTGCCGACAGTGGCTATACATCACCGTATGACATCTTTGTCAGAGTGCTTGATCATTCTTTTCATGCAAAGCCGTTTCCGATACTTAATATCACAGAGATTATGGCTCTTTCAAAGGCAAACTTCGGATTTAAAGATGCATCCGCGCTCGGTGCGATGACTCACAATACTATTCCCGTTTTGTTTGTTCACGGCGAGGACGATGACTTTGTCCCGATTGAGATGACAAAGGCGAATTATGAGGCGTGTACCGCTGACAAGTCTTTCGTATACGTTAAAGGTGCGCTCCACGCCTGCGGATACCTTATAGACAGAGAGTCGTGCGAAAGAGAACTTGATGCATTTCTTGCAAAAACGCTTAAAATTTAATAATCACTTGCAAAAACTCCCGAATTTGTATTAAAATTCGGGAGTTTTTGCAAGAATCGCGTTGACTTCTTGCAAAACGTTTGGTATAATAAAGTGATGCGCAAAAGTGCATTATATTATGTAAAAAGATAAGTGAGTGCATTATGAGAAAAGATCTTATCAGAGAAATTGAAGAGCTTATGCCTACTTTCTCAAAGGGACAAAAGACCATTGCAAACTATCTGATTAACAATTACGATAAAGCGGCGTACCTCACCGCATCAAAACTCGGTAGAGAGGTTGGCGTTTCGGAGTCTACGGTCGTTCGTTTTGCCATTGAACTCGGATTTGAAGGATATCCCGGACTTCAGCATTCGCTTCAGGAGATAATCCGCACTCGTCTTACCACAAAGCAGCGCATGGTCGTTGCTGCAACACGAATTGGTGACGGCGACATTCTTCGCAGTGTGTTTGAGTCTGATATCGATAATATCCGTCGCACCATGGATGAGATTGACCACGAAGATTTTAATGAGGCAGTACGCAAGATTATCGCCGCAAAGAATATTTATATCATCGGTATGCGTTCTTCCAGCGCGCTTGCGAGCTTTTTGACCCACTATTTTCGTCTTATGTTTGACAATGTACGCATGGTTCAGTCTACAAGCGGCAGTGAAGTATTTGAACAGATTTTGCGCATCGGCGAGGACGACGTTATGATTGCTATAAGCTTTCCGCGTTACAGTGCAAGACTTATCAATGCAGTTGCATATGCAAAGGAGCAGGGAACCAACATCGTTGCAGTTACCGATAGCACAATGTCACCGGTTGCCCCCTATGCAAACGAAACTCTCGTTTGCCGCAGCGATATGGCATCCATTGTTGACTCTTTTGTTGCGCCCTTGAGTTTGCTTAACGCTTTGGTTGTTGCGATAGCTAAGGAAATGCAGACCGAACTCAGCGATGTGTTTGACAAGCTTGAGCGCATCTGGGACGAATACAACACTTACGCAAAGGTGCACGACTGATGCGTATAGCGGTTATCGGCGCAGGAGCCGCAGGAATGATGGCGGCAGGCCATGCCGCAGAGCTTGGCGGCAATGTAACACTTTTTGAAAAAAACAAATTCAGCGGTAAAAAACTTCGCATAACGGGCAAGGGCAGATGTAATGTCTGCAACGACTGCGATGTAAATACCGTTATTGAGAATATACCCACAAATCCAAGATTCATGTACACAGCACTTTCGGCATTTGAGCCGTCGGATACCAAGGTTTTTTTTGAGGAGCTTGGCGTGCCGCTTAAAACCGAGAGGGGCAACCGCGTTTTTCCGCAGTCGGACAAGGCGGAGGACATTGTAAACGCGCTTCGCGAATATACGAAGCGAAACGGTGTTCATTATATAAACGAAGAAGTAAAATCGGTAAAGCGAAACGGCGAAGTTTTTTCTGTTATTGCCGCATCTGCGCGTGAGTTTGACCGCGTTATAATCGCAACCGGCGGCGCATCGTATCCGCTTACCGGCTCGACGGGTGACGGATATAGATTTGCCAAGGACTTCGGCATTGAAGTAACCGCGCTTTCACCATCACTTGTGCCTCTTGAAACTATTGACCGTGAGCCAATGGAGATGCAGGGGCTTTCGCTTAAAAACACCGCGCTTGAGATAATTGACACTGCAAATAACAAATGCGTTTACCGCGACTTCGGTGAGATGATGTTTACCCATTACGGCGTTACCGGACCGATGATTTTAAGCGCGTCCTCTCATCTTGGTAAGTTTGAGCGCGGCAGATATAAAATCGTTCTTGACTTAAAGCCGGCACTTGATGAAAAAACACTTGATGCGCGCTTGCTTTCGGATTTTGCAAAGTTTGCAAACCGAGATTTTGCAAACAGCCTTTCAGCGCTTCTTCCGCAAAAGATGATACCGGTCATCATAAAGCGCTGTGGCATTAACCCCGAAAAAAAGGTTAATGCAATAACCAAAGAAGAAAGACGCGCACTTTTGAATACTTTAAAGCATTTTGAGCTTACGGTTAAGCAACCGCGTCCGATAAGTGAGGCGATAATTACTTCGGGAGGAATTTCCGTAAAGGAACTGTCGCCAAAGACGATGGAATCAAAAAAAGTCCCCGGTCTTTTCTTTTGCGGAGAGATTATAGATGTCGACGCATATACCGGCGGATTTAATTTACAAATCGCATTTTCAACGGCGCGTCTTGCCGCCGA
>JAZNOM010000069.1:0-16607 GCA_045580835.1 Eubacteriales bacterium
AATGCGAGATACTCCTTGACCTTGCGAACAAGGTCGGTGTCAAGCTGATTTATTGCACCGTCAAAAGAGGTGGTAATCTGTGTTGCCTCAAAGTTTTCATAACCATACATGCGGGCAACCTCTTCCATAATGTCTGCCTTAATGGAAACGTCACCGGTAGAACGCCATGTAGGAACTACCACATGCATGTTTGTATCGGTAAATGTAACCTCAAAGCCCATTGTGCCGAGCTTCTTTTCAACAACCTCTTTGGGAATACGCTTGCCGAGACGGCGGTCAAGCCATTCAAGCTCCACGTCAATTTCCTTTTTAACAAGCTTGTTCGGATATTGGTCATTGAACGCAGTAACCTTCATTTCGGGATAAAGCTCTGCAAAGAGTTGCATAGCAAGCGAAAGCGCTATGTCGCAACGCTCGGGGTCAACTGCCTTTTCGTAACGAGAGGATGCTTCGGTTCTGTTGTCATAGCGAAGCGCGGTTCTGCGAACTCCTCTTGACTCAAAGTTTGCTACCTCAAGAATAACGCTATCGGTTTCGGGAAGAACAGAGTCCTTTGCGCCGCCCATAACGCCGGCAAGCGCAACTGCGCCCTCTGCATCGGCGATAACAAGGTCATCGGTAGAGAGTGCCAAATCCTTATCATTGAGAAGCTGAAGCTTTTCTCCGTCGGCCGCGCGTCTAACCTCAATGTGGTCAATAATATGGTTAGAATCAAAAACGTGAGTAGGCTGACCTGTTGCAAGCATTACGTAGTTTGTAACGTCAACAAGTGCGTTAATAGGACGCATACCCACACGCCAGATACGGCTCTGCATCTCAAAAGGAGAAGGCTTTACCGAAAGTCCCTCAACTCTTGCACCAATGTAGCGGGGACATCTTTCGGTGTCCATAATTCTTACATCGTAGCTTTCGGTAGTTTCGGGAACATATTTTTCAAACTCAACCAAAGGAAGGTCATAAAGTGCCGCGATTTCACGCGCGATACCGTAGTGACCCCAAAGGTCGGGACGGTTTGTCATCGACTTGTTGTCAATTTCAAGAATGATATCGTCAAGGTCAAGTGCAACCGCAAGAGGAGTTCCTGCCGGAGCACCAAACGAGGTAACGTCCATAATTTCGTGTTCCTCTGCCGCAGGGAAAAGGTCGGCAAGACCAACTTCAACAGAAGCACAAATCATACCAAAGCTCTGCGCACCGCGAAGTTTTGCATTTTTGATTTCAACAGGCTCGCCCTCTCCGTGCCAGCGCACCATTGCACCGGGACAAGCAACAACTACCTTCATTCCGGCTTCAAGATTGCTTCCGCCGCAAACTATATCTTTAATCTCGCCGTCGCCGATATCAACCTTGCAAATGCGAAGCTTGTCCGCATTGGGATGAGGAAGAACTTCTTTAATTTCGCCGACTACAATCTTGTCAAAACTTTCTGCAAGGCTCTCTGCGCCCTCGACCTCAACCGTGGACATTGTAAGGTCATACGCAAGCTTTGTAAGATCCATATCATCGGGAATCTTTACATAATCTTTAATCCAACTCAGTGATAATTTCATCTTTGCTCTCCCTTAATTGAACTGCTTTAAGAAGCGGAGGTCGGTGCTGTGGAACAGACGGACGTCGTCAACACCGTAACGCATCATTACAAGACGGTCAAGACCGATATTTACATAGAAGCCCGTGTACTCATCGGGGTCAAGACCTGCCGCGCGAAGTACGTTGGGGTGAGGTGTGCCGCCGGGCATAATTTCAATCCAGCCGACATGCTTACAAACGCTGCAACCCTTACCGCCGCATACAAGGCATCCCATGTCGATTTCAAAACCGGGTTCAACAAACGGGAAGAAACCTGCGCGCATTCTTACGGGTACATCCTGACCGAAAACCTTGGAAAGGATGCTCTTAATCATAACCTTACCTGCGGTATATGTGAAATCCTTGTCCACGATGAGCGCTTCATACTGGAAGAAAGCTCTTTCGTGGCGGGCATCAGTAGTTTCGTTTCTGTAAACTCTGCCCGGATAAACAAAGCGGTAGGGCGGCTTATGTGTCATCATATAGCGCACACTGTCGCCGGTGAGGTGCGGACGGAGGCAAAGCTTTTCGTTAGCCTCTCCGCTGTCTGCGCCCTCGAGCCAATACGTGTCCATGCTCTCGCGTGCAGGGTGATTTGGCGGGAAGTTAAGATTATCAAACGCATAATACTCGCTTGTAATCTCGGGGCCGCCAAAGATCTCAAAGCCCATGGAACGGAAAGCATCGTTAAGGTCATAGCACATCTGTGTTATGGGATGAAGTCCGCCGATTTTCGGCATAGTGCCGGGGATAGTATAGTCAAAGTCGGGAGAAATCTCGGAAGCCTTGAGTTTAAGCTCCTCTCTGCGTCCCTCTATCTGCTCGGTAAGCAAATTTTTAACATTATTCACCGCTTTACCCATTTCGGGGCGGAGAGAAACATCAAGTTTCGGAAGCTCCTTAAGAAGCTCGGTAATGCTACCCTGCTTGCCAAGGAGTGCGCCCTTTACTTCCTGCAATTCATTTTCGGTCTGTGCCGCTTGAATTTTTGCAGAGCCATCCTTTAGCAACGCCTCCAATTTATCTTTCATTTCATAACCCTCATTTCATCGAAGTAAATTATAACAATTTATTATAACATAACGGTTTTGCAAATGCAACAATATTAATGTAAATAAATTGATACAATAATCCGCAAAAAGTATAGCAAAAGCGTTTGTTATATGGTAAAATAGAATTACAAACATGAAAGGAGCAATTATAATGAAAAAACTGTTTATATTGATGTTTGCTCTGTCTCTTTTACTTTGCGGTTGCGACGGAGAAAACGTATCCACAACCGAAGTAACCGAAACAACTTACGAAACCGAGATTTCCACCACTATAGAAACTACTACCGCAGCGGAAACCTTACCTGTTGTTCCTGCTGTGGAAGTACCCGATGTAATAACTGCTGTAAAATACGAAAAGCCAATCGTTGACGTAATGGGCTGGGACGGTTTTGACTATCCCCACTCGATAGAATATCCAAAAATCGCCTCCGACAAGCCCGGTGCCATGGCACTCAATGATAAAATAGCAGCTAAATATGAAAAAACGATAAGCGAGCTTAAAAACGGCACCGAGGGAAACAATATTTACAACTTCAACTATACTTCCTCGGTATGTGACGGCGTTATTTTTATACGCATTTCCGAGAACACAGGATGGCAGTATTCCGAGGGCATGCACGAGCAAAAAATCTATTACTACGATGCAGCAAGCGACAAGGAGCTTACCTCCGAGGAATATGCTGCACATTTCGGCATTGACCTTGAAAAAGCAAAAGAAAATGTAGTTTATACATACGAGCTTGCGCACTCGTACATGGAAGATATGAGCGTTGTGATAAGCGGCGAGGATGAAAACGCAATTTACGAGCCAGCCCCCGGCAAACTCTTTCCTGCAAAGCAGTCGGATTTTTACTACAAGTTTGACGGTCTTGAGGTCACCGACAACGAGGTCAACCTCTATTACAACGGTCAGCAGTACGTTTTAAGTACATACCGTTTTGCACTTGACCGCAAAACGCTTGCTCCAAAGTATCCTCACTACATGGGATATGTGGCGGTGATCTTCCCGACAAGCTACTCTGAAAGCGAAGTTAAAATCGCCCTTGAAAACGGAAAAGTTACCGAATATTCAATCCCCGAATATAGCGGAATCTACAATATTAAGATTTCCTCAACTGCAATTACGGTTTATTCAAACGTGCGCCTTGATGACTGGGAAATCTCTGTAAACGGCGGCGAACGCTACACTGCAGGCGGTCAAATGTACGACGATGAGAACCTGTATCAATACAACTTCTACGCGAGAGAATATATCCCAGCAGATGAACTCAAAACCATTGAATTTTTCGGATATTCAGTGCCAAGAGTCCCCGAAGTGGTTTTAGCTGACTCCGTTACAAAAACAGCGATAGATACACTTGAGGGCGGCGAGTTTGGATTCACACACAAAATCGAATATCCGAGAATAGACTCTGATAAGCCGGGCGCCGAGGCGCTTAATAAAAAACTCGGCGAAAAGTATCAAAAAATAATCGTAGAGCTTATGAACGATAAAGAAGCACAGTATCTATACGATATTTCCTACGAAACCTCCACTCGCGATAACCTGATTTTCATTCGCATGAAGCATTACACGGGCTGGCAGTACTCCGAGGGTGCATTTGGTCAGGAAATCTACTATTACGACGCTGCAAACGACCGTGAAATCGACATGTACGAATACTGTGAGAGGCTCGGCATAGACATCGAAAAAGCCACTCGCGGCGTGCTTGCTTCTTATGACATTGCCAATGCAGGTTACGGCGGATTAAACACATACCATTCGAGCGAAATCGGCGGCGAGCCTATCGGCGGCGTTGCTCCTAACGAAATTGTCTATCTTACATACGACGGTTTTAACGACACAGTAAAGCTTGACGGCGTGGAGCTTTACGGCGAGCAAATCCATCTGTACTACAGCGGTCACGCATATATTTCAAACATATTTAAATGCACCGTTGCCGCGCGCACATATCTGCCCGTTCGTGCAAACTACGCAGGCTATGTGATGCCAACCGAAGATACGCCTCACAGCGATGATATTATTCTTACTTTCAGTGACGGAAAAATTACAGAATTTTCTCTTCCAAGCGAATGTAAAATTTACGCCATAAGCTTTACCTCAAGCGGTGTTACCGTGCGCTCGACCGAACATATCAAAGTCGACGGCTTATATGTAAACAATATTAAGCAGGAAGGCAGTTACAGCCAAGGCGTTGAAGACGCAGGATATTCATACTACGCCGAGATTACAGATTATGTACCGATAAACAATTTATACTCGATAAAACTCAAACTAGTGAAATAAAAAAGCGTGGCATAGCCGCAAATGCGGCTATGCCATGCTTTTTTACATATTGGAGTTTTAGTCCTCCCAAACCTCAACGGGTGCCATAAGTTTATCTGCGTAGAACAGATAGCGAAGCACAACTTCATGCTCGCCTTTTTTAGCGCGTACTGCAAGACCAAGTTCTCCGCTTCCGCCACCGGGGCTGTCAGAAACGATAACGCCATCGGCGTATCCCTCGGGAAGAGAAAGCGTGTATTTTTTAAGCGTGTATTCTTCCGAAAGAGCGCTCGTGTACTGCTTGACATAGTATGTAAGCCCTTTTTCGTAAACTAAAAATTGGGGATTGGACATAATCGCATGCGACTCCACTAAACAATCGCCTTCGGGAAGTGTCACATCGCTTTTATCCTCTTTGCACGGTTCAACCAGCAGCGAGCTTGTAGGCTCCACATCGCCGAGATCGTAATCCGCGCCGTCTATATAATCCTTATATAGAATATGGCTTACTTTGAGAGAGCCGTCACGGTATGTATACTCATATATAATGTCGCCTAAAACCTCCGAAAAACCGCAAGCGATACTTCCTCTGAAATAGAGCTTATCTCCTATCACACTATAGTCGAAAATGTCGCCAAATTGAGGATTGATAAGATTTTTCTCGGCAGTGGAAAGCTTGTCAAACGGGTACACGATTTCGGTATACCCTTCAGGTCCTGCATGCAAATAAATATTGTAGCTGTCTTGAAATTTATAAAGATTAGAGCGCATACCCGTAGCGGTGACGGGATGTTCAACTACTATTTTTTCGCCGTTTACCCTTGTAATTTCAATCTCTTCGACATAGCATTGCGTGCCGTGTCCGACTATTTTCACAATGCAGTTCTCTTTTTCTCCATCACCGTCAAAATCCGCTTTATACAAAACATCTCCGCCAAAATAATCCTCAACAGAAAAAGCCGCATCCATAGTAAAAACTTCCGGTTTTTCATGCGTTTTATCAGTGGGCGCTGCGGTTGTTTCAGTAGCGGTTTCCGCGGTGGTCGAGGCGGTTGTTTCAACTTCTGTTTTCTCGGCAGTTGTTGCCATGGTCTGACCTTGTTCTTTTATACAATCCCTGTTGCACGCAGACAACAACACTGCAAGAGCAAGTATTAATATTATTTTTCTCATATATTTTACCTTCTGCAAGCCTTTCTGCGTTAATTATAAGCGCTTTTTTGTCTATTAAAACAGCCTTCAAAATATATTTATCAATTTTGAAGGCTGTTAAATTATCACTCAAACCGTCGCTATAAAGCTATGGCTCTACGGGTACGATTTATCCAACTCTGAACGTGAGTGTGCGTGTCCATGTGCCGCCAACCTCTGCTTTTTCGATGCCGAGCTTGGTCTCCCAAACATGGTCGGTATCAGTGAGGTCGCTCGTGCCGCACCAAGGCTCAATGCTGAGAATCTGCATCTTATCGGGTACGCCCCAAAGACACATATATGGGAAGCCCTTAATGCCCATTTCAACAAATCTGCCCGACTTCTTGGAAAGAAGGGTGATTGTATCTGCCTTTATATCGCTGAAAAGTTTAGGGTCATCATTAAAGAACTTTTCGCCAACGAACATGTCAGTGCCGTTTTCAAGCTCTACTGGAGTCTTTTTGCCTGTGAGAAGACGTGTGCCAGCCTCTGTTTCGGTACGGTTAAAGTGCTGCGGAGGGTCAAAGCGAAGCACATAGTCATCTCCGCTTTCATTAAGTTCGATAGGACAGTAGAAGCCGGGATGTGCGCCAAGGCAGAAGTAAACGTCCCTTTGATCCTTATTTACAACCTCAAAGCGTTGTTCGAGTACATCACCCGTGAGTTCGAAGATAACGCGGAAGATAAACTCATAAGGAAGAAAGAACTTTGTGTCTTCGTTTGACGCAAGTTCAAGCACTACCTTTTCTTTTGTTGCGGATGTGCAGACAAACTCCATATCCTTTGCAAAACCGTGCATGGTTGCAGGATATACCTTGCCGCCAATAATTGTGCGGTCATGTGCAATTCTACCGGGGTTTGGGAAAAGGAGAATGGAGTGTGTGTTCCAGATTTCAGCACCCGGCTGCCACATGTATTCCTTTTCGGTAACCTTTGAATAAATGCTCTGAAGCTCTGCGCCGAGAGTGGCAACACCTACTTTAAGCTTATCATTTTCAAGTATGTATTTCATTTTAATACCTTCTTTTATATGTGATTATTCGGAAATTTCAATCCACTCGTCAAGACCTGCCGCCTTGCCGAACACGGGCATGTCACCATCCCAAGTAAATGTCTGTGCGCGAACGCCTCTTGCGCCCCAACCACCGTTAGGAGTACGCATTGCATGGTAAACTATAACATCAGTCTTACCGTCTTTTGTAGTGGTAAACGAGCAGTGCCCTGTACCGTGTGTACCCTCACTCTGCTCAAAAACAAGTTCAGGATGCTTTGTCCAGTTTGCAGGGTCCATAATATCGCCGCCGCGGAAAGTGAGCAAGCCGAGGCAGTAATACTGACTCCAACTTCCTGATGCAGAATATACGATATGTATAGTGTTATCCTTGTAAAGAATCTGCGGACCTTCGTTGATATCGGGGCGGAACTTGCCGTCACCGAGAGAATAGCCGCATGCGCGCTTTTCCCACTCGTATTCAGGCTTTGAAATGAGCACGCGATCACCCTCAATTTCTGTGGGCGACTTCATCTTTGCAATGTAGATGTTCTGCGCAACGTTTTCATCGCCTTCCCAACCTGACCAGGAGAAGAAAAGCTCGCCATTATACTGGATAACGGTGCCGTCAATTGCCCAGTGGTCATCGGGAGAGGTAATTTTACCAATCATCTCATACTCGCCGTCAGGACGGCCGTTCTTGGACTTGAGAACATACATGCGATGATTTACATTTTTGCCGTTGTCGGCAGCAACGTAGAGATACCAGTCGCCATTGATACAGTGGATTTCGGGCGCCCAGAGTTCTCTTGAATATTCAAGACCGTCTTCGGGCATAAACACTGTTACACCTTCACGGTTAAGAAGATTGATATTATCGGCAGAGCTTACCTGAATTGAGCGGTCAGCGCAAGAATAAACATAGTAATACCTTCCCTCAAAGAGAGTTACAAAAGGGTCTGCGCCCTTTTCGAGAATAGGATTTTGAAAACGAACTGCCATGTTTGCCTCCTAATAAATAATGTTATTTTCATTTTATCACACCCAACACCTTTTAACAATACTAAAAAATTCTTTTTTGTGTAATATATTCGCGAATTATCATTTTTTTATTTATTTTTCAAATTTGTATTGATTTTTTTGTTTTATTATGATAAAATAAAATCCGCATTGCAAAAACATAATTTAAAATTTGTATAAAATTTCGGAGGATAGATTACTTATGCATGCTATTGAATGGATTCTTGGAATTATAATTTTGGTTTGTGCGCTTTTCCTTGTTGTTGCTGTTCTTTTCCAGCAGGGTAAACAGAAGGGTCTTTCCGGAAGCATTTCCGGCGGTGCTGAAACCTTCTTCGGCAAGACCAAGGGCAAAACCATTGACAAAGTTCTTTCCAAGGCTACAACCGTTATCGCTATCGTTTTTGTAGTTTTAGTAGTTGCCGCTTTCATTGTTGACGGCAATTTCAGCCAGAGCAACATCAACATTGTCAACGGTGATGACGCTGCTACCACCACTGCCGCTGTTACTACTGCTGCTCCCGAAGAGACCGGCGATGTAACCACCGCGGAAGTTGCTACTACCGATGCGGTTGTTACCACCGATGCAGTTGCTACTACCGAAGCAGTTGTTACCACTGCAGCAGTTGCCGAAGAGAACTAATTTGTTTTGGGTTTTATTATCCGCTTTTGGTTTATACTAAAAGCGGATATTTTTTTAACATTTGATATAAGGAATATATGAGAAAGAATAAAAAAACGCCCTTTGCCAAAAGCAAGGCGGCTAAAAGATTTGCAAAGAATTCAAAAAGAAAGCGCTCTTCCCCACCGTCATATGAAAGCCTGAAAAGCTCATACAGTGACATCGTGCGAATTGAGGGTGTTTTTAGTGCAACAGAGCGCGGATTTGGATTTGTCACCGCTGACGAGAGCTACAAGCTCCCTGCTGACATTTTTATACCCGCACGTTTTACCGAGGGGGCTTTTGACGGTGACCGCGTCGCGGTAAACGTGAAAAAGCGCGAACTGAAAAAAGCCGGCGGCGATTTTCACGCCGAGGGCGAAGTTGCAGAAATACTTGAGCGCACCGTAAAAGAGTTTTGCGGCACGCTTATTTTAGACGGCAGACTGCTTGGCAGAAGTTTTTCGCCCTACCGAGTGATCCCCGACAATCCGCGCCTTGGATTTGAAGCAGAGATTGACGATATCAAAGACATACCTATCGGCAACAAGGTCGAGGTACGACTGCTTGACTACGGACGCGGTCCACGCCCGCCGAAAGGCGAAATCGTGCGCGACATGGGCAAGACGTTTTCGCTTGGCGCAAACTATGAGTCCGTACTGTTTGAACATGGAATAAGAACAGAGTTTCCTTACGAAGCTGTGCGCTGCGCTGAAGAAGCGGCAAAAGAGCCAATTTCCGCCGAGCACCGACTTGACCTGCGCGACAAGGTGATTTTCACCATTGACGGTGCGGATGCAAAAGACCTTGACGATGCGATTTCGCTTGATGCAAATGAAAACGGCTACACACTGGGTGTTCACATTGCCGACGTTTCACACTATGTGCGTTACGGCACCCCCACCGACAAAGAAGCCTTTGCGCGCGGCACAAGCGTCTATTTTATCGACAAGGTTGTACCGATGCTTCCTGTCTGCCTTTCAAACGGTGTTTGCTCACTTAATGCGGATACGGACAAGTATACACTTTCGGCAATTATTGATTTAAACAAGCAGGGCGACATTGTTTCATGCCGAATTGAAAATGCAATTATCCGCTCAAAAGTACGCGGCGTTTACAGCGAAGTCAACGACCTTTTTGAAAACAAATCAAAATCCAAGTTCTACAGAAAATACAAGAGTGTTTACAAAACTCTTACCGCTATGCACCCGCTTTACCTCTTGCTTGCAGAGCGTGCAAGAAAACGCGGTGTGCTTGAACTTGAAAGCGCCGAAGCGAGGTTTATCCTTGACGAAAACGGCAATCCCGTTGACATTGTAAGACGCGAACACGGCGACGCCGAAAAGATGATTGAGCAATTCATGCTCACCGCAAACGAGGCAGTTGCACGCTATATGTGTGCGCGCTCACTGCCCTCCGTTTTTCGCGTGCATGAGGCGCCGAGCGAGGAAAAGCTGACCGCATATAAAAACTTTGTTCAAAACGCAGGTCTTTCAACTCTGTCATTAAGAGCTAAAAAGCTTACAACAGCGGCATTTGAGCCTATACTTGCAGAGGCTGCAGAGCGCGGTATGGAAAATGTAATCTCGCGTATTACGCTTCGCGCACAGATGAAAGCCAAATACAGTGAGGTGCGTGACGACCACTTTGGTCTTGGTCTTTCATATTACTGCCATTTCACCTCTCCGATAAGGCGATACCCCGACCTTTCGGTTCACCGCATACTGAAATATGCTGCAGAGCACGGTGAAGAAGCGGCAGTAAAGAGATATACAAAGTTTGCCGCCGAAAGCGCCGCCGCATCAAGCGACAACGAGCTTAAAGCGATGAACGCAGAGCGCGATATCGAGGACCTTTACAAGGTAATCTTTATGGAAAAAGAAGTGGGCAAAGAGTTTGACGCCACTATAAGCTCGGTAACTTCTTTTGGGCTTTTCTGTGAACTTGAAAACACCTGCGAAGGCTTTATCCCGATAGAAGTGCTTGGAGACGGATATAAATTCCGTGAAGAAACGCTGACTCTCGGCCGCGGACACGAACAGTACAAGCTCGGTCAATCTTTGCGAGTTCGCATTACCGATGCAAATGTCTTGCGCAGGCGCATTTATATGGAGCTTGTAGTTCACATCTAAAAACTCACGTGATGCAGGCGGCGAGAAACAATTTTCGTTCAGTCTAAACAAAAATTCGCGCGTTTAGCGCCTCCTAAACGAAGAATTTTTGTAACGAATGATGAAAATTTTTCCGTCGTTTCTGCGCGCGATGAGTTTTCAGATGTGAACTAATAAAAATACCAATCATATAGGCGCATGCCGCTTTGCTTATCAGGCGGTGTGCGTTTTATTTTGTCGCATTTTTCAAAGTAAAGCGTGTCGCCGCCGAAACCGAAGTCGTGCAAAGCAAGCGCGGCTGCGCGAATATCATCGGCAGTCGGATTTTTCAGTTTGCCGCGTATGCCCATTGAAAAGCAAACCGCAGGCAGTGTGTTTGGGAAATTCTCGTGTTTTACACGGTTCATAAGCATTTCGCAAAAGACAACCTTTACAACAAATGGCGCATCAGGCGCGGCAGTTGCCGCAATTTTTGCAAGATAGGTACATTCATCGGTTGCGGATATGCTTATACAAAGGATTATAAGAAGTACGGTTAATATCAATAATCGTTTCATTGCTTCTCCTTATTTTTATTTGACATTACATATAAATGATGATAAAATATTTAAAACATAATAATATTATTAGGAACTGTTATGAAAAGCATTAAAAAAAGATTTGCAAAAGCAAGAATAATATCAAAGGTTATCCAATTTGAGGAAAACGGCGGCGATTCGTTTGGTGACAGTGAAAACGGCGAAACTACCACACTTACAACCGATTGTACCGTTGCAGACAAAGGTACTCGAATTGAAATAGAATACGAAGAATCGGAAATAACCGGGCTTGAAGGCTCAAAAACCAAGGTGTTTTTTGACAAAAAAACTCCTACTCTTGTAAGCATTTTGCGCGAGGGTACGGTTTCAACCGCGCTTGTATTTGAAGAAGGCCGCAGGCATCTTTGCGTTTACGAAACACCGTACTTCCCTATTGAGCTTTGCGTAAACACGCTTTCGCTAAAAAACAATTTAAGCTATAACGGCGGCAGCATGCATGCTGAATATCTCGTTGAGATGAACGGTGTGCTTGCCGAAAAAACAATTATAACTATCAGCATTTTATGAGGTTAAACAGTGGCAGAGGTTGAAATTAAAAAAGAATACAAAGAACCAAACGGCATTTACATTCTGTTTGGAGAAGAGGATTACCTGAAGCGTTTTTACGCTTCTAAAATCCGTGAGAGCGTGCTTGGCGACAGCCCGTATGCTCTTTTTAACCATGCCGTTTTTACCCCAAAAAATCTATCAGACGATGCAATGCTTGACGCACTTGCAACTCCGCCCGTCTTTGAGGAAAAAAAGCTTATTGAACTTACAGAGTTTAATTTTACGGAGTTAAAAAACTCCGAGATTGAAGCATTGCTTGACTTTTTTGCCTCGGCTAACGAATATGACCACGCGGTAATTCTAATGAACGTAGCAAGCGGTGCGCTTGACTACGGTACCTCAAAAGGTGCAAAGATTACAAAGCCTTCGCCACTTTACAAAAAGCTGGTTGCGGCGGCAAAGTGTGCATATTTGCCTAAGGCAACCGGGAGAGAGCTTGCCAACTGGGCGGCAAAGCACTTTGAAAAAGACGGGCTCGGCATAGAAACTCCTGCGGTTTATCAGCTTATCGACCAATGTTCATCAGACATGATGACAATGGCAGGCGAGATTGACAAGCTATGTGCGTACCTGCACGCAAATGGCAGAGATACCGTTACCGCAGACGACATCAAAAATATATGTTGCGAAACGCGCGAGCTTGAGCCTTTTGCGCTCTCTAACGCGGTGCTTGCAGGCAAAACCGATGCGGCACTTGGCATTTTGCACCTCATGGAGCAAAAGCATATCCGCCCTGCAATCGCTTTTGCAGGAATTTACAGCACATACATCGACCTTTACAAGGTCAAAGCGGCGCTTGACGGCGGCGTGCCGTATACGGACATTGCAAAAAAGCTTAAAATGAACGAATATCGCGCTTCAATCTACGCAAACGCGGCTAAAGGCACTACACTTAAAAAAATCAGCCATGTGCTTTCGCTGTGCCGCGAGGCTGACCTCAAAATCAAGAGCGAAACCACAAGCTACGACAGACTCAAATCGCTTATCTGCGAAGCCGCAAGAGGTGGTAAGACATGAGTGAAAAGATAAAGATTTCCCTGCCTGTAATAGTGGAAGGAAAATACGACAAAATCAAGCTTGACTCGATACTTGATGCAAAAATAATCACCACCGGCGGTTTTGGAATTTTTAACAGTGAAGAAAAAAAGGCTTTGATAAAAACGCTTTGCCAAAACGGAGTTATCATTCTCTGCGACAGTGACGGTGCCGGCAAGGTTATTCGCGCTTATATCAAAAGCTTTTTGCCTCCCGAAAAGGTTATTAACCTATATATCCCTAAAATAGAGGGCAAAGAAAAGCGCAAGCGCGAGGGCTCAAAAGAAGGCACACTCGGCGTTGAGGGTATTGATGCGGACATTTTACGCGAGCTTTTCAGAAAATATGAAAGTGCTGCGCAAGACTCACGCACACCGATAACAAAGCGCGATTTTTATTTTAACGGTCTTTCCGGCGGTGAAAACAGTGCTGATAAGCGCGATAAACTTGCAGCTTTGTACGCGCTGCCAAGCGGAATGAGTGCAAACGCACTGCTCGATGCGCTTAATATTATTTCTTTTTTTGAGGAATTTGAACAAAAAATTTCAGAAATGTGAGGACTTTTCGATTTAATATCGACAAATAGGCAAATGGAAAGATTAGGAGAACTTTTTAAAAAATACCGCGAACTTATAATATACGTTTTAGTTGGCGGTCTTACAACAATAGTAAACTGGCTTACCTATGCACTGCTTACAAACGGCTTTGATGCATTAAACTTAAGCATCGCAAACACCGTTGCATGGGCAGTATCAGTAGTTTTTGCTTTTTTTGCAAACAAGCTTTGGGTGTTTGAGCATAAAAGCGATGAGCATATTCTGCGCGAGTTTATGACCTTTCTCGGGGCGCGCGTACTTTCGGGACTCATTGAAATCGGCGGATTTGCTCTGCTTGTAGATGTGCTTTTATTCAACGACTGGATTGTAAAAATCGCTCTCGCGGTATTTGTTGTAATTGCAAATTATGTTCTCTCTAAATTCCTGATTTTCAAGAAATAAAGGAGAATTTGCCATGAAAAAACTTTCTGTCATTTCACTTTTGCTTGTAGTAGCTGTTATGTTTTCCGCCTGCGGTGCTTCTGTTGCCGAAAGCATGGACTACGGATACAGAGGCGATTTGAAAAACTCTTATGCAGTGCTTGATGATGCTGATGTTTACTTTGCGCAGAATGAATCCGAAAAGGTAACGGTTGAAAACGGCTCGTTTCAGTATTCCTCCGTCACTGCAAGCGGTACGGGCGGCGATATTGTTTTCAAAGAAGAAAAGCTTGTTTACACCTCGCGTGTAACTCTTGAAACCGAAGATTTTGACACGGCAACAGACACGCTTCATTCTACTATAAAATCGCTTGGCGGCATTATAGTTTCGGAAAACGCGTACAATCTCAACAGCATAAACTCCAAGGGTTTCCGCACGCTCAGCATGACCGTGAGAATTCCGCAGGAAAACTATGACACATTCCTTTCGGGTATTTCCGAGGCTTACAACGTGGCAAGCATCCAGAACTCGGTTCAAAACCTTACCGAGCGTTATTATGACAATGAAAACCGCCTGAAGTCCTATCGCATTCAGGAAGAGCGCCTTTTTGCAATGCTTGAAAAAGCAGAAACTGTCACTGAAATGCTCGAAATCGAATCTCGCCTTTGTGACGTTCAATACGAAATTGAGGCGCTTACCAACACACAGACCACTATCGACAACGACGTTAAATACGCAACATTCCACCTTGATTTGAACGAGGTTACAAAATACACCTCCCCTGCACCCAAGACCTTTGGCGACAGACTTTCCGAAACCATAAGTGAGTCGGGCGAGTTGTTTGCAGAGTTTCTTGAAGGCACATTGTTCTCCCTCATTTTGCTTGCGCCTTATCTTGTAATCATCGCGGTATTTGTTATCGTGATTGTTATCGTTGTCAAGCACAGAAAAAAGAAGGCTGCGGCAAAAAAGGAGATAAAAGATGAAAAGTAAGTCAATAGTTGCGCTTGTACTTACGCTTTTGTGCCTTTCGGGATGCGCGCCCGAAAGCACATACTGTCCGCCCGCCGATGACACAACAAATTCTGTTATAATTACCTGCCCTGACCTTCCGACTCCAAGCGATGACCTCTCATTTGCCGATAACCTTATGAAGCTGACGGCGGCTGACGGCAATCGCATGGTGTCCCCCTACTCTGCAAAGATGTGTCTTGCTCTCCTTGCGAACGGAGCCGACGGTGAAACAAAGGCACAGATACTCAAGGCAATCGGTATCGACGACCTTGACAAATACAACACGGAGGTTGAGGCGTTGCTTGCACGCTATGCAACATATGCAGGCGTAATGTCGCTTGAAACTGCGAACTCGCTTTGGCTTAACCAGACAGTCTTTGGCGGCAAGGGTGCTTTCCTTGCTCCTTACCGCGAGACAATGCAGAAGTACTACAGTGCAGAAGTGCGCGAGGTAACGAGCGAAAACTCGGTTGAAGAGGTAAACGGCTGGGTAAACGAAAAGACAAAAGAAAAAATACCCACTATTCTGACCGAGGACCATAGAGATTTTGCAACCGCGCTCGTAAACGCGGTTTACTTCAAGGCACCTTGGCAGACTCCGTTTGAAGAATACCTTACAACCAAACAAATTTTCAACAATGCAGACGGCTCGACCACCGAGCTTGACTTCATGCACGATACCGCCTACTACGAATACTGCGAAGCAAACGGCACAAAGGCAATAAAACTCAATTACGGCAGATTTACAAATGACGAGCTTTATATATCCGACTCGGATTATGATTTCAGTATGTATATCATGCTCGGCGATGATGTAAATGTTGAGGAGTTTTTAAACAACTCTTCGTTTGAAAGCACCAGAGTTGCGTTGTCAATCCCGAAATTTGAATTTGAGTATTCGGTGGGACTTGTCGATATTCTGAAGGCTCTCGGTATGATTGATGCTTTTGACGAAGTTAAAGCTGACCTTGGCAATATGATTGATATTGGCAAGTCAGGCGGCAACCTTTTCGTAAGTGATGTTTTGCAGAAAACATATATCGGAGTTGACGAAAACGGAACCGAAGCCGCGGCGGTTACGGCAATAATTGCAAATCTCACCTCGGCACCGATAAAGCTGCCCGATCCGATAGAATTTACCGCAGATAAACCGTTCTATTTTGCAATCCGCGATAACACAAGCGGCGAGCTTTTGTTCGTTGGCAGATACGAAACGGGAAAATAACAAAAAATAGGTAGCTCCATGCTACCTATTTTTGCTTTTCTGGAAATTGTGCCAATAGTATTTGTAGGGACCAGCTGTATAGATGCAAATAATTTGAGAGTCAAGTTTATGTCATGTTAGGACTAAAAATTTAACTCTCTGTCCGAGATAAGTATTGGTGTGCATAACTGACCTTTTTATTCATTTTCTATGAATGCCCATAGGCAAATCATAACCACCGGCCGTGCCGGTGGTTTGCACAAGCCCCCTTAGGGCATGATACCGGCTGAGCCTATAGGCTCGCCGAAAGATCCGCCAACCGCGGAAATTTCACCGGCATGCCCCTAAAGGGGCTTTTTTATTTGCC
>JAZNOM010000070.1:0-7259 GCA_045580835.1 Eubacteriales bacterium
GTTTAGCGGAGTAAATTGGAACGCACAAATCCGTAGGGGCGAATATCATTCGCCCGTTTGTAAAACATCTAATGGCGGCTTTTCGGGCGATTAATAATCGCCCCTACAGGTTTGATAATCATTTTCGCTTAGTGCTTATAAACATTAATTTACCATCTCAATCACAACAAAAAAGGAACTCCGAGGAGTTCCTTTTTTAAATTTAATTACTGCATCCAGATAGCAACTGCAGAAGCGTATGCTTCGTTAATGCTTTCAATCCAGGACTCTGCCGCAGGAAGAAGCGACTCGTACATGGATGCCCAGTTGCTGTTGCGCTCACGGAGGTTGATAATAAGCTGCTTGTTGTAAGGACCTACCTGATAGTAGTAACCGATATCATAAACGATGTTATCGAAGATGATATCAAGCATTTCGGTAGATTCTGCATCACGGGCAGACTGACCTTCAAGAGTTACATCGTAAAGTGCAGGAGTGATTTCCTTTTCGCCGATGTAAGCAAGAGCCTCGGTGATTTCACCGACCATTTTGATATCGTTAACTACGAGAGGAACGCAAACAAACTGTGAATTAAAGGGAGAGGTGGTGGTGTAATATGTATCCTGATTTACAGAAAGCTTGGGATAAGGAAGAATACCAAAGTCGTTTTCCATTTCACGGTACTTGGGCATTTCACCAACAAGCGAGGTGAAGAAGAGACCCTGATTGTTCTGCCACCATGTATCTCCTCCGCCGGAGTTGTTAAGGCGCTGATACTGGAGAGCATGTACTTCGTCATATGCGATTTCAACATACTTGTTGAGCGCATCGAGAGTGGTTTCGTTGTAGAAGGTAAGCTCAATCTGACCGTTGTCGTTAACTGTGCAGCAACGCTGACCTGCAGCATTTACCATACCTGTAATGGAGTCGTCCCAAACGAGGAGACCGTAGAGGTCGCTGCCGTCAAACTTACCGTCGTTGTTGAGGTCTTCGGAAACGCTCTTTGCGATTTCAGAAAACTTTTCAATAGTCCACTGACCGCCCTTAACGAGGTCATAGGGGTTTTCGATACCGTAGTCATCTGCAAGCTTCTTGTTGAACATAATGCAGTATGCACAGTTGTTATCGGAAACGGTGATTTCACCGGTGGTAAAGAATACTACGTCCTTAATAGAAAGGCTGTCTGTAGCATTGCTGTCCCAACGGGTGGAGTCGAGCTGGATAGAGGGAACGTGGTTCATGTCATAGAGATAACCCATGGTTGCAAGCTGCGAAACGTCATAAGACGCGATAAGGCAGAGGTCGTAGTTAGGAGTGTTGGATGCAATCTGGGTGTTTATAGCATTGAAGCCGGGACCGGGCTTACCGCTGGATGCGCTAGAGTAGCCGGACTTAACATCCTGATAAATGTCGATGTTAAAGTTCTGCTCCATGGTGAGCACGCGCTCATACTGTGCATTTTCGAGGTAAGTGTAGTCGGGGTTTTCTTCTTCGTAGTTAAAGTCGTTGCAAGCATCGTTACCTGCGGAGAGGATACGGAACTGTTTACCCTGGTAGTCGCCCTTGAGAACAACTTCTTTTTCTACGGGGGTGGTTGCTTCGCCGGTAACACCTACGGTTGTTTCTGCGGGAGTTTCGCCGCAAGAAGCAAAAGCAAGGCATACGCATGCTAAAGCAAGCATCATGCTAATAATCTTTTTCAAAATTATTACTCCTTTCGAGGCGGATTTCGCCTATATTAGTTTATACATTACTATAATATCACACTTTTTTAAGTAAATCCATACAAAAAATTACCCTAAAGTAAAGTAATTTTTTGCAATGATTGACCGATTTTAATTTTTGTGATAGAATATATATAATAAAATGTATGAAAAATCAAGGAGGTGAGAGTCGAATGCATGTACTTGTGGAGTCTGCGTTTATAAATTCGCATTGGTGCACAAGTTACATCAAGGGCATCACCGCGCAGGCAAAGCGCAAAAATATGCCTCTGGAAATCCATACCGACACCGATTTTATTTTTGATGAAAATTTTAGCGATACTCACGTTATTCTTATCGGCTCTTCGCTTGTCTGGGCTTCAAAAAGCATGAGTCTGCTTTATAAAAACGGAATTCACCCGATTGTGCTTTCAATTGCAAACTATCAAAAGCAGTTCCCGTTTGCAAGCTTTATTATCATGGATTACGGCGATGCGGCGCAAAAGCTGATGAAATATCTGCGTGACCGCGGCTGTAAGCGCACCGCGTTTTTCTCGGGCAATCTGAAAAGCTCCACCGATATGCAAAAGCTTAATAACTATTTGCAAAACGGCGGCAGCGAAAACGACGTTTTCACCTACAAGGAGTCACTTTCAAAAACCTGTGACCGCCTGATTGAGCGCATTGGGGAATACGACTCGGTGCTTTGTGCCAACGATGTTTCCGCAGTTGTGTTGCTCCGCAGACTTATGAACCTCGGATATTCCGTTCCACAGGATTATCATATCGCCACTTTCGGTGATACCACCCTCTCCAACCTCGAAATTCACAATATTGCGGTCGCCAAGGTTAAAAGCATGGATGCGGGCCGCCTTGCGGTAAACACTTACCGTATGCTCAAAAACGACCCTGAAATCTCCGCACTTTCGTTTTTGCTTCATTGCGACATCTTTGACTGCCACTGCGAAGCGGTGGACATCAAGCTTGAGCATAGCGATTTCGTTGTAGAGCCGTCGGGTGCGACAGATTTTTTCCGCGACCCCGATGTGAAAAAGGTGCTGCTTGTCGAAAAATTGCTTGCAGGCTGTGACAAGCTTGATATAAGTATCCTGCGCGAGGTGCTCAATAAAGAAAGTTACTCAAAAATCGCGGCAAAGCTCTTTATCGCAGAAAATACGATAAGCTACCGCATCAAAAAGATACTTTCCCTTGCCCCCGATAAAACCAAAGAAGAGGTCTTTGACCTGCTTTCACAGTTTTTGTTTTAAAAAAGGTTTCCGCCATGCGGAAACCTTTTTGTATTTAAAACTCAAGTGTCATACGCTCGGTTTCGTGGACAAGCGTGCTGTTATCGCCGTCGCCGAGATATACCTTGCATGAAATCTCCGCGTTTTCGATTTTGGTTACTCCAAGCTCGTTTTTAAGGAGTCCGAAAAGCGAGCAGGACGGGAATCCCTCATGGTCGTTCAGCATGCTTATTCTGCCGTCATTCTCATAGTCCATGCCGTTTATCTTGTGAATATAAATTGTTGCACGCATGATATCGGAGGCATCGTTTTTGCAGTACGCAACGATGGTGGTATACTTGCCGTCACTTATATATATATCCTGCAAAACAAGATAGATGCCGTCTTTGTCCATAAGCACTGTGCCGTGTTTGTCAATATCCTGCGTATAATCTGCGTCGCAATTGGTTGGTATAATAATTTCTTCTGTCGCCGCAGCAATTACACCGTCTACAACAAAGTGCATGCCAACCTCGGCGGTACCGTGGTCGTGGTCATATTCGTCTGCCTCAAAGTGCCCGTTTTCGATACAAAGCGAAAAGTCGAGGTCCTTGATATGCTCGATATGCGCCATGTTAAGGCGGGCGCGCGCAATCTTAATGCGGTCGGTCGTTATCTCGCCTGCTTTACATATGCAATATTCGTCCTCAAAGGCGTGTCTTGCAAGATAAATACCGTTTGCCTCAAAATAGTCGGTGCAAACGCGAATATCCTGCTCGGTGTGGTTGTGTACCTCAAAGTTTACGATGATGTACGCTTTTTCACTGTAGTTAAGGGATTTTACGATAACCTCAACGCCGTTCTTATCGTATACGCGCTGTTCTTCGAGTGTAACCTCGTGCATTTCGTGGCCGTGCTGCTCCGGTTTGGTTATACCGAGCTTTTCGGTTACGTTACAACTAACAAGTGTGCCAATCATAAAGGTGAACGCAAAAAGAATTGCAATCAGATTTTTCATGGTAGAGGCTCCATTTTAACATAATAATATTACCATGATATCATTGTTTTATAAGTTTGTCAATTATAACAGTTGCACTATCCACAGTATCACGCCGTAAAGCGTGCCGGACAGCATGCCGTAAAGTATAACAGGACCTGCAACCGTAAAAATTTTTGCGCCTACGCCTAAAATTAGCCCCTCGGCTTTTGTGTCAATTGCGGGGGACACCACCGAGTTTGCAAATCCCGTAACGGGAACAAGAGTGCCGGCGCCTGCGTGCTTTGCTATGTTGTCAAACACGCCGATACCGGTTAGAAGCGCGGTGATAAAAATGATTGTTATGCTGACAAGCGCGTAGCGTCCGTCCTTGTCGTAGTCGGTAACGGCGGTGTAAAAATCAAAAAGCAGTTGACCGAAAGTGCAGATTCCGCCACCGAAAACAAAGGCAAGCAGGCAGTTTTTGATTATCGGCGACTTTGGAGCAGATTCTTTGACGTATTTTTTGTATTCCTCTTTGTTTATGTCCATAATTATTACCATTCCTTTCGTTAATAGTATGCACAAAAAGTGGGGATTTATGTTAATGTAAAATGAAGGTTATAAGCACTAAGCGAAAATGATTATCAAACCTGTAGGGGCGATTATTAATCGCCCGAAAAGCCGCCATTAGATGTTTTACAAACGGGCGAATGATATTCGCCCCTACGGATTTGTGCGTTCCAATTTGCTCCCGTAAACACTAATTTACATTATTAACTTTTACAAAACAAAAACCCGCCGAAGCGGGTTTTATTTTCACTTAAAGTACGCAGGACAAGAACTCTTTGGTTCTCTCATTCTGGGGATTACCGAAAATCTCCTCGGGAGTGCCCTCTTCGACGATGTTACCGTCAGCCATAAACAAAACTCTGTCGGCAACGTCGCGGGCAAAGCCCATCTCGTGAGTAACGACAATCATAGTCATGCCTGCCGCAGCAAGCTCCTTCATAACCTGAAGCACCTCGCCAACCATTTCGGGGTCAAGCGCACTTGTCGGCTCGTCAAAAAGCATGATATCGGGGTTCATTGCAAGGGCACGCGCAATTGCAACACGCTGCTGCTGACCGCCGGAAAGTTGATTTGGGTAATTTGACGCTTTGTCTGCAAGACCTACACGCTCAAGAAGCTCCATTGCCTTCTCTTTAGCCTGTGCCTTTGTCATTCTCTTAAGCTCAACGGGCGCAAGCATGATATTCTGAAGTACGGTATAATTTGCAAACAGATTAAACTGCTGAAAAACCATACCGATTTCTTCACGCGCCTTATTGAGGTCTACTTTTTTGTGGGTTATTTCAAGCTCGTCAACGAAAATCTGGCCGCCAGTTGCTTCTTCAAGACGGTTGATGCAACGAAGAAATGTGGATTTACCGCTACCGGAAGGTCCGATAACACACACAACTTCTCCCTCGTTTATGGTGACGTTGATGCCATCAAGAACAACGAGATCACCGAAATGCTTTTCAAGATCTATAACTCTAACCTTTTCGCTCATTGTTCATCCTCTTTTCAATATAATTTGAGAGCATCATAAGCGCAGAAATAATAACGAGATAGAATACTGCTACAACGATATATGTTTCAAAGAAGCGGTAGTTCATACCGATACCCTTCTTTGCATTATTAACGATTTCATTAAGGCTGATTACAGATACAATAGACGTATCCTTAACAGTGATGATAAACTGGTTTACCATCGAGGGTATTGCAATTTTAAACGCCTGCGGCAAAACAACCTTTATCATGGTCTTGAACGCAGAAAGGCCGAGAGAACGAGCCGCCTCCGTCTGACCTACGGGAACCGCCTGAATACCGCCGCGGATAATCTCGGAGAGGTATGCGCCCGCATTAAGAGTAAGTGTTACAAATCCCGATACGTAGGGAGAAGGAATAATGCCGGGGAAAAACTGGGGAATGGCATAGAAAACGAAAAATGCCTGAACGATCATCGGTGTGCCGCGGATAATCCAAACATAAGTCTTGGAAATCGCACGGAGTACCGGATTTTTAGACAAGCCCATAAGGCAGGACACAAATCCCACCAAAAGACCGGCAAATATTGAAATAAGCGCAATTGAAATGGTAGTCTTTGTACCCTCAAACAACAGCGGCAGAGTATCACTGAATACTCTCGTAAAATCCAAATTCATATTTCCACTCTTCTAATCTAAACAGTAAAATTTAGCATGATGCCGCTTTCGCGGCACCATGCTAACCGATAGCAATTTTTAAAGGGGGTAATTACATGCCGTACTTTGCAAGAATTTCGTCGTACTTACCGTTTGCCTTGATGTTTTCAAGACCCTTGTTGAACATCTCGATAAGCTCGGGGTTCTGACCCTTGTTAACTGCAAAGCCGTAAGGAGCGGGGTTGATAACTTCGCCAACGGTCTTGAGGTTAACTTCGCCATTCTTGATAGCGGTACCGATAACTGCACGGTCCTCAAAGCATGCTACGCAGGAACCCTGTGCAACTGCCTGATACATTTCTACAGAACCCTCAAACATGGTGGTGGTGTAGCCGTACTTTTCCTTGTTTGCTTCAGCAAATTCAAGACCCATGGTACCAGCCTTGGTAGCAACTACCTTGCCGGCGAGGTCTTCGAGAGAGTCGATGTCACTGTCAGCAGCAACAACCATGATCTGACCGTCTTCAAAGTAACCAACGGAGAAGTCGAAAATCTCTTCGCGCTCGGGCTTAATGGTCATGCCGGCAATAACGCCGTCAGCCTGACCTGCCTGAACCTGACCGAGAGCAGCATCAAAGCCTACGTTAGCCATTTCATACTTAAAGCCCTGGTCTTCAGCGATAGCAGCCATAATGTCCATATCAACGCCTACGTAGGTGTTGGTCTCTGCATCGAGGTATTCAAAAGGAGCAAATGCGTTGTCGGATGCGATCTTGTATACCTTGTCGCCGCCCTTATCTGCGCCGCAGGAAGCGAGGCAACCGAGAGCCATAACAGCTACAAGCATAACTGCAAGAATCTTAACAATGTTTTTCATGATAAAAATTTCCTTTCATGCTTATTTTTATAAGCGTATGACTCATAATATCATCTAAAATTCATTTTGTCAACCCATAAAGCCCATTTTTTAATAAAAATTACGATATTTTTGCAAGAAAAAGGACAAGTTGTTGCATTTTTGCGTTGTTTTGCGAAAAAGAAAAGGTAAATTAATGTTTATAATACTAAATCCTCGTAAAAAAGACGGACATGCGCCGGCTTTTTTACTCCTTAAAAACCGCGTGCGGTCGAGCACGGCGCGAGCGAACGGTTTTGCTCCACTTCAAAATGCTTGCATTTTGAAGTG
>JAZNOM010000071.1:0-47588 GCA_045580835.1 Eubacteriales bacterium
GCGTGTCTGAGTATGCATAACTGCTATATTTTTCAGCCAAGAGGCTACCGCCGATTTCTGTTCTTCCGCTTCCGGCATTAAATATGCCATACTTTGCATAGTAATCTCCGCCAACATACAAACTGCCGCTTCCTACATTTAATGTTCCACCTGTTTGTGTGATATTTCCGGCTACTGTGAGTCTGAATCCATTAAGATCTAAAGTTCCTCCTGCAAGAGAAACATTACCATAAATTATTCTGTCCTCTGTTAATGTATAGTTTTTTGAAAAAGTTACACCCTTTGCATCACTGCTAAAACCAGAAAGAAAAGTAAAAGCACCGTTATATTCTTCATTAGTAGGCAATGTTTTGGGAAGTAAACCTAATGCTTCAGCCTCAGCGCCATACTGTTTAATATACAAATTATAAACATTGCCATATAATGTTGACAAAGTTTTTGTCATTCCGCCTTTTAATTCATCTAAATCAGCGATTGCTCTGCCATAGTCATCTTTAGTTAAAAGCGTAATAAGAGAATTAATTAATCCGCTTTCGTTCTCAAACACAACAACTTTTTTTGCGGCTTCTACTCCTAAGATATGAGTTTGCAACAGCAATTTATATGCTTCGTTAAAAGCAACAGCATTGTTTTCTGTCGGATTATTGATATAATTCTTTTCTGCAATGTCAAGAGCTGCTTTCATCGCATCTTCATATTCCGCTAAAGCATTTAAGGAATAGTACAACTCTAAATTCTCATCAGTAGAAAACAAAGCATTTGACATCAGTTTTCCACCGGCTTGTCCGGCAGAAACTGCTGATAAAACAATTCCATATTTTTTGAGATTGTTCGTCACAAAATCCCATACAGAATCCAAAAAAAACTTGCCCAATTCTATCACTGTTGTTTCTGCTGTGAAATATTCCTTAACCTGTTCTAATGTCAAATGCTCATCGCATATCAGCAACATATCATCAATAGCGGATTTAAATGCACTGTTTGTTGTATTTTGCTTCATATTTTGCAGGGTAACTTTATTCTGTTCTACTCTATCAACGATAGCTTCAACTTTAGCAAGTTTATCAATAAGCTCTTCTATGGTATTTACATAACCTATGACTTCTTCAATATTTCCTATAACCTCAAATACAGAACTTAATTCCGCTGCTTCTTGCAAAGATTTAGAAACTTTTACTTGCTCTTCTGCCGTCAAATTCGCAGTTTTGCTTTTCAAAAGAGTCAGCGAATCCATTTTCATATAATCAGATAAGTTTTTTAATGATTTTGCTTTAACAGAAGAAACGATTTCTTTATATGTATCAGAAAGAGGCTCATTAATATACCCTTGATACATTACATCATATAAAATAGTCTCATAAAAGCCTACCCGCTTATTATTTTCTTCCGCAATGTCTGAAAGTTCAAAGGTGCCAATTTCCCAAGTAACCAATCCTGCTTGAAAAACAGGATTCTTTTTGCCGTTATCAACATAGCTTCTGTATATTCCATAATAATCATTTTCATAAAAATCATACAGACTGCTATTATTTATAGTATAGTCTGCAAGATAGCTGTTAAATGTTGGAATTGTATCCTCGGCTGCAAAAACATTTCCAATAAGTGAAAGCATAGTTATTATTACAACCAAAGCGGTGATAAGTTTCTTCATTGTCAAATTCTCCATATATTAAATATTAAAAAGTGCGCAGCAGAAGCTACGCACTGAAAAACGCATAACTCCAATTGCTGCGACACAACTTTCGGCAAACTACAAGAGAAGACGAAAAAGAGAATGCGTTTTTACCAAAATAAAAACACTTCTCTAATAATTTGCTCATATTTAGTTGTGTCGCATTCATAGTATAGCACATTTTTTTAATAATGTAAACATATTCAAAAAGAAAATCCGCGTAAAACGCGAATTTCAGATCCTTCGGCAAGCCTCAGGATGACAGGTTCTATTTGAAAAAACACCTCGGAGAAATCCGAGGTGTTTTTAATTACTCTTCGATTGCTGCTTTTTGTGTATTGATTGCCTTGATGATTTCGGGGTCAAACTTTGGCTTGCGGTCGTAGGTGTAAAGACCGTTAACCTCCTGCTCTACGTCGGTAAGCTGTGTGTAGCAGAATGCGCTGATTGCCTTGTTTTCAAGCATTGCGGTAACAAGTCCGCGATAACGCTCGATAAACTCCTCTTCGCTCTTGGGACGGCTTGTAACTCCGCCGTAACCCCAGCCGCGCTCGGGATTGGTGGGATCCCACCAAATACCGCCGAACTCACTCATAAACGTAGGAAGACCGCCCTGCTTGTAGCGATTGAATACAACCGGCTCGCCCTTTTCAAGAGGCAAGTAGTGTTCGCGGAACACTGCAGGATCCTGCTCGTAGTCGTGAATATCGAGGATATCGGTGATATCGTCCTGATGTGTCCAGCCGGATGCGTCAATGTACATACGGTCAGGGTCATAAGAACGAGTCATGTTTGCAAGTTCTCTTACAAAATCACGGTTCTGGTTTGTCTGGGTTTCGTTAAGCGGACACCAGCCGATGATTGCAGGATGGTTGAAGTCTCTTTCGAGAATTTCCTGCCACTCGGGCATAAAGCCCCTCCAAGCTTCAGGACGGGAAATATCAAGTCCCCAGTTTGCATGCTCACCCCAAACGATGTAACCCATGCGGTCACAGTGATAGAGGAAGCGAGGCTCAAATACCTTCTGGTGAAGTCTTGCGCCGTTAAAGCCCATGTCGAGCGAACGCTGAATATCGTCAATGAGGTCCTGCTCGGTGGGAGCGGTGTAAATACCGTCGGGATAGAAGCCCTGGTCAAGGATAAGACGCTGATATACAACTCTGCCGTTGATATAGGTCTTACCGTTCTTGTATTCTGCCTTGCGCATACCGAAGTAAGAATATACAACGTCGCCCTCAAGGTCGAGAACGAGATCATAGAGCTTACCGTCGCCAACATCCCAAAGATGCATTTCGGAAACGTTTACCTGAAGCATAACGGTCTTGTTTGTAACCTTTGCGCTTGCAGTGCCTACTTCCTTGCCGCCAAAGCTTGCCTTTGCGGTGAGAGTCTTGCCGTCTGCGTTTTCGCAAACTGCCTCAATGTAAAGGCACTCATTTTCAATGGATGCACGGTACTTTGTGCGCTTGATGTAATGGTTAGGCACATTTTCAAGCCAAACGGTCTGCCATATACCGGTTGTACGGGTATAGTCACAGCCGTGTGAATAGTAAAGACGGCTCTGCTTACCAACGGGCTGGTTTCCGGAGCGAGCAATGTCCATTGCGTTGATAACAACGGTGTTTTCGCCTGCCTTTACAGCCTTGGTGATATCCATAGCAAAGGAAACATAACCACCGATGTGCTTTCCTATGTACATACCGTTTACCCAAACCTCGGTCGCGAAGTCGCATGCGCCGATGTTGAGAATTGTGCGGCGATCTTCGGCTGCCCATTCCTCGGAAATATCAAAGGTGCGTTTGTACCAAACGCTCTCCATAAAGTCTACGTTCTGGACGCCCGAAAGCTTGCTCTCGGGGCAATAAGGAACGATTATTTTACTGTTCAAAGATTCAGCTTCATAAAGCTTTCTTTCTCTACCGCTTCTGCCGTGGTCAATTTCAAACTGCCACTCGCCGTTAAGATTAATCCAATTCTTGCGCTCAAATTGAGGACGCGGATATTCAGGGCGTGCAATCATCACTCTGTCTCCTTATTGTTAGAAAATATCTTTTCAAGCATTACTTGACAATTCTATTATACATATACAAATTCAAATAGTAAATACAAAAAAGCAAACAAACTTTGCGATTTTTATATTATTATGTGAAATTTATTGCACATAACGAAAAAAAGACTGCAACGCAGTCTTTTTTTCGTTTACTTTGTAAGCATCGCCATACTGATGTCGCCGTTCCAGAAAACGGTTGCGCCGAGCGCTTGAGAAATTGCGCGCACGGGCAAATATGTACGGTTGCTTTCGGGGTCGATATATGCGGGAGAATCAATATTAATCTTTTCTCCGTCAACCGTCATATAATCCGCACCAATGGCGATTTTAATAACGCTGCCCTCTTTGGAGGTAAGAGTTGCGGTGCTTGTAGCACCGTCCCAACCGACATTTGCACCGAAGGCATCAGCGACAAAACGCACGGGTAGCATGGTGCGACTGTTTTTGATAACGGGGGCTGCATCGAGCGGTTTAAAAACATTGTTAACATGTCCTACGTTCTTACCTAAAGTCAGAGTTACTCTTGTTCCTCCAATATTATCAAAGTCGGACACCTTAAAGCCAAGCGGCATGGAATTGAGCGGCATTTCAAACACGGTGTCAAGCGGCGAAGGATGACAGTCTACGCCTATCGTAACGCCGTCTTTGCTTACCGTATAAGGCTCCATAAACGCATATCTGCCGCTGCTTGTATCCTTACCAAGGTAGCCGTGATACATCATATATCTTTGCTTTCCGTCGGGAGTAGTGCAGATTGAAGGTCCTCCGACACCGTTCACCTCATTGTTTTTGTAAAAAATCGGTGTGGGCGACTTTGCCCAACTGCTTTTATCAAGAAGATTTCCGCCGAGATACGTCATCTGACCGAGCTTGTACTCGGTTGTCCAATATCCGCTGCATGCATAAAGCACAAACAACTCGTTGTTGTCGCCAACTATCGGGGTGATGCCCTCAATAACCGCAGGATACCATTTCTTTTCATTTTCGGCGTATCCGTAGCCGCCCTTTTCAAAATCGTATTCGGGTGTAACAAGCTCGAGCACCTCGCCCGTAACCGTCCACGGATTTTTCATTTTTGAAAGGAACATAACCTGCCTGAAATTCTCTTTACCGCGGTCGCGCTGCTCTATCCAGAGGGTATAGTATTCACCACCGTATCGAAGCGCGGTTTCGCCTGCACACCAACCGACATTGTTGACCCAAGAAACCGTATCGCTGACAAATTTTTCGGGTATTCCCTTTTCTCCGGTAATCGGATTTACCCAATCACCCTGAAGGTCGTTCGTTGTGCATTTAAGCACATAACTGCGGCGGCTGTCGCCGTCGGTTGCCGTATCAGAAACACCATCAAGTTCTCTGCCAAACGTGGAGAAGAAGAGATACCAACCCTCATATTCCTCACCAAACGCTTCTGCAGGAAAATACTCAAGCTTTGACGGCCAGATACAATGAATTCTACCGCCGAGTGCCTCTGCCGCTTTTGTTGCGTCAAATATCTGCTCACCCACCGAATATGCAAGGTCGGCAACATTCGCCGCTTTGTACATGTTTAAAGTAGACGAGGAGGTATACATGTAATAGTACATACCGTCAACAAGCGCAATTCGCGGGTCTGCCGCCTTGCGAATTGGATTTGTATAGGTAAACGTACCGTTTTGCATTGCGCCAAGGTTAAAACCGTTACCCACATTCAAAGTGGATTTCAGTTCACCGCCAAACTTTTTACCTCCGACAATATCGGTAAGGTGCGTAAAGTCGCCGCCATTCACGGTAACGCTATATTCACCGTTCAAGGTGGTTTCGTAGCGAGTGGCAACACGAAGTTTTCCGTAGAACGTACCGCCGTTTAAAACGATATCTATTTTTCCGTTAAACACTTCTGTCGCGAGCGAAGCCACACCGTAAACGCCGCCGTAAAACGTGCCGTCATTTACCGTGAGTTTTCCGCTTCCGCTTTGGTTACCCGCACCCATTGCGCACACTCTGCCAGTAAACGTACCGCCGTTTACGGTAAGCGAGGTGTCAAGACCGGAAAATTCAGCTGCCGCGGTGCTTGCGCCGTAAACATGATACCATGTACCGCCGCTTATGATAAGCGACGCTGAATGAATCTCATAGTTTTTATGTCTTGTACCGCTTACTATGCAGACATACGTGCTTACATTCGGCTCTAAAGAGCAGTTTATATCCGTGCCGAGCACACCTTTATGGCCGTTGAACACAAGGTAGCAAGCATTTTTGCCGGAAACTATGTCAATACCGTCAAATGTTACATCACTGTACAGATAAAGGTTTGCCTCAAAAAGAATATGTGCGCCGCTTGTTTTGCGGTAGTCTACGCCGTCATAAACAGATGTTACGGTATATGCAGCATTTGATGCAGGGGTAGACGTGTTGCTTACCGTAAGCTGTCCCGATACGACTATCGTGCCGCCGCCCGGCAATGCTGCAAATGCGGCTTCAAGACTTCCCACAGGATGCTCCGCCGTAATACCGCTGCCCGTGCCGCCGTTTGCAACAAATACAACATTTTCGCTTGTTACTTTTTCAAACAAGGGCTTAAGCCTTGCGGCAAGTGCGGCATTTGCGGTAGGACTTATAACAAGCTCTGTTTTTTCACAGTTTTGTGCCGAAAAAACACCGATATCGCCGTTTGCAAGATTTAAAACGAAGTTGTTTACACGGCTTACATCAATCGTACCGATTTTTCCGCCAAGCAACGTAACAGTAACGTCATCAGCCCCCGAAGCTTTTGCACTGTCTACGGTTGCACCGTCAACAAGCAGTGTATTTTTGACAGTGACTGTTTTAAATCCGCCGCCCAAAAGTTCTATATCACCGCCATTTACACTAACTTCGTCTGCGATAACATTTTTGGTAAAAGTTATACTGTCGCCGCTGATTTCACCGCCGACAAGTGTAATTGCATCAAACACCACGTCGCCGCCGAGGGTAAACGTGCCGTTTATATTCAGTTTGCCGCCCTTATATGTTATCGGCTCTTTGTGCAAAGGCTCATCAAAGCCGTTTAACCTATAATCTCCAACGATAACAACATCACCGCCGCCACTTGCAAGAAGCTTTACTGCTTCAAAAAGGTCGCCGATAGGAGCATCCTCGCTCATGCCGTTACCGTTTGCACCGTCTTTAAAATATACCACGCCAAAACGTTCGGTCTCAGTGAGTCCTTCAATAGAATCAACAAATTCTGCGGAGTGCAATACAGAGTTGTATCGAAGCAGTATTTGCTTGCCGTACGCAGCTTTTTCAAGCGTCTCACTGCCGTATGTCACTTTGATTGCTTTTACGGTAAGCGCATCAAGCGTAACGGTTGTGTCGCCTAACACATTGTTTATGTAAAGCGTGGAAACGATATTGCCGCCGTTAAGCTCTACATACGCATTTCCAAGCAAGCGGCGAGTACCGTCTCCGCCAAGATAGATGTCCGAAAATGCACCACCGTTGACAACAAGATTTAAACTGCCGCCGTAATGGTTAAGCGTTGAACCGCCATACAAGCGGTCGATTCTGCCGTTATTGACCGTAACGTTTGCAGTGCCGGTAAAGGTATACGTTCCGGCTCCTTTTTGGTGACCAAAGCATATTACACGATGAAACTTTCCGTTGTTGATTGTAATATTTATATCGCGGTCTGATGGGAGAGATGTGCTTGTCGGCGTGTGATATCCGCCGATAACATAAAGCTTTTTAGACTGTCCTTGTGTATTCTCGCAATCAAAGCCCTCTCCGAACTCCATTGAGTAAAAGTTGCCCGCAAGATAAATCGGAGTTGCATCACTTTTCAGTACGATATTTTCAAAGCAAACATCGCCGCCGAAATCGTATCCGTATTCCTCGGGAAAATAGATGCACGCACCGTCTTTTCTGTAGTCATACTCGGGCGCAAAAGCGGTAATCGTTATTTTACCGCCATGCAAAGGCTCAACAAAGCGCGGAATGCCCGAAATAACGGTGTCACGCTCTGTCACGGTGTACATGTCCGTAACAACTATCCTGCCGCCGTCTTTAACCGCCTCGATTGCCGTCTTTAAGGTTTTATACGGTGCCGATTCGGTGCCGTTATAGCTATCGCTGCCGTATGCGGCGCTGATATAAACCGTCTTTTCCACAGCAGATGCAAAAAGCGAAAATGCAGCACATACCAAAAGCACAGTAAATAATGCAATTATTCTTTTGTGAAAAGCTTTTTTCATAAAAAATTTCCGTTCTTATTTTCCCCATGTCGCAAGTGCCATATCAAATGCGGCATTTATCTGATTTAACTGGTTTTCTGCGGCTATCTTCTTGCTATCGTAACGCGTGGTAAAACCGCGGTCATACTCGCGCACCATATAAATAAGCTCATTATTGTATCCGCCAAGTTGATAATAATATCCAAAATCATACGCAACAGTTGAGAATATTATATCAAGCATTTCAATAGACTCGGCATCGCGTGTACTCTGTCCCACTATCGTCTTTTCATAATACGCAGGAGTAACAATTTCCTTGCCGTAATACGCAAGTGCATCAAGAATTCGTCCCGTGCGTTCATAATCCTCAAGCAGAATAGGCGCACAGTAGAACTGCGAATTATAGGGAGATACGGTCTGATAATAGCGGTCCTGAAGATTATCAAGTTTCGGATAAGGAACTATACCAAAATCCGCCTCCATACTGCGAAGTGCAGGAACGTTTCCGAGCGAACTCAACCAAAAAAGTCCTTGATTATTGTTCCATATACCGGATGCGCTCTTGAGTTTTCGCTGATAGCAAAGTGCCGTAGTTTCATCATATATGATATCAAAATACTTGTCAAGAGCCTCTACCGTACGGTCATTGTACAAAGTAAGAGAAATATCTCCGTCAGAGTTAACGCTTGCGCACTTCTCACCTATACCGTTGATAATACCCATAATGGCATCATCCCACACGAGAAGCCCAAAACGGTCATTTTCATCACGGATGCCGTCGCTGTTCAAGTCCTCGCTTACCTGCTTTATAAGGTCGGAGAAGGTTTCAAGTGTCCAGTTGCCGCTATGCACATAGTCATAGGGACTTGTAAGCTCGTAGTCATCTATCAGTTTTTTATTGAACAAAAGCGTAAATATAGCGTTGTTGTCTGAAACGGTTATATCGCCGGTGGTAAAAAACATAGTTCCGTTGATTGCGAGATCACGGTTTGCATTTTGGTCCCAATACGGACGGGACAAATCAAGCACCGGTAATGAATTTAAATCGTACAGCATATTTGCGTAAGCAAGCACGGAAACGTCGTATCCTGCGATAAGCGCCGCATCATACGTGGTTGTGCCCGCCATGTAATCGGTTGTAAGCGCAATACAACCGGGACCACCGCCTACAGAGCGACCGGGTTTTACATCAGTAAAAATGTTGATGTTAAACTCACTTTCAACCTTGGTTTTGCGCTCGTAATGTGCCTGGTCAAGCACAACATTTGACTCTTCCTCTGCCGAAAAATCATCAAACGCAACATTGCCAGCCGAAAGCACCGTAAAATCATAATCGCCGTAATCTACCGATACCGGAGCATATTCTTCAGGGACTGTGTCAGTCACAAATGCCGTTGTATTTGTAATCACATCCTCTGTTTGGCATGAGCAAAGCATAGTAACTACTAATATAACAGCTACAAAAAGCAAGTTCTTTCTCATCGGCATTCTCCTTATTTATGTATTGCGTTAATTCCGTACGATTTAAGCAGTGCAAACGCTTTTTCGTACTCATCCTTGTCGGGCACCTTGGTTTCACCCATTATATAGTCCATTCCGAGGGCTGAATACTTTGTACGCGACAAGTCGTGATATGCAAGAAGTTTTACTCTGTCTGCATTTTTAAGTGTAGTGATAAAACGTGCGATTTTCTCAATTTCCCCACTGTTTTCATGCGGAACATACGGTATTCTTATCTCATACGCCTTTTCCGACTCGTCTATAAAACGAAGGTTGTCAAGTATGATTTCGTTTGAAACGCCGGTGCATTTTTTGTGTACCTCGCCGTCATACGCCTTTATGTCAACGAGGAATATATCAACATACGGCATGACTTTTTCAAGTTGCTCTCTCGGTGCATAAAGGCAGGTGTCAAGTGCGGTACTAACACCGTTTTCCTTAAGCAGTTTTAAAAGCTCAACGCAGAAATCCGCCTGCATAAGCGGCTCTCCGCCGCTTATCGTAATACCTCCGCCCGACTCGTCAAAAAAAACCTTGTCTTCAAGCAATTCGGAAAGAATATCGTGAGGGGAAACCGTTTTGCCGAAAAGGGTCAGCGCCTCTTTGGGGCAAACGGGCACACATTTGCCGCAGGCTATACATTTTGCTTTCTCAAAAGAATGTACTCCGTCCTCTACGGTATGCGCACCCATATCACATGCATTTGCGCAGAGTCCGCAACCAATGCACTTGTGTGCGTAATAGGCAAGTTCAGCCGCTTTTTTGTAGCTTTCGGGGTTATGACACCACTTACAGCGAAGCGGGCATCCTTTCAAAAACAGTGTTGTCCGAAGTCCCGGTCCATCATGTATTTCAAACCGCTTTGTATTTAAAATAACTCCATTCATTGCTCAATTCCCATTGTTCTCTTAATGAAATCGTTTTGCACCTTTTCGTGCATATTTACAAAATACTCATTCCAGCCGCAAACACGCACCTGAAGCGTAGGATACTTTTCGGGGTGAGCCTTTGCATCAAGCAAGGTTTCAAGGTCAATGATATTTCCTTGAATTGCGAATCCGCCGCCGCGGAAGAAAATGCGGACAAGCGCCTTCATTGCTTCAATTCCCTCTTCGCCTTCAACTGCTGACGGATGAACCACAAAGTCAAGCGGCGCGCCGTCGACGAAGTCGCTGTTATCAATCTTGCAAACCGACTGTATAAATGCAGTAACGCCGTTTTTCTCCATGCCGTTTACGGGACGCATATTCTTTGAAAGCGGCTCGCGCGCGAGTCTGCCGTCGGCACTTGCGCCGGTGCGGCTGCCATAGCCCTCCGCCATGTTTACCGAGTCACAGCCAAGGCGGTATACTCCGCCGGTAGAAGTAGGTCTGCCGATTATATTGTCAGCGCAGAATTTAAATATATCGTGTGCAAGTTCATCTGCCTCGGCAATATTATTGCCGTACTTTACACCGTCTTTCATAATCTCTGCGCGGAGAAGCTCGGCACCTTGCCAGTTGTTCTCCAGAATAGTGCAAAGCTCTTTAAGTGTTACTTTACCGCGTTCAAAAACAAACTTTTTAACCGCCAGAAGCGAGTCGACCGCAGTTGCAATAGCAAAACATTTTATAGACTGATTGCGGTATTCCATGCCTCCGTCAAAAACATCCTTGCCATTTTCCACGCAGGAGCGAATAGTGCCTGAATAGTAGGGGGACGGATTTGCCTCGTACGCATAATTAGCCTGAACATCGACATTATTTATTACCATGTCAATGTGTTCTTTAAGATATGAATAGTAAGTGGCAAGGAATTCATCCCAGCTCTTCGGCTCTTCGGTATGCTGACCAATGTAAATTTTACCAAGCAAGTCTTTACCGCCGGTAATCGCGTATTCACACGCTTTGTCAAGGTTTATCCACGACGCGCAAATTCGTGCGTCCTCAAGTCCCATTATCGCGGACTCATAACAACCGATAGGCACATATTCGTCAGCAACATCGCGAGCAATGCCGATTTTCTCGTATCCCTTGAATACAGTTTCGTCATTTACAAGTACCATGGAAGATGAGCCGTCGCGAATCATAGTTACAAGACGAGTAAGGAACTTTTCTGACATGTTTTTTGCACAGCGGACATGAATTTTGGGATTGTGTATCTTAAGCTCGGTATATGCATCAAGCATTACCTCTATAAACTCCGCTGCATCACTTTCATCATCCTGCCAAGCCTTGCCTATACAGATAGGCTGATCGGCATAACGCTTTTCAGCAGCAACCTTTTGCCAGAAATAACGGAACATCTCGGTTGCGGATTCTTTGGTAAGTATTCCGCTTTTTTTATCCGCAATATAGAAAGGCACCCACATTTCATCAACGGGACCGTATGTTCTGCAACGCTCTCTGCCAAGTTCTACTACATTCAATACGATATGGCAAAGGCAAAGCACCTGATAAAGCGTTTTCGGAGGCTCGTTTATTATCACCGAAAGCGCGTCCGAATACTCACAAAGTCCAAGTCTGTCACTTTCCGCAAGCAGACGGTGCATATAAGTGAGCATAGCTTCAAATGCAATTATCTCGGCATCGTAAAAGATTTCCTGCTCTTTTGTTATTGTGCCGCTTTCAACCTTTTGCTGTTTTGCGGCGACAATACGGTCAAGCAAACCTTTTGCGCCCAGAGAGATAACCGCTTTCCAATCGACAACAGTATGCCACACATCCGTATCGGGTGCCGCAAGTCCGGTTGAAATAAACATACGGCGCTGCGCCCATGCAGCAGGGCAACGTGTTGAAAATGTGCGCTCATAACGTTCTCTTGCAAAAAATTCAAGCACACTGGGCTTTGCATCTTTTTCATACACTCCGCCATGACGCAGTTTGTCAGGAAACATGGTATGCGTATTAAGTCCGAGCTGTGCATTTTCAAGCATAATCTTGTATGCGTTTGCCATAAGCAACGGCGCAGGCATAGTGCGATTTTCTTTTGCAAACGAGCGAATCATCCCGTCAATTTCAGAAGGAGTTTTTCCGCTTGCCTCGTTCCATCCGCCCTCTTCATATTCATTTTCAATATACTTTCTGTCGTTGTAAAAATCAGTATACACAATGGCACCTCACTTTTTCAATTCTGCTTCCAATATATACTGTTTCACAAAAAATGAAATGGTAAATACGGAATTTTTGTATTTTTCGGAACAAATATATTGCATTTTTCAAAAGCATATTATAAAATAAATCAAAGGGGGTATGGATATGTTTTTGCAGGATGCTCCGATTTCAAAGATACTGTACTGCTCCAAAATATACACAAAGCCGGACAAAATACTGGTCAACGACGGCCGTCATGCGCATGCTCTTGTCTTTTTTATTGAGGGTGAGAGTGATTATGTTTACGAAGAGCAAACGCTTTCTGCCTCTACCGGCACCGTTTTGTTTTTGCCGAAGGACAAAAAGTATTTAATTCACCGCTATTCAACCGCGCAATGTATTTACGTTGATTTTTTGACTGTCAAAAGTGAAAACTTTTTACCGTTTGCTAAAAAATATCCCAATTCCGCACAGTTCCGTGATACATTCACTAACCTGCTTTCATCCTACAAGCAAAAAAGAATCGGATATGAAGCCGAAATGATGAGCCTTTTGTATAAACTGATTTCCATGATACAAATTGCAGACAGAACCTCATACCTACCCGGCGCAAAATACCAAAAAATCTCCGATGCGGTCGATTACATCCGAAAAAACTACAGCAGCGGTCAAATAAAAATTTCCCACCTCGCCAATATGTCGGGAATGAGTACACGCTATTTCAGTGAACTTTTTTCTGTTTTTTTCGGAATCTCGCCTAAAGAGTATATAATTCAAATGCAACTCGAAACTGCAAAAAATCTGCTTATTTCTTCTTCAACTTCTGTAAGCGAAATCGCAGAAATCTGCGGCTTTGCGGATGTTTACTACTTCAGTAAAGTTTTCAAGAAATCCACAGGCTCAACTCCAAGTTCCTTCAGAAGAACAAATAACATACTATAGCAAAAAAATCCCGATGCAAATGCATCGGGATTTTAATTTGACTAATATTAGCCGTTAACCATCTTGTTGATTTCTTCAGCGAAGTTTTCCTCGCGCTTCTGAATGCCTTCGCCCTTTTCATAGCGAATGAAGCCGGTAACGGTGATGTTGCCGCCAAATTCCTTAGCGGTTGCATCAACATACTTCTGTACGCTCATGCCGTCATCCTTAACGTAAGCCTGGTCGAGAAGGCAGTTTGCTTCGTAGAACTTGCCAATCTTACCGTCAACCATCTTTTCTTTAATCTGCTCGGGCTTCTTTGCATTCTTTTCATCATTGTTAATCTGGGACATGATGATTTCGCGCTCCTCTGCAATTCTTGCAGCGGGAACAGCCTCGCGATTGAGGTACTCAACGGGATATGCAGCAACCTGAAGAGCAATGTTCTTTGCAAATTCAGCAAAGCCTGCATTGTTCTTTGCAGCATCGTCTGCCTCAAAGCTTACAACAACGCCGATAGCGCCGTTGCCATGAATGTAGGTGCTGGTTGTGCCGTTTACAACATCGAAGCGGCGGATGTCAAGCTTTTCGCCGATGGTAAATACCATTTCGTTGAGCTTTGCATTTACATCCATATCAGTATCGAGATACTGGCAGGTGGAAAGAGCTGCAACATCGGCAGGCTTCTTTTCAACGATAGTGGTAAGAAGTCCGCGAACGAACTCACGGAATGTTTCATTCTTTGCAACGAAGTCGGTTTCGGTGTTAACTTCGATAATAGCGGTAACATCGCCTACAGTGAGGGTGTCAACAAGACCGTCAGCAGCGATTCTGTCAGCCTTCTTGCCTGCTGCTGCGAGACCCTTCTCACGAAGAACCTTTACAGCTTCATCCATATCACCGTTAGCTTCAACAAGTGCCTTCTTGCACTCCATCATGCCGCAGCCGGTCTTTTTTCTAAGTTCAGCAACGTCTTTTGCGGTAATAGCAGCCATTTTATATACCTATCCTTTACTTAAACTTTTAATTATTCAGCGTCTGCTGCTTCTGCAGCGGGAGCCTCTTCGGTAGCTTCGGGAGCAAATGCTTCACCCTGTCTGCCCTCGATAACAGCGTCAGCGAGTACAGAAGAGATAAGCTTGATAGCGCGGATAGCGTCATCGTTGCCGGGGATGATGTAATCAGCATCATCAGGGTCACAGTTAGTATCAACGATAGCAACTACCGGGATACCGAGCTTCTTTGCTTCGAGAACTGCAATCTTTTCCTTGCGGGGGTCAACGATGAAGATAGCATCGGGAAGCTTTTCCATGGTCTTGATACCGCCATAGTTCTTCTCAAGGTCGAAAATTTCCTTCTGAAGAGCTGCAACTTCCTTCTTGGGAAGGAGGTCAAATGTGCCGTCCTGAGCCATCTTTTCAAGCTGGTTAAGACGGTTGATGCTCTTACGAATGGTCTTGAAGTTGGTGAGCATACCGCCGGGCCAACGTACGTTTACATAGTACTGACCTGCGCGCTCAGCTTCTTCCTTAATGGTATCTGCAGCCTGCTTCTTTGTACCAACAAAGAGAACATTGCCGCCGTTTGCAGAAAGCTCACGAACAAACATATAAGCTTCTTCAAACTTCTTAACGGTCTTCTGAAGGTCGATGATGTAGATACCGTTTCTTTCGGTGAAGATGTACTCTGCCATCTTGGGGTTCCATCTTCTGGTGTGGTGTCCGAAATGTACACCTGCTTCAAGCAACTGCTTAATAGAAATTACAGACATTTTATGTCTCCTCCGGTTTTCCCACCATATAGGCTGTCGCCGCCAGCCGAAACGCGTTTCGGCACCGAGCGGGAAAGTACCCATATGTGTGTTATAATATTCACCTGCTCTACGGCAGGCTGAATTATTGTATCACAACATTTTCATTAATGCAAGCCTTTTTTGCAAATTTTATTCTATTTATTTAAAAAACGGTCTTTTCCTTTTTTTATCGTCACACGAACACTCACATTTACACTCTGCAATTACAATTTCAACAAGTATCGTATCCTCTCCAAAACACTTAATTTTGCACCACGGTATGCGTATACTCTCGCCTTTTGCAAAGCCGAGCGCCGAGCAGTCCCCCACTATAAGCGCATTTATTTTGCCGTCGCAACTGTCGAACTCTATATCGGTTACATACCCGATTATCGCTCCGTCGCAAACGTTTATCACCTGCTTTTGACCGATTCCTGCGGTAGAATATCTTTCCATATTTATATTACCTCCTATTGCTAATATTATGTTTTTGTGATAAACTAAATGAAAAAAGGACGGTGTAATATTATGACTAAATATGAATACGCAACCATGCTGCATGACCGTGGATGCAACTGCGCGCAGAGCGTGCTTTGTGCATTTGCGAACGAGTGCGGCATGAGTGAAGAAATATTAATGAAGCTTTCCGAGGGATTTGGACTTGGCGGCGGCGGAATGGTTGCAACATGCGGCGCGCTTTCGGGTGCGCTAATGGTTGCAAGCGTAAAATACGCAGACGGCAACGTCGAAGCACCAAAGTCAAAAAAGACAACCTACGCTGTTGCAAAGCAAATGTGTGCCGACTTTAAAAAGGAAAGCGGCTCTCTTATCTGTGCTGACCTCAAGGGTGTAGAAAGCGGCAAGCCGCTTACCCCCTGCCCTAAATGCATTGAAATTGGAGTAAAGCTTGTCGAGGACATGCTTAGTGGTAAATATGATAACAACTAAAGAGTATGTGGCATCAAAACTGCCGAAAAGAAGTCCGTTCTCCAACAAAGGCACATACGGCAGAGTTCTGCTCGCCTGCGGCAGCGGCGACATGCGCGGCGCGGCGGCACTTGCAACGCTCGGTGCGCTCAGATGCGGCGCAGGACTTGTAACTCTTGCAAGCGAGCGAGCGGTTATCGACTCGCTTTCTTCATCCATCTATGAAGCAATTTGGCTTGACACCGATGTCTATGATATGATAGATGCATCCGACAATGCAAATGCCGTTGGCATTGGCTGCGGCTCCGGCAACACAAAAAAAACGTACAAAAACGTAAAATGGCTTATCGAACGCGAGGGCGCACCGCTTGTAATTGACGCTGACGGATTGAACGCTCTTTGCGGTCATACAGATTTGTTCAACAAAGCGAAACGCGAAATCATAATCACCCCGCATCCGCTTGAATTTTCACGGCTTTGCGGCGTTCCGGTGGCTGAAATTCAAAGCAACCGCGAAGAATATGCAAAAAGGTTTGCAAGCGAGTACGGTATTACCGTTTTGCTTAAAGGTCGAGGCACCGTTATTACAAACGGCGAGGAAGTATTTGTAAATCCCACGGGTTCAAGCGCGCTTGCAAAAGGGGGCAGCGGCGACGTGCTTTGCGGCATGATTTGCGCGTTTTTGGCGCAGGGCGCTTCCCCGTTTGATGCGGCGGTTATCGGCGCGTACATTCACGGGCTTGCGGGTGAGCGACTCGGTGAAATGATTTCAGAATACGGTGTACTTGCCGGTGAAATCCCGCTTGAAGCCGCAAAGATACTAAAGGAGTTTTAATGAAAAAATTTGTTTTTACGTTAGCTTTTGCAATTCTCTTCTGTATCTGCGTTTTTGCAAACGAACCCGTGATATATGTATCAGGCTTTGGCGACGACGCAAATCCCGGTACAAAAGACCTTCCGTTAAAAACTATTGAGGCAGGATTTCATGCCCTACCCTGCGGCGGCACACTTGTGCTTACCACAGCGTTTTCATTTTCCGAAACACTTGAATTTCCCGAAGTTGACGGACTTGTGACAGTTACATCACACGACGGAACCACCGACTATAGAGAGCTTTACAATGCAAAAATCCTCATTGGTCAACACATCAAACTTCGCGGAAACGTAAAATTCGAGAACATAGACATTACCTCATTTGCAAGAAATTGTGCGATCTTCTGCAATGGGCATTATGCATGCTTTGGCGAAGGTGTTCGCACCGCCACAACCTCGGATGAAATCAATCTTGTCGGAATCACTTGTGCAGGCTCGGGCAGACATCCCGGCAAGGGGGCGTTTGTTGAGATCCACAGCGGCGACTGGTCTCGCATTCGCGGCGGCAAGAACAACAATATTACAGAACTTGACGGCGATGTAAACATTGCAATGTACGGCGGTACAGTTCATGAATATTTGCGACTTGCAGGCGACACGCTTACAAACGGTGACGGCAATCTCTATATATTCGGCGGTACATTTAAAAAAGGAATCCGCCTTGCCAACTCTACTGGCTTTTCAGGAAACATAAACGTATCTGTTTTCGGCGGTACGTTTGAAGGAGAGATAAGCATCTCAAACGGCGGTAATGTTGGCGGCAATGTATATATAAATCTTTTTACAAATATAAAAAAAGCAATAACTATGCCAAAAGGTGCTGTCAACGGCGAAATCAGAATTAATACTGCCAACGCGTCGTTTGCATATAGCAATTTTGACACGTACATAATAAGTGATATTGCGGCGGCAAGGGCAGCCGTGATTGACACGCTTGTTAAAGCGAGAGAAGAAAAACTCGCCTCCTCTTGGTCAAAAGCATTTCATGAACGCGATATGAAATACACCTCAACAGTAACGGCAAATGATATATTCACGCACAAAGGCGACCTTGACAAAAACGGTTTTATCAACATCAAAGATGCACTGCTCACGCTTAACGGAGCTGATATTGACGGGGATGGACGAAGCACCGTGCAGGATGCGGCAACGCTTATCAATGCAACGCTTGATAGTGCAATATCCGTATCGAAACTGCAAAAAGGTTGCGGCGAAACCAAACTTTACGGGGCGTCATTTGACGGCAAGCAGTTGACTAAAGGATACGCTTTTGCGGATATAGGAACCAAAAACTACACTCTGTTTTCGGATGTTACCTTGGGCGAAAAAGGAATTGTCGGTCTGTTTTTCGGATGCGACAAGGTTACTCCCGAAAACGTGAATGGCTACTATTTTGAAGCAAGTCTTGAGCGCGGCACGCTGGCGGCTTACAAAGTGACAAACGGCGCTTACCGCACTCTCGGCTCAAAGCCGCTTGACCTTTTATCCAATAAAGCTCGCATTAAGGTTGAATACGCGGACGGTGCAACAAACTTATACTTTGACGACAACACGCTTGAAATTTCGCAGTTCTTTGATTTCAACTTTTTGCTGGAGCCTTTTGGAACAGCGGTAGGAATGTACACAGAAAACACCTCCGCCACGTTAATGCGATACGAGGATTTTGAGTCCAACACTTTAACCGCATACCAAAACGAGCTTTTAAGCAACTTCACTGACCCTGATATATTCTGCGAAAACGGTATCTATTATATCTATGGCTCCGGTTCCGGCACAGGCGAGGGAAAAAGTGGAGGTATCAACTGCTTCTCTACAATCGACTTTGCAAATTTCAAGTATGAGGGTCAGGTGCTGAAAAAAGGTGACACCTTCGGCGAAAGCAGTTTCCTTTGTGCAAATATAGTAAAGTACGGCGACTATTATTATATGTTTTATTCGGCTTACAGTGAAGAATACGGGCGTTCTCCAACAGCATGTGCCTCTTCTACTTCACCCAAAGGACCGTTTAAAAATGACTCAATGCAACCGCTGGCAAGTTCCCCCGATATGCTAGGCGGTCAGCCTTTTGTTGATGACGACGGAACTGCTTATCTAATCTACACTCGAACCACGGGCGGCAATCAAACCTATGGCGCAAAAGTTATTTTCAAAGACGGAAAGGCTACTCTCGACCTTGAAAGCGAACGCTTCTTACTCGGAGTTACCAAAGAATGGGAAGCGGCTCTCGCAAGCGTTGTAGAGTGCGGACTTATCGTAAAGCACGGCGGACTCTACTATCTACTCTATGCAGGCGGCAATTACAACTCCAGCTACGGCGTAGGGTATGCAGTTAGTGAAAATCCGCTTGGACCATATATAAAACACGAGCATAATCCGATTTTGATTGGCACTTCGCAATCGTACGGCGTTGGAGCCGCAAGCGTATTCCCCTCTGCGGACGGAAACGAATACTTTATAATCTATCTTCGCAACTTTTCGTATGCGGCAACTCGCCCGCTTCAAACCTGCATGGATCGCTTCCGCTTTGTAAGCAACCCTCGCGGCGGTCATGACATAATCGAGATATGCGGTCCGTCAGTAACACCGCAAGCCGTTCCTAGTGCGGCAGGTACCATGACAGCGGACGAGTGGCAAAGCATAAGATTTCATCCGTGATGTATAAAAAATCCAGATTTGTATAATAAATTCTTTACCATGCATATTTTATACACGTGTTTTGTGCAAATCTTGCAAATTCAAACATATTATGATATATTTTACTTGTAAAATATATCATATCAAAGGAGAAAACATGAAAAAACTAATTGCTTTGCTGGCAGTGCTTATTACCTGCTTTACGCTTTGTTTATCGGCACTTGCCATCGACCAGCCTACAGTTTATATCTCACCTTTCGGTAACGACGGGGGCAGCGGTACGCTTGATTCTCCGCTCAAATCGCTTTACGCAGCGTTCCGCGCACTGCCAAGCGGCGGAAAAATCGTTGTTTGCGGCGTTATCACAGTAGATGCAACGCAGCTCCCTGCTTCGGAGGGGCTTATTACAATCTCCTCTCTTGATGCCGAGGACTACCGCGTAAGCACCGGCGAGGGCGGCAGCGGTATCATATACATGAACGGCAACATAAACATTACAAGCCCGATAAAGTTTGAATACATAGACATTCTTACAACCAAAAAGAATCTCGTTTTCCAGTGTAACGGTAACTATACTTGTTTTGGCGAAGGCATTACCGTAACGACCTCAAACGAAGAAGTAAATTATCCGAGCATCGTTGCAGGCCGCTCCGGTGCTACACCTGCAGACAGCACATATCTTGAAATATGCAGCGGCACATGGTACCGCGTGCGCGGCGGCTCCCGCGGTACAAATTCTGCGCCACAGACTGGAGATGCATGTTTAGTTATCCGCGGCGGTCATTTTACAAACACGCTTGACGGCGGCGGTGACTCGGCTACAAGCGGCAACGTGCATATGTACATCTACGACGGCGTATTTGACGCAAGCGTTAACGGTGCCTCGGCGGCTGCCATCGACGGCAACCTCCATATCTCCATTTACGGCGGCACTTTCAACACAAACAACATTCGTGTAGGACGCGGCGGCACCATCGGCGGCAATGTTACAGTAAACATTTTCACCGATTTTGCAAAAAAGTTTGCTGCCGGTACATCCACAGTGTCCGGACTTACCGACATGTACGTTGACGGTACAAAAAACGTCAACACCGGACTTAACCCCTACTATGTAAGCGGAGATAATCTCACAGAACTGATTGCAAAAGACGATGCTTTTATCGAGGCGCACGCAAATGCAAAGCTCCCTAAAGAAACCGGTGCTTCACTCGGATCAAGAGATATGAGTGCTTCGGGAACCGCAAAAAAAGTTATCGCTAATACACTTGGCACAACTGCAAGTGATATAAGCGGCGACGGAAAGGTTACCGTTTACGATGCGCTTGCCGCTGTAAAAATGATTTTCAGCAAAACATATAACCAAAATGCAGATATCAACGCGGACGGCAGAGTTACCGTAAGTGATGCAATCTCCACTCTTAAAAACGTAATGAACTGCAGCACCGCAACACCGCGCGAAGTTCCGGAAAACATCATATCAGACACTCTCAATCTCTACGGAGGCGCATCTGCTGCAAACGGCAAAATCACCAAAGGCTATGCTTTCGGAACTACCGAAGAAAAGGCTTATACGCTCTACTCTGATCTTGTACTGAATGACGGCGGTATCGCAGGACTTTACTTCGGCGGCGCAAGCACAAATCCCGCCGAGGCAAACGGATACTATTTTGAAATAAACTCGGCAAAGAAAACCGCAACTCTTTACACCGTTGCAAACGGCATCTACCGCATAATTGCCGAAGAAAATATAAACCTTCTTTCAAGCAGCGCACGCATCAAGGTCACCGTCGGCAAGAGCACAAACGCTGCTGCGGCAACACTCTACTTCGACGACAACGCGCTTGTGGATAAAGCTTATCCCAAGTTTGACCTCTCTCTTGAAGCACTTGGCGGTGCAGTCGGATTGTATGTTGAAAACGCTACTGCAACTCTGCCGGTATGCGTAAAAGAAGAAGCTCCTGTGTCCTCAAACGGATACTATCAAAACAATATCTTTGAGCAGTTCACCGACCCTGAGGTATTCTTTGAAAACGGTAAATACTATTTCTACGGTACCCGTTCTTCTACTCAAAACAGCGGTGTTCAATGTTTCTCAACCACCGACTTTGCGACATGGGAAGACGAGGGATTTGTACTCCGCCACGGCGCAGCCTTCGGCGACGGCGTTTACAAGGCGGCAAACATCGTTAAATACGGCGACTGGTACTACCTCTTCTACATGGCAAAATCAAACGAGCTTGACACATCGGTAACCGCATACGCATCCGCAAAATCACCTGCAGGTCCTTTCACAAATGCAGAAAAAACCGCGCTCACCGGCGACTCCAACTTCATCGGCGGTCAGCCTTTTGTAGACGACGACGGCAAAGTTTACCTCATCTATGCGCGTACAACCGGCGGTAATAAGCTCTACGGTGCAGAAATCACACTTAAAGACGGCAAAGCTTCCATTAATCTTGCAACCGAAAAGATGCTTCTTGAGCCTACAGAAAAATGGGAAAACGCAAAAGCATCCGTTGTTGAATGCGGCTATCTTGTAAAGCATGAGGGCACATACTACCTGCTCTACTCGGGCGGTAACTACAACTCCACCTACGGTACGGGCTATGCAACAAGCGAAAGTCCCCTCGGTACATACACAAAGTATCAATACAACCCAATCCTTGTTTCAAATGACCAAGCGTTTGGCGTAGGTGCGGCTACAATCTTTGTTTCGCCAGATGGCAGCGAGCATTTTATCGCTTATCTGCGCAACTTCTCGCCAACGGTAGTCCGTCCTCTGCTTACATGTGTCGACCGCGTAAGATTTGTGGACAATCCAAACGGCGGCGCTGATATAATTGAAATGTACGGTCCAACGGTTAACCCGCAACCACTCCCAAGCGGTCTCGGCAAAACCTCTATAGCCGACTATCAGCACGCGCGTTTCCACTGGTAAAATCAAAGAGGGCTGTTTGCACAGCCCTCTGAATAATAAGGAATAAATATGAAAAAAAGTTTTTTAATTACCGTCTTACTTTTCGCTTTGATTTTCGGTATTTCGACATTTGCTGCAAATAATGTTGTGTTTGTTTCCGCAAGCGGAGATGACAATGCCGTGGGTACTGTCAGCGCACCGTTAAAGTCACTTTACGCGGCTTTCCGCGCCCTTCCCTACGGCGGTACAATCGTTGTATGTGACGAGATGACGCTCGAGTCAACGGAGTTTCCCGCTTCAAAGGGCAATGTCACGATTACTTCGGTTTACGGCACCGATTACCGCACAAGCGGCGCTGCACTCGTTTTAAAAGGTAATATCTATTTAAAAAGCTCTGTAAACTTTAAAAACCTCAATATTGTTCTATCGAAAGAGAACATCCACTTTGTATGCAACGGCAACCACACAGTTTTCGGCAAGGGAATTAAAGTCAACCTTGGTGAAAGCGTTACATACGACCCTGATACAGATACAAGCAGTCCGTATCCAAGAATAACCGTCGGTGCGACGGGACTCGTGGGAGCTGACGGCGGCTACCTTGAAGTGCATAGCGGTACTTTCGCACAAATTATAGGCGGCAGTTCCGGTTCAAATTCAGCACCGCACTCCGGCGATACCACAATCGTAATCCACGGCGGCACTTTCAATGCTCCTTTCTACTCAACCGGCTTCACAAGCTCCACGGGCGATACTAATGTTTATATCTACGGCGGCACCTTTACAAAGGGAATTGTCGGCGCGGCAAATACAGGCAAGGAAGTCAGCGGCAATTTGTATATATCAATATACGGCGGTACTTTTGACGAGAACAATTCATACGTCCGTCCCGTAACGAACGGAACTTTAAGTGGAGATTGCACAATAAATCTGCTCGGCGGAAACCTCGCAAAGGTTTACGGTCCGGAGTCAGGAAGACTTGACGGCAAACTCAAAATTAACGTTGCGAGCAGCGTAACCCTTACCTCATCTCCCTACGAAACAACGTTGGTTTCGGACACAAGCGTTGCAGAAACTCGAGAAAATGACACTTCAAACGCAAGTGTTGCTTCCCAGGCAAAACTCCCCCAAATTTCGGAAAACCCTCTTGAAAATCGCGATGCGACACGAACCGGTATTTCTGCCAAGATTACACAGTTTAAAAAACAAGTCCCCGGAGGCGATATTGACGGTGACGGAATCCTCACTTTGCTTGATGTTTTGCGTACTGCTAAAGCATCGGTAAGCGACAGCTATAACGCGGCGGCAGATATCAACGAGGATAAAAGCGTGTCTGCTATTGACTTTTTAAATATTTTGCGCAGTGCGATTTCTGGCGGTAAGCTTATCACCGAGTACAGCGTAACAAATGACATGTCTACAAACCTTGCGTTATTCGGAGGTGCTGTGGCAAACGAGGGATTGATTTCATCCGGCTACGCTTTCGGAAGCGCAAATGCAGCCTCATACTCCCTCTATTCAAAGCTTGAGCTTAACGAAAACTCCGTGGCAGGACTTTATTTTGGATGCGACGGAACAACTCCCACTCTTAAAAACGGCTATTATTTTGAGGTAAATTTACCAGAAGGAAGTATGGCAGTTTACAAAATTATAAACGGCAGTTACCGTTTAATTGCCGAGAAGAAGCTTGTTCTTTTATCAAACAACGCCGAAATAAAGGTAGTTTACGGCGACAGCATCAAAAGCAATGCGGTTCAGCTCTATTTCAATGACAATCCTCTGCTTACGGAGCAATATTTTGATTTCGACCTCGCCCTTACCTCTCGCGGTAGCGGCATCGGCGTTTATACCGAAAACGCAGTTGCGTCATTGCCCGTAGTTACAACGATTATTCCCGACGATACACTCGCAACATACACGAACTATATTATTACAAAATTCACCGACCCCGAGATTTTCTATGAGGACGGCACCTACTACATCTACGGCACCAAGAGTGGTGGTATTGGCGGTGTCAACTGTTATTCTACAACTGATTTCAACACGTTTACAGCGCTTGGCACAGTGCTTGCGATTGAAGACGGCTTTGGCGACGGAACAATCACAGCGGCAAATATAGTCAAGAAAGATGACATTTACTATATGTTCTATCTGCAAGAAAGCTCTTCGCTCGGCTATAGCACCACCGGTTATGCTACATCAACCTCCGTAACAGGTCCGTTCACGACTGACGAAAAGATTCCGCTTACAAGCGAAACCGACCTCATCGGCGGTCAGCCTTTCGTTGACGATGACGGAACTGCTTATCTCATCTACACAAGAACTACCGGCGGCAACAGAACCTATATTTCAAAAATGGATTTGAATGGAGGTAAAGTAACTCTCGACCTCAATACAGAAACATTCCTGCTTTCTCCCACAGAGGAATGGGAGTATGCAAAGGCTTCCGTACTTGAATGCGGCTATATGCTCAAGCACAACGGAACTTATTACCTGCTTTACGCAGGAGGAAACTATAACTCCACCTACGGTGTAGGATACGCAACGTCAGACAACATCTACGGTCCGTATACAAAGTACGAAGGCAACCCGATACTGTGGTCTAACGACCAGGCGTTCGGCAACGGTGCGGCAAGCACATTTTCCTCCCCTGACGGAAAGGAGCACTTTATAGTTTATCTGCGTAACAACTCGCCCACCACAACCCGTCCGCTCAATACTTGTATGGACCGCATCCGCTTCGTTCAAAATCCGAACGGCGGCAACGACATTTTGGAAATAGCAGGTGCTTCTGTAAATCCTCAGCCTCTTCCAAGCGGACTCGGCAAAATATATGACATTGATTACCAGACATTAAGATGGCATTGGTAGTAAAATAGGAAAGCCTTAGGCTTTCCTATTTTAATTTATTTTGTAAAAAGCACTTGACAAACCCCTTTAAGATATGTATAATAAATAGTGCGTGTTAAATCACCTAATACGCAGTATGCAGAAGTACTCAAGTGGTGAAGAGGCGCCCCTGCTAAGGGTGTAGGTCGGGTAACCGGCGCGAGAGTTCAAATCTCTCCTTCTGCGCCAACGTGGGAAGTCGTAAACGTAGTGTTTACAAGGCTTCCCGCGTTTTTCTTTTTCTCGTTTACCCCTTACTACCCCTATTACTACCCCTAAGAGAATTTTTATAAAAATATAGAGCAGGCTATTCGGCCTGCTCTTTTTTTGTTCTTTTGTTAATTTTTTCGTAGTAATTTTGCATCCGCTTTGAGGTGTCGTCCATCATCAGCTCGGAGACGTGCGCGTAGGTATCGAGTGTGAAGGATGCTGTTGCATGGCCAAGCAGGCCCTGCACGCTCTTGACATCTGCGCCCTCGGCGATGGCAATCGTGCCCGCGGTGTGCCGCAGGTCGTGCGGACGCGCATCGGGGCGACCGATGCTCGCGACCACGGCTTTGTATTTCTTGTAAAAGGTGGAGATTGCATAGTGTCTGCCGAGCTCATTTGTGAAAACGAGGTTGTCCGGATTCTCCCACATATCGCCCGCCGCAAGTTGATTCTGCAACTGTTTGCGCCTTTCGTCGCGTATATATTCAAAGAAAATCGCAGGCGGCTTGACCACGCGCGTTTTTTCTTCCTTCGCATGCGGCGTTATCGTATAGACCCCGTTTATCTTCTGAAGCTGCTGTTCAATAGAAACGGTGCCTTTTTTGAAATCGATTCGATTCCATGTAAGACCGAGCAGTTCTCCTTCTCGCGTTCCGAGGAAGAGGCAAGCGGCGAATGCGTTTCGCATAGGCGAGCCTTCGATCGCTTTGAGAAACATCGGGATCTCATCATCCAGCAGCGGCTTGATTTTTGCCTTTGGGACGAACGGCGGCTCTGTATCGTCTGCCGGGTTAAACGGTATAACGTTTTGCTTTTTTGCAACGGCGAAAGCCTTGTGAACTATACTGCTAACGTCCTTTACGGTCTTGGGGGAGAGCCCCTGCTTCTCTATCATTGCATTGTATATCTTTTGCAAATGATATCCGCGGACATCCCTCATATCCATCGCACCTATATTCGGCACGATATGGTTTTTGATACTTCTCCCGTATTTAATATAGGAAAGCGGTGCGACCTTGTGCTTTGCAAACAGCTCCATCCACGTATCCATCCACTGCTTGACGGTCATGCGCTTCGGCTCCGTATATGTGCCGTCATCAATGTCACGGAGAACCGCGGTCATTTTCTGCCGTACTTCCTTTTGAGTGCTACCGTAAATGCTACGACGAACTTGTTTACCTGTGCCGGGGTCGGATCCGAGCGTTACGCGTGCTTCCCAAGTGCCGTTGGCTCTTTGCCTTATACTTCCTGCGCCGTCAGCGTTTTTTCTTTTTGCCATCTTCATTTGCTCCTTTCATTCAGATAGATTGCAAGTAAATACATGTGTTTGCAAGGTAGTTTGCGAGTATTGAAATCGGGACATGTACAGCTATCTTTAGAAACAACATAAGTCTTTCCTGAACTACCTTTTATTATAGCCGTATTATCTTCTTCAAACGAAACGATGCTCATTGATTTGTCAATAACGGCTCTTTCCAAACGCTTTAACTGACCTTCTGCATGATGAATCGACTCATCCCACATTCCCCAACCGATTCGTTGAAAATCCGAATGGATTTTCTGTATTACAACCTCGTTATTTTCGGCAGCATTGTTTGATTGTGATGAATCGTATGAAGCATTTTTAAAACGCTTCAAAATAACTATTATTGCCGCAATAAAAAAAGCAATTGCTATAATAAACCACATAATTGCCCCAAATGTGTTTATTAAGAATATACCTACAATAATTATGATAAAAGGTAACCACTTCTTAATATAATACTTTTGAAACTCGTTAAAAATCTGCATTATACATAACCTTTCCCGTTATATTGTCACATTTCGCTTATAAGCGACAAAATATTATGCTATAATCATAGTGCTACCGGTAGCAAATCTACGAAAGGAGAGGGCACATGGACAACAAGCGTATTAGCAGCGAAGAAGCCGCTGCCCTGTTCTCATGCTTGTCACCGGAAGCACAAAAAGCAATTATTGATTTGATAAAATCCCTTTTATCTGAGAAATAATCAATGTTTGCTGCTCTTCGGTGAGCTTCGCAAACAATTCCATAAATTCGCCCAAGCGCTCATTGCCGTTATCGGTAGTGGGCGCTTTTTCTATTTCATCGGTTAAACTAACTTTCATATCATCAGCGCGAAGCATCAAATCATTTAAAGTCATTGACATAGCAGATGCAAGCTTTTTTAAAGTAGAAAGGGACGGCACGATTGGCTCGTTCGTTTTAGGGTTCCGCCCCTCTTCTAACATCGAAATGTATCCGTTTGAAACATTACAACGAAGTGCAAATTGTCTTTGAGATAATCCATGTTTCTCTCGGTAGTCTTTTATAATTGTTCTTAATTGCATAGCAACCCCTCCATTATTGTTTAATACATTATACATTTTTTAAAAAGCGCCGTCAATACAAAATGTTAAAAAAATTGAACATTTTTGTTCAGCCCACTTGACAAGCCTGCTTTAGTAGTGTAATATATGTTTAGTCGGTTAAACACGACAATACTTTCAAAGGAGGTATAATATGGGTTACCGCATTAAAGAACTGCGTAAGTCAAAGAATATGACACAGGAAGAGCTTGCTGTAAAAAGCGGAGTGAGCCGAACAATCATCTCGCTTCTTGAATCAGATGAGGACAGAATCACAACTACCAAGACATTGTGTAAAATTGCTACCGCGTTAGATACTACAGTAGACTCTCTTTTTTTTGACCGCAGTGTTTAGTCGATTAAACAAGAAAGGAGCAAACCATGGAAAAACTCGCTTACTCAATCTGCGAGATGGCAAAAGTTTTGAGTATAAGCAAAACAACGGCTTACGAGTTGTCACGGCGAGCCGACTTTCCGAAAATCAAAGTTGGAAACCGTACACTTATTCCCAAAAAGAAGTTAGAGGAATGGGTAGAAGCCGAGTCAATGAAATTAGCACAATAAAAAACAAAAAAAGCGGTGCTTAACCGCATTAAAAGGAGCAATATGAAAAAGTTTCATCTTAAAAACGGTCTTATCGTTTACGAATCCACTGCCGCAGAAATAACGCTTATATCATAGCGGAAAAAACATACTAAAGAAATTTGAGAGTAGAACAATAAGTGGGATTACCGCAACAGTCGATGACGACGGAACTATTACTTTAAATGGCACTCTTACTGTCAACGCTCCTTATGGTTTGGTTGTTTTAAGTATGTTATTTGACGATATGCCGTTTAACGGTACGGCTAGTAATTACTACGCTTCGGTATGGTATGACGCGCCTGCTCCTCACTCATCGGGATATGTAATGTTTCGTGTTATAAATAAGGACGGAGCAAATTTAATTACCGCGTCTGTTGCAGGGAACGCAACGCAGGGCTATATCTCGACACTCCCTATATCTGACATAGCAAATACAACCGAAACGCTTAAAGAAGCACAAATCTATTTGTACAATGTTCCAATCAACACCGAATTTAAAAATTGGAAAATCAAAGTACAATTAGAGCGTGTCGATAGAGCGCTTGACAGTGCAAGTGGCGCGTATAGTGTTCCGTCTTTGAACGTTTACACATTACCCGTGGAAAATGGCGTTGCGACAACAGAACTCACTTTGCCAAGTGGTGAAAACTATTTCACTACAAGTGCCGATGCGTTGATGCTTTCAACAACTACACAAACACCAATACAATCATATCTTGGAAAACGATGGGCGTGTTTCGGTGACTCTATTACCTACAAGGCAGCAGGTTCTACCGAACTTCGTTACCATGATTTGGTTGCGAAAGACCTTGGTTTGTCCGTAATCAACTATGGCAGGGCGACAACAGGCTATGCTACCACAGGTAATGTTGCTAACGGCGAATTTTATAAACGTATGGAAAACATTGATGCGGACAGCTTCGATGTTTTAACAATTATGGGAAGCTGTAACGACTTCGGCGTTATGAGCCGTGGAGAAATGGAGCTTGGTACATACGCCGATACAGGCACGGAAACGGTATGCGGTTGTATTAATACGACTATTGATAAGTTTTACGAGCTTGCGCCGTTTAAGCGTTTGGGTATCATAACAATGCTCCCGACATATTCATATGGTCCGAATTTGATTGACCTTGAAATTGCAGAAAACTATGTAAATGCACTTATACAGATTTGCAAAAATCGCGGAATACCTTGCCTTGACCTTTATCACGGCAGTGGCTTGCGCCCGTGGGTGGACGAAGTTAGAGATGCTTTCTTCCTTTGGGACGAAGCGAAGCAACGAGGAGACGGTATTCATCCTAACGATGAAGGTGTCAAATTCTTTGCACCGCTTGTGCGTGAGTTTGTAAAGTCATTGATTTAGCAGTGGAGGATGAATTATGACATGGGAGCAAGGCGTTACTGTGTTGAGTGTGTTATTCGGTCTTGCAGGCGTCATATTCGGATTGATTACGGCATTAAGAAATAAAAAGAATGATGATGCAAGCGAGGGTAAGCAGACGGGTATGGTGTTAACTGAACTTGGCTACATAAAGTCAGGTGTGGATCGTATGGAGCGCAAGCAAGACGAGCAAGACAAGAAATATCTTGAACTTGCCATTAAGGTTGCAGAGGGAGAAGCATCAAACAAGCAAGCGCATAAACGAATTGATGGGCTTGTACATCGCGTAGAAAAGCTCGAAGAACATGAACATCACGAATAGGAGGTTATAAAATGAAAATTCCATTTAAATGTGACAGTGTGAGGGTGACATCACCTTATGGAATGAGAACACTGGACAATAGCACCGAACCGCATTATGGCTATGACATGGTGGGCGTAGGTTCTACCGATGTGGTTGCAGTTGAGCGTGGCACAGTCGCACAATCGCGTATTGTTGAAAGCGGAAAAACTGCTGAATGGGGCAACTATGTGTGTATAAAGACCGATAGCGGTCAGTATCACTATTATTGTCATCTTGCAAGCCGTGCAGTGCAGAAGGGCCAGCGAGTCAAAGCAGGGGACAAGCTCGGTGTGATGGGCAACACAGGTTATTCCTTTGGCGCACATCTTCATTTTGAGGTGCGTAAGGCTGACGGAAAGACAAAACTTTCGCCCGAAAAGATACTTGGCATTCCTAACAAGGAGGGCGAATACTGCAAAACGCCAGACACACCGAAAGACCTTGAGTTGCTTGTAGAGCGCGGTGTTATAAATTCTCCCGATTATTGGAAAGTAAAGGCGGAAGAAGTTGAGTATTTCGCCCAGTTTATTCATAACGCCAAGGAGTACATAAAATGATTTTTCAAGCAATCACGGAAAAGGCTCATAGAAAAGAGAAGTCGTTTTATATCAGTGATGATATAGACATAAGTGAAAAAGAGTTTTATTTGCCAATGCCACCGACAAATTATATTATGAATCAATATTCTTCGCTGTCATGTGTTTCTCATGCGGTAGCAATGGCGGTTATGGTTGCTATAAATATGCAAACAAATAAATGGATAAAACTTTCTCCGTTTTCTTTGCATGGCTATAACGATAATAAAGGCGGTGGCACATTAACATGGTATATTTGCGAGGCGCTTTGTAGATTTGGAATACTCCCTGCGCGTGTTTTTTCAGCGCGTGGGGATAATCCAAAACTACATAAAATACTGGTATCATTTATCAATAAAAACCCCTTGGCAACCAAAATAGCAAACATGTACAAAGGTGTTGCTTATGCGGAATTGAGTAGTTTCGATGATATAAAACGAGCCTTAAAAGCTGGCTATCCTGTTGTCGGGGCTGTCAAGGTTAGTAAGTCTTTTGGTAAAATCAATGGTGGATATGAGCCAATTTACCCTAAAGGTGCAGACTATTACCATGAAATAGAGTTCAATGGATGGTGCGAAAAGGACGGCAAAGAGTATTTAACCACCATCAACTCACATGGCAAATTTAGCGGTGAAAATGGTGTCGTACGTATACCGCGCGGACGACTCATAAAAGATATTGCGCTAATAGACTTCAACGCAGACCACTTCAAGAAAAAAGCAAAGAAAATTGAGTTTTACATTGGTGCGACTCGCTTCAAAGTTGATGGAGAACTAAAAGATTTTGAAGCTTCGCCATATATCAAGAATAACCGTACATATTTGCCCGTGCGCTTTGTTGCCGAAAATCTTGGTGCTGAAGTCAAGTGGGATGCTAACAACGGAACGGCAACGATTGAAAGCGAAGAAGCACTTATCACTATTTCGACAAACAGCAAAGTTATCATTATCGACGGTAAATCTAAAAAAATGGACGTCATGCCTGAAATCGTAAACGGGCGCATGATGTGTCCTATACGTCACATAGCAGAAGCACTCAACTGTAAAGTTGAGTGGTCTGTATCGGAAAACAAAGTGGTTATTACCGCATTATAGGAGGTACATATATGAAAATTTCTTCAGGAACAATCGCAAGAACAATAATCCTTGCACTCGCACTTGTCAATCAGTTGCTTTCGGCATGCGGGAAACCTATCATTCAGATTGAGAATGAAACAATAGAGGCTCTTATCTCTGCAGGCTTCACTATCGGCGCGGCAGTAGTGGCATGGTGGAAGAATAACAGTTTCACTAATGCGGCTATTGAGGGCGATAGAGTTATGAACGAAATCAAGGAAAATAATAAGTAAAAGAAAAGCGGTAGGCAAAATTGCCTACCGCTTTTTTGTTTGTAAAAAAATTCATAAAAAACAAAAAAACTTTCAAAAAAGTATTGACATACTACAAGTAGTATGATATAATATAATCACAGGGGGCGAGGGAGCGCCCCCAAGTAATCAGAAAGGAGAGCAAGCCAATGACCGACATCATCGCAAGTGCAATAAGCTTTGTAGCCTCGATTGTTTCGTTAGTAGCCGCAATCCTCGCCTATAAAGCAACAAAGCACTAACCCCAAAGGAACACCCGAAAGGGTGTTCCCCCTCTCCCGAGGGGCAATTATATTATATGTCATTTTCATTGGTTTTGCAAGTGGTTTTATGGAATTTGTAACATTAGGCATTGCAATTATTGCGTTAATAATTAGCATTGCAGCACTTTGGCGTGCACTAAAAAAATGATTTGGAGGTCATTGCAGCAACATGGAAGAAAAGAGAAAAACGCATACATCCACTGCGGTAAAAACTCGATACAACAGAAAAGTATATAGTAGTATCAGTGTACAACTCCCTAAAGAATTAGTGGCTAATTTTAGGGAAAAATGTGCTAATAATGGCGTTTCACAAGCACAAGTGTTCAAAAAAGCTATTGAGGATTTTTTGGCGCAGTAAAGAAATAAGGGAGCGTAAAAACGCTCCCTTATTTCTTTATGCAGAATTCTGTTCCGTTTCTGCTTTTTATATTGACATAGTCATTTGGTACCCGTACAAGCAATTCAGACAAATCACAATGAAGAGCCTCACAAATGAGGTCGAAATGTTCAAGGTTGATTCGTTCGGCTATTTCGTGATAGTATTCATTGATAGTCGAAGGTCTGATACCTGTTGCGCGAGCAAGTTCCGCTTGTGTCCACCGCAACTCGCCAAGCTTGCGTGACAATAAAATCCTAATCATATAACCATGCCCCTTTATTTGATTCTAACATCTAAATAAAGGCAATGTCGGTATTTGTTAGAAAATAACGAATTAGGTTATTATATTAGATTGTACCCCAACAAATACCCCAACGAAAAGAATAAAACATGATAAACAACGGAAAAACATTGGCATCATACCACAATATTTTGTGTTTTCTCGCGCCTATTAACACAATATGATATGTATTTGAAATTTGAAATATAGTTCAAATCTCTCCTTCTGCGCCAGCAAAAAGGCAATCCCATTCGGGATTGCCTTTTTGCTTTTGCAGGAGATTTGAACGCGAGCGCCGAAAGGCGCGTGAGGGACGTGTGCGACCGCCGCCAGTGGCGGAAAAAGGGAGCACTAAGGAGTGGCAGCAACTTGGCTTATGACAACCGAGCTCCGCCGAGGGCGTCATAAGCCTTAGTTGCAACAGTGCAACGCCGCACACCGTGCGGCTAGATAGCTACAACCTTATTCAAAAGTTTATCGCTCCTTCTGCGCCAGCAAAAAAGATTTTATCCGCACATAAAATCTTTTTTCAAAAAAGTTGTATAAAACTTTGTTTTTTTGTAAAAATATACTTGACAAATCAAAACGACTTTGATATAATAACAAACGTCGCGGAGATAACAACAAAATATTGGGGATTTGTGTAATGGCAGCACGACAGACTCTGACTCTGTTTGTGAGGGTTCAAATCCTTCATCCCCAGCCAACAAAGCAACCCAATCGGGTTGCTTTTGTTTTTACAAACGAAGTGAGGTTTTTACTTTGAAATATGTCAAACAATTTACGATAATTGCATTTATTTCGCTTATCGGCGAGGTGCTTAACCATCTTATCCCACTGCCAATACCCGCAAGTATTTACGGCGTTGTGATAATGTTTATCTGCCTTGAAACTAGAATCATTCCGCTGGACGCCGTGCGCGATACGGGCAGGCTTCTCGTCAGCCTTATGCAAATCATGTTCATTCCCGCGACCGTAGGTCTTATCGACACGTGGGATGTGTTTGCGCCGAACTGGATTGCTTACACCGTTGTTATCATCGTTTCAACCTTTTTGGTTATGCTCGTGTCGGGCAAGATGACGCAACTTGTAATTTCCCTTTCCAAGAAAGGAGAAAAACAATGACCGAATTTATCTATAGCTCTACTTTCTTCTCTGTCTTCATTACTCTGCTTGCGTACTGTATCGGTCTTTTGATACAAAAGAAATTCAAGCATGTATTGTTTAACCCTTTGCTTATCGCTATTATTTTAACCGCGGCTACGCTCCTTGTACTCGATATCGACTACGAAAAGTATAAGACAAACACTTCCTTTATCAGCTTTTTCTTAACTCCAGCTACGGTTTGCCTTGCGATACCTCTTTATGAGCAGTTTGAGCTACTTAAAAAGAATTGGAAAGCTGTAATTTGCGGCATTGCAAGCGGTATTTTAACCTGCCTTTTAAGCGTGTTTGCAATGGCACTTATATTCCGTCTTGACCACGCTACATATGTCACTCTGTTGCCCAAATCAATCACTACTGCCATCGGCATCGGCGTTACGGAGGAACTTGGCGGATACGTACCGATTACTGTTGCGGCAATAATTTTAAGCGGCATTTTAGGCAACATGTTTGCACCGTCTTTCTGCAAGATTTTCAAGATTACCGAGCCAATTGCAAAAGGAGTTGCCATCGGTACATCTTCACACGCAATCGGCACAACAAAAGCACTCGAGCTTGGTGAAATCGAGGGCGCAATGAGTAGCCTCTCAATTGTTGTTGCAGGACTTTTGACAGTGGTATTGGCACCAATCTTTGCAGCATTAATAGCATAGAAAAAGGTCGGCTTTCGCCGACCTTTTTATATTATCAACTCAACTACAACTGCGCCTAAACTTAAATACGGTGCCGCAGCAATCCTTACTAAAGATTTTTTAGTCACCAAAGCAACTGCGTATACTATCAATGCCGCCGCAAATGCAATAACGCATAGTTTGGGCATTGCATCCATGCCGTAACAATACCCCAAAACTATCAGGTATTTATAGTCTCCCGCACCGAAAACATATGGCTTTTTAATCATGCGGCAAACACTATATACACCCATGCACATGAGCAGCATAAAGGCCGCACAGACAATGCTTTTTACCAGCATAGCGCACAAAAAAGCGCGTACAGTGTTAACAATTATCAAGAATATCAAAAAGTTATTTGGTATTATGTGCCGCTTAAAATCCGCCACGCCTATCGCTATGTATATAACTATAAGCAGCGTACTTAAAACAAGCTGCATTATTTAAACAATCCTAACAGCCAATCGGTAAGTTCTGCGATATACGGCTTGAAAATCGCTACCGCTATAATAACTACTCCTATCAAAATTATGAGAGAAACAATATTTGTGTCGCCTCTCTGCTCATTCCAAAACTTCTTGAACATTGTCATTCTCCTTTAAAACGGTTTTTCAGTTCATCTTCATCACAAATATAAATCACAGCTCGCGAAAGTGATTTTCCTTTATAATATAAAAACACATGCATATCGCCCTTGGCTAAATAATCGGCTATCGGCGATGCAAAACTCGGAGTAACTTTAAGTGCAAACCCCTGCTTTGTAAGCATTTTTATTGCTTGGCCGCCATGACTTAAGGAATGCAGGTACAACACGCTCGGATCATAGTATTCAAAGCTGCGCCTAAAATCCACCTTGAGATAATTAAGCATTTCCCCGTCCCACGAGCCAAACTCAAGTCGCTTCATCTTGTAATATGAATTAAAGCCAACGGGTCGTGTGTTTTCGATAAACGCTTTTTTGCCAAACACTCCTGTAACCTTTGCAAATACCGAATCCGCAGTGTCCCTTAAATCGCTTTCCTTAAGCGTACCGTAACATAATGCCGCAAACGACGGATTTGTTTCTATCAAATTCCAAAGCCAAAACGCTCCTCCTAAAATCCATGCAAAATAAAGTATACGCATCCAAAGCGTAAAACTCGTTTCAAGAACAAATATAATGGCAAGCGGAGAAAGCAATCCGAGCAAATATATGCCGACAAGTAAAAAAATGCGGAAATAATGCTTCTTCGGAGCATTATTCACTTCTGTCTTTCTCTCGCCTTTAACGGTTGCCTTTTCCGCAACCAAAATCTTACCCGCATCTGCTCCGATTACGCTTTTAATACGCCTTATCATAGAGCTCATTGCATCTGCCTTACTCATATATGCATAGTATCGCTGAACATCAGTAAGATAGTAATTGAACGCTTTATGCAACTGGCAATTCTCTATCATAAACGGCAAAACCACAAGCCCTTGTCCAAGTGCCATGTCAAGCTCTTTTTTTATCCACTGTGAGTTTTGCGCCTTCTCTGACAGAATCAAAACAAAAACCGCGCAGCTTTTAATGGCAGATTCAATTTCATCTGCATAGCTGCTCCCGCCAGGAATACTTTCGGGCGCCATCCAGCAGGAAATCCCGTTTTCTTCAAGAATGGCCTTTGTCCAGCTTGCCTCTGAATATTCCTCTGCTTTATAGCTTATAAAAACATCGTATTTTTTCATCTTTTAACATTCCTACTTTGAAACAACAAATTTGCATCGGTATAAAGCTTTTTTGCATTTACATATGTGCGTTTATCATTCATCGCATAGTTTCTATTATTATAACATATAAAAACTAAAAAAACAAAAAAACAACATTTTTATTTGCGGAGAAGGAGAGATTCGATGACTCTCAACGTCTTGCTACGTGATGCTCAAATACATAGTGCAAACTCGTTTCTATCGCGCGTTGCTTTGCAACTAGTCGAGGAGAGATTCGATGACTCTCAATGTCTTGCTTCGCAAGCCATCTTTAGTTTGCTGCGCAAACTAGCGAGAGTCATCTCGGTACCCTCCATGCTCAATGCAAAGAAAAAAGCGCACCTTTCGGTGCGCTTTTTTCTTTGGCGGAGAAGGAGAGATTCGAACTCTCGAACCGAGTTACCGGTTACACGATTTCCAATCGTGCGCCCTCGACCAACTAGGCGACTTCTCCTTGTTGCTCTTTGCAAGCCTTTATATAATATCACATAATTTTACAAAAATCAAGTACCAAAACGAAAAAAATTTATTTTTTTATATTTTATTAAAAAGGCTACAAAAACGTTTACTTTCGTGATATACTATATTTAAATTTTACAAAGGAGCACATTTATGAGAATTGCACTTCCTTTTGAAAACAATAATATCTTCGGTCACTTTGAGCATGCCTCCTCTTTCAAAATTTATGAAATTGAAAACAACAAAATCGTGACTATGCGATTTGTGCCGGTGAGCGATATTAATGACTTAAACATTGACGTAATGCTATGCGGAAGTATCGGCGATAATTCAAAGAACACCCTTTTAGAACGCAATGTTGATGTACACACCGGCTATAACGGCAACGCCGACATTGCAGTTCATACTTTTTTAGGCAGGTAATCTAATGGATTTTTTACTGACTTTTCTTGAGGGTATAATATCTTTTATCTCTCCGTGCATGTTGCCAATGTTGCCAATCTACATTTCATATTTTGCAGGTGGCGCAGACAAAAAGCGGTTTGTATTTGTGCGCGCACTTTCCTTTGTACTTGGTTTCACATTGGTTTACGCTGCAATGGGGCTTGGTGCAGGTGCAATAAGCATGATACTTATGCGATACCAAACAGCCCTCAACATCGTTTCGGGTATCATCGTAATTATTTTCGGTTTGAGCTATCTTGAGGTACTGCATCTTCCATTTTTCAAAGGCATGAGCGGCGGAAAAAACGCCTCTAACATCGTTTCGGCGTTTGTTTTCGGAATTATATACTCCATAAGCCTCACACCTTGCGTAGGCGCGTTTTTGGGCTCTGCGCTAATGCAAGCGGCTACCTCCGGAACGGCACTCCGCGGCACTCTTTTACTTGTAGCCTACTCACTGGGACTTGGTATTCCCTTTTTAATCTCGGCGGTACTGGTAAAAGAGCTTGGCAGTGCGTTTGCGTTTATCAAAAAGCATTATCGTATTATCAACACTGTTTGTGGTATCTTTTTAATAGCCGTCGGCATACTCATGTGTACCGGCGTGCTTAACAAAATTCTTCATTTGTTTTTATGAGGTAGCGTATGAAAAAGCAAACCATATTAATTATCTCTGTGATACTGCTTATCGCTATTATCGCTATAGCGGTATATGCTTATAAATCACTCTCTGAAGACTACTTTGAACAGCCCGAAGAAACCACTGAAAAAACGGCAGCCGATACAACTGCCGTCACAACAACCAACGAATCAATTGTTACCGCTCCCGATTTTTCAGTAACCGATAAAGACGGCAACACCGTTTCACTTTCAAATTTCTTCGGCAAGCCTATAGTAGTAAACTTTTGGGCAACATGGTGTTCTCCTTGCAAAATGGAGATGCCGCACTTTGAAGACGCCTACTTTGCCTACGGCGAGGACATCCACTTTTTAATGGTAAATGTCGGCGACAGCCGCGATGATGCTTATAAATTCGGCGAAAAGAACAACTACACTTTTCCGATTTACCATGACTCAAACTACAGTGCCTCAATGGCATACAGTGTTACATCAATACCTGCAACGCTTTTTATAAACAAAAACGGAGAGCTTGTTCATACCCAAATAGGTACAATGAACAAAATGATGCTTGAAACGCATATAGCAAACATCAAATAAAAAAAAATCACTGCAGAAAAAACTGCAGTGATTTTTGTTTTAGTCAAGTACTACGCTTGGCCAACGGTTAGTTGTAAATACGCTTACACCGGTAAGAGTATCGTTTGTAGAACCAACGCCGTCCTGATTGGAAAGCGAAGGACAAATCTTAAAGGAAGTTGCTCCGTCAAGACCTACAAGTGTCTTGGGGAGAGAAATTTCGGTTACTACACCCTCATCCTTATCATCGTTATTATTTGCAGTGCCAAGCACCTTTACAACAGCCTTGCCGCCACTTAAAGTGTTCTTAACAGAGCCGTTTTCAAGATACTCTACTGTGATAACACCGTCAAGTCCTACGGTAATACGGTAATAGCTTGTCGCGCTCTTTGCAATGCTGATGGTTACGGTATCGCCGTCAGTGATGTACATATCAGGACGGGAAACAAGGAAGTAAACATTATCGTTGTCATGTGCGGTGCGAACTGTAATCTGTGCCTGAGTTTCGCTACCTACGAAATATGCGTCGGTGTTGTTTTCCCACTCGTTTGTATATCCGTCGACGTTTACAGCAACTTTAGGAGCATTTGTGCGATGATTAAGATAGGAATAGGTGAGATGAATGCTACGCTTGTCACTTGCATTGGGATTAACAGCGGCAATTTTATGGCTATTGATGATTTCTGTTGCGCCCCACGAACCCTTTGCATCGGGAGTCATATGGAACTCCTTGGTGTCAATTTCTGTACCATCCGCATTCATCATTCTTGCAGTGAGACGGTTGCTATAGCCAAATGTAAGAACAACCTCGCCCGATTCAAAACGTGCAAGATACGGCGAAGCACCGTCATGTGTAAACGGGTCGATAATCGCATCCTCTGCTTTTGATTCAGTGAGTTCAAGGTGCTTCCAATTGCCACTATCACCACTGCGTGCAAGTGAAATGTGGAAGTCCTTGTTAAGGTCCTGAACCTCAATCGCAAGAAGTGTCTTGCCGTTGTAAAGCTGAACTGCAGAGGGCATCTGTCCGCCAAAGTACGGAACTGCCTCGGTATACATGGGAGAACCGTCAACGTTAGTACCGTAAGGCACCTTATCGCCTACATACTCCTGGAATACACGCATACCAACATAATGATTTTCTTTAACGATTTCAGGAGACCACGTGTAACCGTTGTCGTCGGAGTAAATCATGGAAGTACATGTTGAACGCTTGTCGGAGTCCATACCGTAGATGTCGATGTAAGCAATTGCACAAGACCAGTAAACCTCAACTCTGCCATCATCACGCTGGAAGATGAAAGGCTCCCAAACCTGACCCTTGGTAAGTTGAATTTCCTCTTGTACTACCTGAGAAGGATAAACCTTTTCGCCCTCACTCCAAACGACCTTGTTGTCCGCCGTCACCTTACCGCGACACATATATACGCCGTTCATTTCTGCATAATCCGCATACGCATAACCGGAGTTGGGACGAATGGCATATACACACAGGATATCTCCGTTTTTAAGTACACAAGCATCTGCATTTACTGCAAGATACTGGTCTTCCTTGCCTTCAAGTGGACCGTATGTATGAGTAAACTTCTTGTCATTGGTGGCTCCCCAGAACACCTCGGGGTTTGTCCACTCTTTACCGTCATTGGAGTATGCAACATAAAGGTGTCTGCCGAACTGACCGTACATCCAGAACATGATGTAGAGGTCATCCTTTACCTGCTTGATACGGGGATACCACGCATTATCATAACGAGTCTGGCCCGTGGTAGCGGAATCAAGCACTACGCTTTCGCGATAGTTGATTTCAAGCGAAGCGGTTGCAATATCATCGTCCTTGTGGTCGCCGTTTGTACTCTTTTGTACAAGTTTGTCAATTGTAACAAGCTTGGTTTCGGGATTTTCGGGAACTACAGGGTCTGCCGGTTCTACCTCTTTACCCATAACAGTGTTGAACTCTTCCTTTGTGAAAAGTCCCTTTGCCATAAGTTGTGTTGCAACATCGTCACCGCTCTTTACTTTAGCGGTGAGCGCGTTGTAGCAAATTACAAATGCATCGCCGCGTGTAAAAGCGGTATCAGGGGTTTCGCTATTGATAAGCCCTGCACTCTTTGCAAGCGCGTACGGATTGTTCCAAACGAAGTCGCCCTCGCTGTCCTTGTAGCCAAGCACGCGGAGGATAGCTGTAAGGAACGCAAAATCGCTCATTGCGCTATCGCCGTCAAACTTGGTTGCACTTACACCTGCGGTAATGCCGTTAGCATATGCATAGCTAATGTAAGGAACTGCCCATGCAGCAAGGTCGGTGAAAGGGTGTGCGTTTGTTGTAGTTGTAGCATCCTTCTCTGCACCGAGAAAGCGTACTACCTGCGTAATCGACTGTGCGCGAGTAAGGCTGCCTTCGGTAGCAAAGTTTACGCTGCCGTCAGCATTGTTGCCTACACCTGCCAAAAGTCCAAGCGCGTGAAGCGCATTTGCGGCTTCGTCAGCGGTAACGGTCTCTGCTTTTGCAGCATTGGGATTGGGTGCAATAAGCAGAATGTCGCCCGCTGCAAATGCAGTGGTGGTAAGAAGAATTACTGCCGCAAGCACAAAACAAATAATTCTTTTCATGTGTCCTCCAAAATTTATTTAAGATTAATCGTTATCCATGTTGACGTGTCCGAGGTACTGATGCCGTTAATACGGTCATTGACGCCGGTTGCAACGTCTGTAAAGCCGGGGCAAACGCGGATTTCGGTTCCGGTAAGTCCGAGGGCCGCGCGGTCGAATGCAAACTCGTAAACTCTGCCGCCGGGTGCGTTGTTCGTGCCACCGGTAACACCTGTGGGAAGCGTGTATTCACCGTAGCTGATTTCTGCCTTAATATATCCGTCAGCAGTTGCAACCATCACATAGTTTGTATCATCCTTATTATTAGACTTGTCTGTACGGTCAATTGCAACATAAACATAGTCGTCATCATATGCAAAGCGATATGTTGCCTGAACGTCGGAAAGACTTCCTACAAAGAGTGCGTCCGTTATGTTCTTCCACTCCTGAGGATTACCGTCTGCAACTATGTTCTTCTTTGTTGCATCTATCGGATGGTTAAGTCTGACCTTACCGACAACGGTGGTGTTGTGAAGGACATCATTACCATCAACAGTTTCAGGAACAGCGCCCTTCCATCTCTTATATGACATCGAAACAATAGCGGTATGCGAATCTATAGGTGCCGCATGGCTCCAAAAGCCGCCATCAGTGGCAGATTCGTTGTAGAAGATATTGGACTCATAAGCGGTGCTCATATTTGTTCCGCGGTTATTGAGAAGTCTTGTGTAGAGCATACTCGAATTGTTATATGTAAGCAATATCTCGCCCGAGTCAAAGCGCATAAGCGTAGGAGCCGCACCTCTGAATACGTCACTGTTAGTATTGGATGGGCCTGCCTCGCTGATACCAAGCTCTGTCCATTCAAGCCCCGCATTTGAATAAGCCTTGCTTATACAGTGGTAACTACGGTCAACAGTTCTCGTTTCGGCAACAAGCATCATCTTGTCACCTGCGCCAAGCTCTACTACACCGGGCATCTGTCCGTGCATAAACGGAACGCTCGTGCCATTGATTGTAACATTGCCTGCCGCAAACTGATAAACTCGCTTTGCCGCAAATGGAGCCGAAGTAACGTTAGGTGTCCATGTGTCACCGCCGTCAGCAGAAGAAATCATAGCGACACCGCTTGAACGCATAGTGTCCTGGAATCCGTACTTGTAAAGCATCGGAGCGATATGGGTGAAGTAGATCTCCACTGTTCCGTCCGAGCGCTTGATTATTTCAGGCTCCCAGTTCTGACCGTGATAAATCGAAACAGGCGTGGACCACTTTATTGAAGAACCGCTAACCGTGCCCTTTACAAGCTCGAGAGTTGAGAGTGATGCGTACTCCTTAAGTGAATAACCGGTGCAGGGACGGCGGGAGTAAACGCATAGAACAGTTCCGTCATCAAGCACGCAATGGTCGGCAGTTGTAGCGTAATATGCATCATCTGTTCCCTTAAGAGAGCCCGAAGTGTGGGTGAAAGTATTGCTTGCTGCGTTGTATAGCACATTGGGGGTACCCCAGTTAATACCGTCTGTACTTGTTACATAATAAAGATGCATCCCCTCCTGCGCATAGTTGAGAGTCATGAGATAAAGGTTCTCGTTTACTCTTGAAATGCGAGGATAAAACGCATTTTGGTATCTTGCGTGGTCGTTTTCATCGAGTGTGACCATTGTGCTTCTGTCAAGCTCAATATAAGCATTACCGCCGTTGTTGGAGTTCTTTTTCGAGTCGGTGTTGAGATCGTCAATGCTTGTCTTGGTTGTATAGTTTGAACCTGCATAGGTGGAGATAAGCGTAGCAGCCGCCTCATCGCCCGCAGCAGCCGCCTCAGATGCAACCGCATATACGCTATTAATGGCACAGCCGTTTGCAGAACCGCTTCTTGAATAGTAAACAGTTCGCTTAACACCATTGGCATCCACATAGGTAATGTATGGACGAACAGCAATCTCATCCGCAAGAGATGCCACGTCTACGCCGAGTACGGTTACAGTAAACGTGATGGTTGTATCATCCTCACAATATGTAAACACACCCGGCACTACCGCACCGCTTCTTACACTTGCGCCACTCTGCTTTGTAAGTTTTTCTGTAATATCAACATTGATTGCCACAACAGCACCGTATCCGATATCTGTGTCATGCTCATTTTTCGGAGTGAGTCCGCCATTAAAACCTTTACGGTTAAGAGGATTAAGCCCCTCAACGGTGCTTCTCATCTCTTTGTTGAACTTAACGTGGAATCTGATACCGTTTACTTCAGAGGCAAACTCTTCTACCGGTATCGAAAACCCGTAGTTTCCCTTTTCAACTACAGCGCCGTAAACGGTGCCCTTGTAGTTATTATCAGCAACCGCACTTACGTCAAGCGACTTTGCCGCTTCCTCCGTGGTAAACCATCCTCCGAAAAGTCCGCCGCTAGGTACGGTAAGTGCTGAAAGATCGCCGGAGGAAGTGTCTGTAGTAACATTAACGGTAATCGCAGAGGAAACTACCGCAAAAAGTGTTGCAAAAAGACATACCGCTATAAAAAATCTTAAACTCTTTTTCATAAAACCATCCTACACTCCTATTTCACAAGTTCGCCAAGTCCAACTTTATCACCCAAAACATGTTTGATGATAAGGAGAGCGTCAGAAACGGTAACGGTTCCGTCAGAATTTACATCAACACTGTCACGCAAAGAATTTGACTTGTCGCCCAAGATATATTTGATACTGGCTATAACATCGAGCAGATTTACTGCACCATCGCCGTTGGAGTCGCCTCCGATATGCTGATTTGTCGGGATATCGACTTTTGAAGTGTCTGAAAACAGAATATAATTTTCACCTTCGTATGCCGAAACAAATACAGTACTTGCCGCGATGATTAAAATACACAAAACAAATGAGGCAATTTTTTTCATTTTATTCTCCTCCTTATTTCAAATTTATTTTTATCCAAGTAGAAGTGTCATTAAGGACTGTGCCGTTAATTCTATCATCAACATCGTTCGCAACATCGGTAAAGCCAGGGTTTACACGAATGTAATCACCGGTAAGGCCGAGAGAAGCGCGGTCAAAGCAAAGTTCATACACTCTGCCGCCCGAAACATTTTTAGTACCGCCGGTAACACCTGCGGGAAGCGTGTAGTCACCGTAGCTGATTTCTGCCTTAACATAGCCGTCAGCCGTTGCAACCAGTACATAGTTTGTATCGTCTTTATTATTGGAACTGTCCGTACGGTCAATAGCAACATAAATGTACTCGTCATCATATGCAAAGCGGTATGTTGCCTGAACAGAAGAAAGACTGCCTACAAAGAGTGCGTCAGTTATGTTCTTCCACTCCTGATGATTACCGTCAGCAACCATGTTCTTCTTTACCGCATCAATTGTGTGGTTAAGTCTTACTTTGCCGATAACGGTTGTGTTGTGAAGAACGGTATCTTCTGTTCCGTCATCACCGGTAACAGTTTCGGGTTCAAGTCCCTGATATTTCTTGTATGACATTGCAAGAATTGCTGTATGTGAGTCTACAGGTGCGGATGCGCTCCAGAAGCCGCTGTCGGTTTCGCTTGTCGTATAGAAGGGATTAAGCTCATAAGCATCAGCAATATTGCTGCCCGTCTTGTTGAGAAGGCGCGAATACATCATATTGGAGCCGCTTCTGTTCGCATTATATGTGAGAAGCAACTCGCCCGAGTCAAAGCGCATAAGAGTGGGAGCGGCACCCTTGAAATTGTCTTCAATTACATCGGACGGGCCTGCCTCGTCAATACCAAGTTCTGTCCATGTACCGTCCTTATTTGAACGTGCCATACTTATCATATGGTACGAGCGCGAGGTTGTTCTCGTTTCGGCAACAACCATCATTCTGCCGTCGGCAAGCTCTACAACACCGGGCATCTGACCGTGGTAGAAATTAACCTTGTTACCGTTATCGAGAGTAAACTCGCCTGCATTATACTGATAAATGCGCTTACCGGCAAAAAGGGTTTCCTGATTTGAAACGGGTGTCCATGTATTGCCGCCGTCGCTTGAAGAAACCATCGCAACACCGCTTGAACGCATATCATCATGGAAGCCGTATTCCTGAATCATCGGAGCAGAGTGCGACCAGTAAACCTCGATATCGCCGTTTTCGCGCTGGATTATTTCAGGCTCCCAGCTTTGACCTTGATAAATTACAACAGGCGTAGACCATTTAATTGTGCTGCCGCTCACTGTTCCCTTTATCATTTCTATGGTGTTGATTGCAGCATATTCAGCCAAAGTATAGCCATTGCGCGGGCGGCGGGAATATACACACATTATAGTTCCGTCATCAAGCAAACAATGGTCTGCGGTTGCCGCCAAAAGTTCTTCTTCAGTTCCGACAAGTGAACCGCTTTCATATGTAAAATTGTTCTTTGCCGCATCTGCGGAGTAAAGTACCGAGGGTGTTGCCCACGTTTTGCCGTCTGTGCTTGTTGTATAGTAAATATGACGACCAAGCTGGGAATAGTTAAAGGTCATAAGATAAAGGTTGTCATTAACCTTTGTGATACGCGGGTAAAAAGCGTTTTGAAATCTGTAGTGATTTGTTTCAGAGAGCGTTACAAAAGTCGTTCTGTCAAGCTCGACATACGCGTTGTCACCGTCAGCACTACCCTCTACAGATGAAAGGTTAAGCTTGTCAATTGTAACCTTGGAAGAAGCAAACGTACCACCTTTATATGTTGAAAGCAAATCGCTTGCAGCACTCTTTTCTCCGTCTGTTGCACTGTCGCTGTTTGCTACAGCGCATGTAACGTTGTAAAAGCTTTCGCTATCTCCGTCTGCATAAACGGTGTGCTCGTTGCCGTTTGCGTCAACATATGTAACGTAGGGACGAGCCGCGATTTTATCTGCCATTGCCGCGGTGTCAACACCGATTACTGTTGCGGTAAAGAAAACGGTTGTGTCATCCTCGGCGTATGCATACACTGCAGGAACGCTCATTCCGCCGTTTACAACTCTGCCGTCTGCCTTTTCGGGCGTACCGTCAACCGCTATATCAATTGCAAGCGCGGTACCAAAGCCAATGCCGTTTTTCCACTCATTGGCAGGAGTGAAGGTGCCATCCTTGCCACCGCAGTTAGCAACGTTTACCTTTTCGATAGCGGTGATAATATCTTTGTCAATTTCAGAAACAAATCTGATGCCATAAGGTGCCGCGGTAAGCATATCAACGCTTACAAAAGCCATGTCGGCTGCGATAACCGCACCGTAAACCTCGCCGCTATAGTCATTTGCAGCAGCGTAATCGGTATCAAGTGCTTTTGCAGCTTCCTCACTTGTAAACCAGCCGAGGAAAATGCCGTCGATATCCGCCTCTGAATTTACAACTGCAATTTCTAAAGCGGTTTCTGTGCTATCTTCTGTCAAAGCCTCTGCTTTTACGCTACCGTCAGCGTTTACTACAACACCAAGTCCCGCATCATCGCCAACTACATGGCGAATAACAAGCAAAGTGTCAAGCGGTGTAACACTGCCGTCGCAGTTGACGTCAACACCGTCTCGCAAGGTGTTTAAAGGAGTGCCAACGATGTAACGAAGTGTGGAAACAGCATCAGCAAGGTTAACTTTTCCGTCACCGTTTGCGTCACCCGCAAGATGCTCGTTGAGTGGAACATCGACATTAGACGTTGACGAAAACAGAGCATAGTTTTCACCGGTGAGTGCAAAGGTGCCAAAAGCCAAAAGCACTGTAAGTGAAAGGCTGACTAAAACTAAAAAAATTCTTTTCATACTTCCTCCGAGGTTATAAAAAAACTTTACATTATATTATAACACAAATAAAATGGGTTGTGTTGTAGAAAATGCCATGCAAAAACTGTGCAATTCATCAAAAAAATGTGAAAAAAACATACCTTTGCAAAGCATATTTCACACATAATCGTACAATAAAATCAAAATTTTAACAATACTAAAATCAGCGAAAAAATATACGTTAATTTTATCTTGCTGTAAATTAATGTTTATAAGACGGCACCTATCGGTGCCTGCCCCTCATCCGTCGCCGTACGGCGACACCTTCCCCCAAGGGGGAAGGCTAATAAAATCAAGGCTTCCCCTTGAGGGGAGGCTCCCACGTAGTGGGTGGTGAGGTGTAGCCGCATAGCGGCGTTACTTATCTAAACATTAAT
>JAZNOM010000072.1:0-7907 GCA_045580835.1 Eubacteriales bacterium
TAAGCGAAAATGATTATCAAACCTGTAGGGGCGATTATTAATCGCCCGAAAAGCCGCCATTAGATGTTTTACAAACGGGCGAATGATATTCGCCCCTACGGATTTGTGCGTTCCAATTTACTCCGCTAAACTTTAATTTACATTATTAATTTACCAACAAAAAATCCGCCCCAAGGCGGATTTTTTAATTATATTATACTGTCAAATCTCTTCTTGCGATTTCGTCAGCAGCCTTATTAATAAAGTCTGCAACAGTCATATCAACGGTTTCCTGCTTGCGGTTACGAACAGAAACGGTGCCGTTTGCTACCTCGTTGTCACCAACGATGAGCATATACGGGATTCTCTGCATTCTCGCATCTCTTATCTTATAACCGATAGTTTCATTTCTTGCATCCATCTCTACGCGCATACCGAGAGCTTCAAGCTTTGCCTTGAGTGCCTCGGAATACTCAACGTGATTATCGGTAATGGGAAGAATACGAATCTGTGTAGGAGCCATCCAAAGCGGAAGCGCGCCTGCGTACTTTTCAAGAATAAGTGCGAGAGTACGCTCATAGCAACCAAGCGATGTACGGTGAATGATATAAGGTGTCTTCTGCTGTCCGTCGGAATCGGTGTATTCCATGCCGAACTTCTGTGCAAGAAGCATATCAATCTGAATGGTGATAAGGGTGTCTTCCTTACCGTGAACATTCTTAATCTGAATGTCGAGTTTAGGACCGTAGAAAGCAGCCTCGTCAATACCAATCTTATAATCAAGACCGATGTTGTCGAGAATGTTCTTCATTACGCTCTGCGCTTCTTCCCACTGCTCTGCGGTGCCCTCGTACTTATCTGTACGCTTTGGATCCCACTGTGAGAAACGGAAAGAGCAGTCCTCTTTAAGACCTACTGCTTCAAGCATGAACATTGCGAGGTCAAGGCAGCCGCGGAACTCTTCTTCAAGCTGCTCAGGACGGAGAATATAGTGTCCCTCGGAAATAGTGAACTGACGAACGCGGATAAGACCGTGCATCTCGCCCGAATCCTCGTTGCGGAAGAGCGTGGATGTTTCGGTAAGGCGCATAGGCAGGTCGCGGTAGGAGCGCTTACGGTTGAGGAATACCTGATACTGGAAAGGACAGGTCATGGGGCGGAGTGCAAAGCATTCCTTTTCTTCATCATGGGGGTCGCCGAGAATGAACATACCGTCAAGGTAATGGTCCCAGTGTCCCGAAATGCGGTAAAGGTCGCGCTTTGCCATAAGCGGAGTCTTGGTGAGAAGACAACCGCGGCGCTGCTCCTCGTCCTCAACGAAACGCTGGAGAAGTTGAATCGTGCGTGCTCCCTTGGGAAGAAGAATCGGAAGTCCCTGACCTACGTAGTCAACGGTGGTGAAATATTCAAGCTCTCTGCCAATCTTGTTGTGGTCGCGCTTCTTTGCCTCTTCAAGCGCCTCAAGGTGAGAGTTAAGCATTTCCTTTTTCGGGAAAGCGGTGCCGTATACACGCTTAAGCATCTTGTTGTCACTGTTGCCCTCCCAATATGCGCCGGTGCACTGGAGAAGCTTGAACGCCTTTACTGCGCCGGTTGCAAAAAGGTGCGGACCTGCACAAAGGTCAACAAAGTCGCCCTGCTTGTAGAAAGAAATGTCCTCGCCCTCGGGAACGCGGTCGATAAGAAGCACCTTGTAAGGCTCGTCCTTTTCTTCCATGAGTTTCTTTGCTTCATCGCGCGGAAGAGTAAATCTCTCCATTTTGAGGTTTTCTTTAACGATTTTCTTCATTTCGCCCTCGATAGCGGTGAGCATATCTGCGTCGAAAGGAAGCTCGGAGTCAAAGTCATAGTAAAAGCCGTTTGCAACCGAGGGGCCGATTGTAAGCTTGGTTTCGGGATAAAGGCGTTTTACTGCCTGCGCGAGGATGTGAGAAGCGGTGTGCCAGAAGGTCTTTTTGCCCTCCTCGTCCTCAAAGGTGTGAAGCGTAACGTCACAGTCTGCATTTAAGGGAGTGGTGAGGTCGCGTACCTCGCCGTCTACGGTTGCCGCAAGTACCTCACGGCTGATAACGCCTGCCGCCGCTGCCGCATCATATACAGTTGTACCGTTTTCAACGGAAACTGCCGCGCCGCATGAGAATTTAACATTAATCATGTTTGTTTCCTCCATTGTTTATATTTTAAATTTTATATTAGCTATTTTTGTAAGCGGATTTTGATACGCGTAAATCGCCTTTTTAGGACACATTTCCTGACAACAGTAGCACTCTATGCACTTTTTATAGTCATAAACGGGCGGCTTGCCTTTTTTCTTAAAATGCAGTGCCCCGCCGTCCACAGGACAGCTTTTTACGCAGATTCCGCAAGCGATGCAGAGGTGTTTATTTATCTTCGGCTTGCGGCGTAAAAGTTTTTTAAACGGGCGTAAAAACTTTATCTCGCCCTTGTCCGCTTCACCGCGGTAAACGTCAAAATCAGGTGCGCCGTAAAGATTTGCCGCTTCACTTACGCTTATTTCGCCATCTTCGGTAACAACTTTGATATTGTTAATATCGCTCTCGCCAACTCCAAAAGAGCCGCCGATAACATTTGTCGGCACAAGCGAGGGCTTTAGATAAACAAGCGAAGCAAAGAGAGTGTCAAGCGCAACGGAATCAGTGGAAGCAAGGATTAGCCCCATCTTTTTGGGTGTGCCCGACTGCGGGCCGTTGCCCTCCATTGCCACAACCGCGTCCATGATATGAAGCCGCGGTTTTAGCATTAAATTAAGGTCGGCAAGCATCTTTGCAAACTCGGTTGCATTTGGATATTTTACATGTGACGCGCCCTTGTTAAGACCGAACACGCAACCAAAAATATTCTTTTGCGCGCCCGTTATTCGCTCAAGCATGTGCGACTTCATTTTGCAGATATTTACTATGCCGTCACACTCAAGCACGCCGTTTGCAATGATAAATTCCTTGGCAACTCTGCCGTCTTTATATGCAGTTGCTTTGCCTGCGGTAAAGTCGGCAAGCGGAATTTTAAATTCGTCTGCAACTGCCATAACTCCGCACTCTTTTGCAATAGCCGCAGTGTCACCGTGCCCCGGTGAGTCACCGTAGGAAAGATTTTTATACCCTTTTTCATAGAGATACTTTGCAACTCCGCGAAATACCTCGGGATGAGTGGTACACGCCTTTTCAGGCGGACATTTCGCAAGGAAATTCGGCTTTAAAAGGAGTTTTTCGTCCTTTGAAAGCACCGCGTCTACGCCGCCGATAAGGTCAAGTGCCTTTGCAACTGCCGCAGGTGCATCTTCGTAAGAATCACATTTTACAAGTGCTACTTTCGACATAAAAACTCCTTTCTATAATGCGGGCTTGGATTTTGAAGGATAAAAAACACCCCAACGGCATTGCCGTCGGGGTGCATTTCTGCACGGTTCCACCCGCGTTTTTAACTCAAATAAAAATAAATTGTCTCGGACTTTTACCGAAGGTAAGTGGTACCCGTTAGTCTTTCCCAAAGAACCTTTCAGCCTATGAGTTCTCTCTCTTTATGGTAATTACAAAAACGGACGTGTCTTTCCTGCAACTGTATTATAAACCCACATTTATGGGTTGTCAAGTTAAATCTGTGCCTTTTTGCGGCGATTATACTCCGAACGGGGATTTACAAATTCGCGCCAATTGAGGTCGCCGCGGTCGAGTGCGCAAATAAGCACCTCGGCGGTGGCGATATTGGTTGCAACCGGCACGTTATGCACATCGCAAAGGCGGAGAAGTTGATGCTCTGCCTCATCATAATCTGCCTTCGGCACGGTATCGCGGAAGTAGAGAAGAATATCTATCTCGTCGTAAGCAACGCGCGATGCAATCTGCTGCTCGCCGCCGGTTTCTCCCGGAAGGAATTTTTCAATCTCAAGGCCCGTCGCCTCGGAAATATAATGACCGGTAGTTTGTGTAGCACAAAGGTTATGCTTTGAAAGTATACCGCAATATGCGATACAAAACTGTGTCATGAGTTCTTTTTTGGTGTCGCTTGCAATGATTGCTATATCCATTGTCTACCTACCCTTTCATAATTAATCAATCTATCTGAATAAAATCTTATCTCGTTTAATGCCGACAAAGCCGCGAAGCAACGGTATGTTTTCGCCCGCAAGACGTCTTGCTATATTTTCAAACGCAGTTCGGCTGTTGCATTTTTTAGAGTCAAAAATATTTTTGCCGTCCTCGTTAAGCATCGAAAGCTTAACATCCATCGGAACTATGCCAAGAAGCGGCGTGCGCGTGCGGTCTATCATCTCAAGCACGCCGGCGCGATTCTGTGCGCTCATATCAAAGCCGTTGATGATAAGATACTGCTCCTCGATATTGTTTTCATCGAGAATGATACCCGATTTTTCTGCCGCGCGTATCGCAATCGGCGATTGTGAAGAAACTATAATTGCACTTTCGCATGCGGGCGCAGACAGCGAAACAGACTCATGCGCACCGCCCGATGTGTCAACGATAATATAGTCAAATTCAAACGTTTCATCAAGCTTTGCAAGTGCCTCTTTAAAGTTTTCCTCGGTTATGTCACCCTCATAGCGAAAAGGCGCGCCGATAAACGCAAGGTTTGGATATGTATGATGCACTTTTACCACATCAAAAGCCTCTGCTCTGCCGCTTGCAAGATCAGCGATATCATACAAAATATCGTCCTGCATGCCGAGCATAAGGTCGAGCGAGCGGTTGCCGAGGTCGAAGTCTATAAGCAAAACACGGCGCCCCATAACGGCAAGTGCCGTTGCAACACCTATGGATACCGTAGACTTTCCAACGCCGCCCTTGCAGGATGTAACAAGTATTCTGCTCAAGCGAACACCTCCACGCAAAATGCAATACTACGAGTTTAGTATATCACATTTTTTCTCACTGTGTCAACAAAATTTGTATAATATAATCTCCAACAAGACACCTTTTTTCACATGGTATTGCAATAAATACAATAATCGTTAAAAAAATTACGATATTTTTTATCTTGCATTGTAAAATCAAAAAGTTTAATGTATAATAGTAAAGATGAAAAAATAGCGAGGTACTTTACATGATTTACGAAAACATTGAAAAACTTATAGCTGCTGACAAAGAAGTCGGCGAGGCTGTTCTTAACGAGTATAACAGACAGCGAAACGGAATTGAGCTTATCGCGTCCGAAAACGTAGTATCCGAGGCGGTTTTGCTTGCGGCAGGTTCAATCCTCACAAACAAATACGCAGAGGGCTATCCCGCGCACCGTTACTACGGCGGTTGTGCATGCGTTGACGTTGCAGAAAACCTCGCTATCGAGCGCGCTAAAAAGCTTTTCGGTGCAGAACATGTGAACGTTCAGCCCCACAGTGGCGCACAGGCTAACACTGCGGTTTACTTTGCTCTCCTTGAGCACGGCGATACCGTAATGGGCATGAATCTCGCTCACGGCGGTCACCTCACTCACGGCAGCCCCGTAAACTACTCGGGCAAGAGCTACAATTTCGTTCCCTACGGCGTTGATGCAGAGACAGGCAGAATCGACTATGAGGAATTTGAGCGTCTTGCGAAGGAATGCAAGCCGAAGCTTATCGTTGCAGGCGCATCCGCTTATCCGAGAATTATCGACTTTGAGAGGATGGCAAATGTCGCACACTCTGTTGGCGCGTACTTCATGGTTGACATGGCGCACATCGCAGGTTTGGTTGCGGCAGGACTTCATCCCTCGCCCGTTCCCTACGCAGACGTCGTTACTACCACCACCCATAAGACTCTCCGCGGTCCGCGCGGCGGCATGATCATGTGCCGTGAAGAGCTTGGCAAGGCTATCGACAAGGCTATCTTCCCCGGCACACAGGGCGGTCCACTCATGCACATCATCGCGGCAAAGGCAGTTTGCTTTGGCGAGGCTCTCACCGACGAATTCAAGGCATATCAGAAGCGCATCGTTGAAAATGCAAAGGCACTTGAAGAGTCGCTCCGCGCTGAAGGGCTCAACATGGTTTCGGACGGTACCGACAACCACCTTATTCTCCTTGACCTGCGCAATATCGGCATCACCGGCAAGGAGCTTGAAGCGCGCATGGACTCAGTTCACATGACCGCTAACAAAAACGCAATCCCCAACGACCCCGAAAAGCCGTTTGTTACAAGCGGTATCCGTCTTGGCACTCCTGCCGCTACAAGCCGCGGCTTTGGCGTTGAAGAGTTCAAGACTATCGGTCACCTTATCGGTCTTTGCGCTAAGGATTATGAAAACAGTGCAGATTATATCCGCACAGAAGTTGCAAGACTCTGCGAAAAGTTTCCCCTTTTTAACTAATGGACAAGCAAGAATTTGTTTTAGAAGTTGTAAAAGCCTTTAAAGATAAGGGCTTGACACTTGCATTTGCCGAGTCGTGCACGGGAGGACTTGCGGCGGCTACCGTGGTTTCTGTCCCCGGTGCGTCAAAGGTTTTCTACGGCGGTATCGTTTCATACGACAACTCGGTAAAGAATAAAATGTTATTTGTCGAGCAAACTGTTTTAGATACGGTAGGTGCTGTAAGCGAGGAATGTGCCGTTCAAATGGCGCGCGGTGCGCGTAAGCAGATAGGCACGGACATTGCAGTGAGCGTCACCGGTATTGCAGGTCCCGGCGGAGGAACAGACACAAAGCCCGTAGGACTCGTATACATCGGCGTTGCATCAAAACGCGGCGCGTTTGCGAAAAAGCTTTTGCTCGGAAATCTCGGTGACCGCACCGCTATCCGTAAGGAAAGCGTACGCGAAATGCTTTGCGCGGCACTTGATGAACTTAACAGTATATAAATTTACCTTTAAGAGAGGACAAAATAATGGCTACTACTGAATTTAAAAGAATTGGTATCCTTACCTCGGGCGGCGACGCGCCCGGCATGAACGCAGCTATCAGAAGCGTTGTTCGTACCGCTATCGCGCGCGGCGTTGAGGTTATGGGAATCTACCGCGGTTATCGCGGACTTATCGAGGGTGATATCAAACCTCTTGATATGCGCTCCGTTTCCAACATCATGAACCACGGCGGCACCATGCTTTACTCCGACCGCTGCCCCGAATTCAAGACCGAGGAAGGCATGAACGCCGCTATCGCAAACTGCCGCCGTTTCGGCATTGACGGCATCGTTGCAATCGGCGGTGACGGTACCTTCCGCGGTGCTACCGACCTTACCGTTCACGGCATCCCCTGCGTTGCACTCCCCGGTACTATCGACAACGATATCACCTCCACTGACTACTCCATCGGCTTTGACACCGCAGTTAACACCACTATTGAAATGGTAGACCGTCTCCGCGACACCTGCGAATCTCACGCAAGATGTAACGTGGTTGAGGTTATGGGCAGAGATGCAGGCGACATCGCACTTCAGACCGCTATCGCGGTTGGCGCAAGTGCGGTTGCAATCAAGGAAATTAAGTTTGACAAGGAATCTGTTATCGCAGACCTTAAACACTCACGCGAAAACGGCAAGCGCAACTTTATTATTATGGTTGCAGAGGGTGCAGGCGACGGCTTGGGCGAGGCACTCACAAAAGAAATTGAAGAAAAAACCGGTATCGAAACCCGCTTTGCACGCCTTGCACACGTTGTAAGAGGCGGAAGCCCAACGCTCCGCGACCGTTTGCTTGGCTCCAGAGTCGGTGCTTATGCAGTTGAAAAGCTCCTCGCAGGCGAAAGCAACCTCGTTATCTGTGAGCGCAAGGGCGAAATCACCTCCATGGACATCGGCGAAGCACTTATCCTTGACCGTATGTACAAGGACAAACTCAAAGAAGGCGACCTTGAAAAGTTCTCAAAAGAAAAGGTTGAATGGATGCGTGAGTTCTGCAAGCACAAATTCGACGCTTTCAAAGGTCTTTACGACCTCGCAACCGAAATTTCAAAATAAATGTAAAAAAGTTCCGCAAAAG
>JAZNOM010000073.1:0-10848 GCA_045580835.1 Eubacteriales bacterium
GGTTGTAAAAATGAGCCGCGACCTGCACGCCTCCGAGTTTAACGAGGGCAACGTTATGACCGAATATGAAACGAACTTTTCATCCCAAGGCATGCCCATAAATTTTGCTGAAGTAAAAACAAAATAAAAAATCCCGCAAAAGCGGGATTTTTTTATTTTTCAATTATTCAGCATCAGTTTTATCAAAATGAACATCAATCTGATTGAAGGGGATTTCAATGCCAACGGCATCAAATGCTTTTTTCATATTCTCTTCAAGAGAGAAGTACACATCCCAATAATCGGAGGAATTGCACCATGCACGCATAACAAATACAAGTGCGCTTGCATCCTGACGGATAAGTGCTGCAAAAGGCGCAGGGTCCTTGAAAATCTTTTCATTTGCACTTGCAACGGTGAGCATAACCTTGTTTACCTTATCAATATCCGAGCCGTACGCTACCGAGAACTCGATATCTACGCGGCGGGTATCCTTGGTGCTGTAGTTGACAACCGTTGCGTTCGAGAGCGCGCCGTTGGGAACGGTGATAGTCTTATTGTCGGGAGTGGTAAGAGTAGTGTAGAAAATGCCTATGCTTTCAACAGTACCGCTGTCGGTATGGTTGTCAATATAATCGCCTACCTTGAAAGGACGGAAAATGAGAATCATAATGCCGCCTGTGAGGTTTGAAAGGCTGCCCTGAAGTGCAAGACCTGCGGTAACACCAAAGGTTGCAATAACGGCAGAAAGAGCGGTTACATCAAAGCCAACGATGGTGGCAGCGATAACAACAATCAAAATCTTAAGCGAAATGCCGATAAGCGATGCAAGAAAAGTCTCAACGCTATCATCAAGTTTATTGAATGCCTTGGATTTTTTAATCATCTTTACAATCCAAGAGGAAAGCTTAAAGCCGATGAGAACAAATGCAAGAGCGCAAAGGGCCAGGAAGATAAAATTGATTACACTGCCTGTCACAAACGCTGTGATAGTATTTACGATATTTTCAAAAAATGTCATACTAACCTCCAAAAAAGATTTATATAAAAAGTATATCGTAAAAAGTGCAAAAAGTCAATCCTTACAAAAACTTTTTAAAAATACTCTTGACAGTTTGCAAATGTTGTGATATGATATTAAGGCATTGTTAGATGCGGGTGTAGTTCAATGGTAGAATTCCAGCCTTCCAAGCTGGCCGTGCGGGTTCGATTCCCGTCACCCGCTCCAAAGGTCGGCAATAGCCGGCTCAATAGGGGTATAGCTCAGTTGGTAGAGTACTGGTCTCCAAAACCATGGGTCGTGGGTTCGAGTCCTTCTGCCCCTGCCAAAAAATGAAACCGTCCTTTAGGGCGGTTTTGTTTTTTGCATAGAGATTTTGAAGGACTCGAAGGGTCGGTAGTGAATGACTGCCGGGGGCAGTCAGAGCCGACCACCGCTCCGCCCGCAGGCGGGCGAGTCCTTCTGCCCCTGCCAGAAATAAAAAACACAGCCATTTGGTTGTGTTTTTTTATTTCTCGTTTGTGGTTTGGTGACTTGAACCCCACAAATGCGTAAGCATTTGTTTTGATGCATGCACTAAAGCTAAAGTATAAAGAAGATGTTGTCCGTGCATGCATTGGGTTCTGTAGTCCTTCTCACCTCACTGCCTTTATAACTGTCACAATAATTCCCAAGATGATCTGTATCCCGATAATTGACAAAGGTATAAATGTCAAATACTTACCGATTGTATTAATTATTGCATCGGGCGATAACAGAAAGATAACCCCCATAAACAGAAAAAGAAATAGTATAACAGATATGGTAGTTATTATATCTCGTATCTTCTTTTTCGTTTTTTTAGAGATTTCTTTATCAGGAATGAAAACACAGGATAATTTTAAATAAATGTACATAAACACATTCAATATACCCTCGATGAATACTTCAAAAAAGAACTCAAAAAGGCACCCCAATATGCTCCCTCCTCATATCTTCCATTAGTTTTCTAATATAAGTATAGCATAAAGATTTACGATTGTAAATAGATGTGTGCCGGAAGCTCGCCTGTGCGAGAACGAAAAAATGCCATAATGCTTAACAAGCAACTTAAAACAGGCTCTACACGAGTATGCTTGCAAACTACATAATCTTAATCTGTAATTTTGTTGCTCTTTGCTCTATTGCACTTCCAACACAATGTCTGAAGATTCTCTTCCACTGTGCAACCACCCTTTGAGACCGGAATAATGTGGTCTATCTCAAGCAAGAGATTCGGCTCCATATGTATTGAGTTTCCGCAGTTGCAACAAGTAAACCCATCTCGATTTTTGATAAACTCACGCAATTTATTTGTCATCAGTGCTCTCTGTTCCCTTGTAAAGGAGCGTGCGGTAAGCTTTCCTTCCAGTGCCTTTATCAATTCTATAATAGTTTCTTCTGTCATTGGCACGGTAAATGTTCGCTTCGCCATTCCGCCGCCGGAAGTATATGAAAACTTATACTCTACAGTAAGTACACTCTCATCAATGTTAGCAAATCCTAGTCTGGAATAGAACCCTGCCTCATCCTCGTCCATGATATAATCAGGAACACCGCCAAGGTATTGTTGATACTCTTCTTTGTAATTTTCAATAATTTGTCTTGCCTCTTTCAATGTTGCAAGTTCTTCTACAAGCAGGTGAAGCTTCTGAATTTGTTCAGGATATACTTCCTTATTAGGATAAAAGTTCTTTATCACATATTCAAGAGGATTATTCTCTGCGCTTGCAAATACAGCAGCAGATACCTCTGCGGTAAAAGGAGTAATTGCCTTTTTATATGGGCGAATATACTGATATTCATCATCATTGATAGTTTCATTTCGTATCACTCGGGTACCAAAGAGGCAAGAAATAGATTCAACTTTCTCTGTGATGTATTCATTAAACTCTCTTTGAGTACTCATCAACACTTCGCAGGTTTCTTTAATCTTCAAAAAATCCGAAGACTTATAATACTCAAGAATCCTTTGATTCTTACCAACAACCTTTTTTATCTCATCCTCAAGGCGAGTTATATAGTTTCCGATAATGTCCCATTCTTCACTATCAATACTTTTGATTTTTTTAATACTGTTAACTGTTCTATCAAACAACCGGGCAATTAAGCTATCCAACTGCTCCAGGCTGCCTTTAATAAACAGAACATCTCTATACTCATTCGCATAATCAATAACCTTGTTTACGCTCTCATAGTATTCATGCTGTTTATGCCCCAAAGCTTCTTTTTGCTGCTCTTTTAAATATTTATTATACTCTCCTTTCCCCATAAGCAGCGACGGATCTTTTTCAAATTTATTTATCCTAGATTGATTTAAGGCTATTTCTCTTCTGCCTAAATGGTTTCCGGCTGATGATATATAAGTGACACAAATTCTGTAAGCTCTAGCGCTTGTTACAACTGCATTGATTTGATTTATAAGCCTGCCGTATTGTGGATGTGTTTCATAGTCATTATCTGCAAGAAATTCTCTTAAAATATTTGCAACTTCATTTTTTCTTTCAATAATGTTTTTTGCCTGAACCAGTTTTTCTCGGTTTTCTTTAAAAAACTTTATATCATCATAATTTCCCAATGCCTGACGACTTTTTACTATTACATTTTCATCAAAGTATGAGATAATATTCCAACTTGGGAAACCTAATTCTCTTAATACTTCATACTCCAACTCTCTATACTCTTTTTCTTTTATATTTTTAAATATTGTAATTGTTACAATGATTGCTATAATCACTAATATGAACATTGTTTTCCCTTTCTCGCCTATATCTTTCTAAAAATGTCTTATCTTAACACATCAACCCAATAATTTTCTAATACAAGTATAACATATAGGTTTACGATTATAAATAGATATGTACCGGAAGCATTTGCGGCAAAGCCGCAACATCATTGATGCGTAACATCACATCATTTTCGACCTGTCGCAACATCGTTTACACCGCAGGTGTAACATCGTTTTGTGTCCGCCACGGTTGAATGATGTTCTCGCTACGCTCGAAACGATGTTGACCTTCGGTCAAACAATGTTGTGTCCTGCGGACACAAATGAAAAAATCCAAGTCGCAAGACTTGGATTTTTTGGAGGCGCCACCCAGAATCGAACTGGGGAATAAAGGTTTTGCAGACCTCTGCCTTACCGCTTGGCTATGGCGCCGGATATAGAAATCGGACACGAATTATTCGTGTCCGACTTTGGAGCGGATTACGGGGCTCGAACCCGCCACCTCCACCTTGGCAAGGTGGCGCTCTACCAAATGAGCTAAATCCGCATAGCGGTCTAATGCCGCTGGTGCCTCCGGTCGGAATCGAACCAACGACACGAGGATTTTCAGTCCTCTGCTCTACCAACTGAGCTACAGAGGCAAATACCATGAAATTGGCGACCCGGATGGGACTCGAACCCACGACCTCTAGCGTGACAGGCTAGCGTTCTAACCAACTGAACTACCGGGCCATATGGTGGAAGTTGAGGGGCTCGAACCCCCGACCCTCTGCTTGTAAGGCAGATGCTCTCCCAGCTGAGCTAAACTTCCATCTTATGTATCGTAGGGCCCGGAGTTTTTTGCTCACCAGCCTTGCGACTCTGTTATTATAGCATGGTGCAACAGGTTTGTCAACACTTTTTTTGAAAAAAATTTAAAAAAAATTTCTACCACAATATATAAGATTTTATTGACGAAAACCCCTATATGTGGTACTATATAAATAATAAATATGTGAGGTGCAACACCATGCTTAAAGTTGAACACGGCTCTGTTATGAATCTTGAAAATGCTATTCGCGGCGCGCGCAATCCTCTTAATTCCTGGGCGCGTTCTGATAGCAGTTATGACGAAAACGGCAACTACATACTCGGCGAAAACGACCTTGACCTTGCAAAGCGACTTTGCGCGGCAGGCAGCGACCATCGCAAATTCATGCGCCAGATTTTAGTCTGCGTTGACATCACCGCGCCTATGTACTGGTGGAAGGAATTTGACACATACAAGGTTGCAACCGTTGCAAACTCCACAAGTACCATGCACAAAATCCACGCAAAGCCGTTTGAGCTTTCCGACTTCAGCACAGACCATATGACCCCCGGTGCGCTCTCGGCGTTTAAAACCTTTATAGACTTTATGGAAGAAACACGCCTTAAATACATGGAGAACAAGGATAAGACCTATTGGTACGACCTTATTCAGCTTCTTCCCTCATCTTACAACCAGCTCCGCACAATTACGATGAACTACGAAACCCTCGTTAACATCTACTATGCAAGAAGAAATCACAAGCTTGATGAGTGGCACACTCTCTGCGATTGGATTTTGACACTTCCCTACGCAAAGGAATTAATCTTGTGCAAAGGCGAATAAACTTAAAAGAGTCGGCAAAAGCCGACTCTTTTGTTTTAGAACAGTTCAATTAATTCTTTTCTTGCGCCGGTGAGGTTTACAACCTTTTCGCCGTCAGCGTAAATCATATCCTCGATACGGCAACCGCCCTTGCCGGCGATATAGATACCGGGTTCAACGGTAATGATGTGACCGCTCTTGAAGAAATCAGCAGATTTTGGTGAAAATCTCGGCTCCTCGTGAATCTCAAGACCAACGCCGTGGCCCGTACCGTGGCCAAAGCAACCGTGATAGCCTGCATCCTCGATAATATCGCGCGCGATAGCGTCGATAGCCGAGCATTTCATGCCGACCTTTGCTCCCTCAATTGCGCTTACCTGCGCGGTGAGTACGGTGTTATAAAGCTTTTTCATATCCTCGTCAGCCTTGCCAAGCACAACGGTTCTTGTCATGTCGGAGTGATAGCCGTCAACTACGCAACCGTAGTCCATGGTGAAAAATCCCTTTTCGAGTTTTACGTTTCTCGGTACGCCGTGCGGAAGCGAGGACGCACTGCCCGAAACCGCGATAGTATCAAAGCTCTTTTCCTCGGCACCGTTTTTACGCATAAAGAATTCAAGCTCAACCGCAACGTCAAGCTCGGTCATCTCGGGTGTCATCACCTTTAAAATATGCTCGAAAGCATCGTCGGTAATTTTCTGCGCGGCGAGAATCTTTTCAACCTCACCGTGGTCCTTGTAGCGACGCATTTCCTCAATAACTCCGCGCGAGGTCACAAATTCAGCCGAGATGTCCTTTTTGAGTGCTTCGAGCGCGGAATATGTTACTCTGTCCTCTTCAAACGCAACGGTTTTTACGTTTTCTCTCTTAAAAATATCCGCGATGTACTCGCGCATGCTCTTGGGCGCAACAATTTCAAAGCCGGCAGGCGAGAGTGCTTCTGCCGCCTCGATATAGCGGAAGTCGGTAACGATGTGCGCAGACTGCTTTGTAACTACTACATAGCCATCGGTGTAGCGGAAGCCGCCGATATAATACTGGTTAAGCTCATCGGTAATGATGATTGCATCGGCGAAAGCCGATATTTTTTCTCTTAAAGTTTCTGCTCTTGTCATGGTTTTTCTCCGTTTATATTAATTTTTTATAGTAATTCTTCATTAAAAGTGCATCGTCACTCTGTGTGCCTGCCGACTCGCAAATAATACGCGGACAAAGGTTTTCTCGCACAATTGCCTCCATAAGCGGCTCAAAGTCGGGACCGTAGGCTGTATCGGCAAATGTAAGGTGCCGCTTTTCGCCCTTGTCGGTCCACTCAATTTTTGAAAAGTGACAGTGCATATATTTTGCCTTATCGTCGCCGAGCGCACATGCGACAGAGTCAAAAACGCGGCGATAATCGTCGGCAGTGACAAAAACTCCGCCACAGTCGCGTGCATTAAGATGCCCAAAATCGACAACGGGCGCAAGGCGCGAGTCGGCTTTGCAAAGCTCTATCACCTCATCAAGCGTGCCGAGCTGATTTTGCTTGCCCATGGTTTCGATACCGAAAGAAATATCGGTGTCACCGAGCTTGTCAAGCGTTTTATAAAGTGTGTCGGCAGAGAGATACATAGCCTCGGTGCGCGAAATTTTAGCCGCAGAGCCGCAGTGTATAACTATGGTGTCAGCACCGAGCAGCTTTGCCGCCCAAAGACTTTTTTCGATGTAATCAATGCTTTTAAGGCGTTTTTCAACATCCACGCCCGAAAGTGAAATAAAATACGGGGTGTGAAGCGACATCAGTATGCCGTTTTCTTTAGCGGCGGCACCGATGCAAGCAAGTGCCGCTTCAGATGCGGCAATGCCGTTGCCAGCTTCGTACTCGTAAGCGTCAAGTCCGATTTGTTTAAGCCACGCAGGTGCTTGCGCCGTGCTTTTCAACTTTGAAGCATAAAAGCTTTCACTGTTGCCGCCCGGACCGAACGTTGCGTGCAGTGGTTTATTTTTCATTTTTTCTCCTATATGCCCACATGAATGGCTTTTCAACGGCGCGTTTAAAGCGGTGAAAAAGGTCGCGCTTGTCTTTTATCGGCGGCACGATATAGCATGGGATTTTAAGCCGCCTTGCCGACCAGCAGTCGGTGAGAAGTTGGTCGCCGAGCACGGCGCAGTCATTGATATCAACGCCAAGGTCTGCCGCCGCCTTTACGTAGCATTTGCGCGACGGCTTGCCTGCATTGGCGTAGGCTACGAGTTTAAGTTCTTCATTGTATTTGTCAAGGCGCTCGCAGTTGTTGTTTGACACGAGCGCAATTTTTATACCGCTTTTTTGCATTTTCTCAATCCACGCGCGCACCTCACTGTTTGGGGTAGCATGCTCGTAGGGTGAAAGCGTGTTGTCAACATCGGAAAGCAGTGCTTTGACATTTTGACTTTTCAAAAACTCGACCGTGATGTCCGAAAATGACTCAAACACAAAGTCGGGTACAATAGTTTTTGGCATAGTTTACTCCTGTTAGTTATGTCAGAACCTGCCCCGGAAAGGTTCCGACACCTCCAAACCTTTTTTGGTAAAAGATTATATATATAGCCGCGGCTACTTATTAAATATTTTACAGTTGTTCTTTGGTTCTTTCTTCTTAAGAAAGAACACCTTCGTCCTTTACCGTCTTATTATCTTTCCAATCACCGTGCAGATGACAAGCACACAGAGATTACACAGTACAATCATCGCGCCTGCGGGGAGCGTGAGCGAAACGAGGAGTCCAACGACAAAGGTAAACACCGAAATCACCGCGGAAAGTACGATTACGCCCTTAAAGCTCTCGGCAATCTGCATTGCAGAAAGCGCCGGAAAAATGATAAGGCTTGATATAAGCATTGTGCCTACTATCTGCATACCGACAACCACGGTAAGCGCGATAAGCAACGCAAGCAGCATATTGTAAAACTTTACATGCACGCCTGCACTTTTTGCAAACGGCATATCAAACGTAACCGCGAAAATGCGGTTTTTAAACAGTACAAAAAGGCAGATTACCACAAGCGAAAGCACTACCGAAAGTACCACATCGCTCTTTTTCAGCGCCAGAATACTGCCGAAAAGGTAGCCGCCGAGGTCTGACGCACTGCCTCCTGCAAGCGAGTTTGCCACAACGCCTATTGCAAGCGCACTTGAAGAAAGCACGGCAATGGCGCTGTCGCCCTTTATCTTTTTGCTCTCGGACATGCCAAGCAGAACAAACGCGCTGACTATAACCACGGGTACGGCAAGCGCCATAGGTGCCATGGAAAGCGCGTACGCAACAGAAAGCGCGCCAAATCCGACGTGCGAAAGTCCGTCACCTATCATCGAATATCGCCGAAGCACAAGCAAAACACCGAGCAGTGCCGCGCAAAGTGAAACAAGCACGCCGACAATCAGTGCATACTGCATAAACGAGTAAGAAAAAATGTCAAGCATCGGCACCCTCCGTTCCAAACGACATACCAAGCGGCGTTTTTTCGTACTCCGCAGTGGTGCCGATAAATTTTACAGACGTTGCAAGGTGCAAAACTCTGTCCGAATACTTCATCGCAGCGGGAATATCATGCGAAACCATAATAACAGTCATTCCATGCTCGTCGCAAAGGTGGCGCACAGTGGTATAAAGCTCCTTTGTAACAAGGGGGTCAAGCCCTGCGGTAGGCTCATCGAGCAACAGCACCTCGTCTGCGGCGCAAAGCGCACGCGCAAGTAAAACGCGCTGCTGCTGACCGCCGGAAAGCGCGCGGTAGCTCTTTTTTGCAAGGGAGGAAATGCCGAGCATTTCCATATTCCCTTTGGCACGCGCTTTTTGAGCGCGGCTGTAGAACGGGATAAGCTTTGTCGCTCCGATGTTGCCCGACAAAACCACCTCATAAACGCTTGCAGGAAAATCGCGCTGAGCACTCGACTGCTGCGGCAGATATCCAATCTTGCCGCGAAGCGTGTCGGCAACAGTAACTTCACCCTCCTCGGGCGCGTTTATCCCTAAAATTATCCGTGCAAGAGTGGATTTTCCTGCGCCGTTTTCGCCGACAATGGTGAGAAACTCGCCCTTTTTGACCGAGAAGCTCACATTGTCAAGCGCAAGCGTGCGCTCGTTATGCACGGTGATATTTTTACAAGTGATAATATCCATTAAGAAAATACCTTTCGTAAGGTTTCGATGTTCTTTTGCATCAGCGAAAGATAGTTTTCGCCTGCATCAAACTCGTCTTTTGTGATGTTGTGCACCGCGTGAAGATGCAGCACCTCTGCACCGCATTCTGCCGCTATTGACTCGGCAATCTTCTTTTCCGAGGGCGCATCGTAGAACACATAGCGCGCATCACTTGCCTTTATTTTTTCAACCATCTTTGCAATGTCTGCGGCTGACGGCTCGGCATGCGAAGCGCATCCCTCGTAAATCGAGTGGTGTGAAAGCCCCGCCTCATCAAACATGTATCTGAATGCAAAAGAGCCGCCGAAAAACACCTCGCCGCCGTCAAAAGACGAAAGCGAAGCTGAAAGCTCTGCAAGAGAGGCGGTATACTCTACTAGATTTTCGCCGTAAAGCGCGGCGCCGTCAGGGTCAATTTCGCAAAGCGCATCAGAAATTGCACGGCACATTTTCACGGCGTTGTCAGGTGAAGTCCAGATATGCGAATCGTATTCGTCATGCCCGTGGTCATGGTCGTGCATCGGAATAAGCTCGACATGCTTTGACAGGTCGAGTACGCGTAGCGTGCCGCGGTCAATCGCATTTTTGACATCGGTGCTTTCAAGCAGAGTTTTTGCCCAGATTTCCATTTCATCGCCCGTATAAATAAACAAATCTGCGGTTGCGATTTTCATGATATCGGCAGGAGTCGGCTCGTAGGAATGAGCATCCGTACCGAAATCAAGCAGCAACTCAACGTTTGCGCGCTCTGCGGCGATATTCCTTGCAAAATCATATTGTGGAAACATCGTTGCAACCACATCTGTTTTTTCGTCATCTTTTGCCGTTCCGCACGAGCAAAGCAAAAGCAAGGCGCAAAGAAACAAAATTAAAATTCTTTTCATCTTGCACCTCCGCATTTCTCGCACACTCCGTAAAGTACCGTTTTTCTTTCGTTAATTTTAAAGCCGTGTTCGCTTGCCATGTGGGAAAGCAACGACTCCATTTCATGGCAGTGCGTATGTGAAACGTTGCCGCACTCGGTGCAAATGAGGTGAAAGTGACATTCGTCACCGCAGCCGCTGCCGATAAAGCGATATGTCACGCTCTTGCCCTCCTCGGGCGCAAAGCGGCTTATCATGCCGTCACTGACAAGAGCCTCAAGATAGCGGTATACCGTGCTTCTGCCGATTTTTTCATTTTCTTTTTCAAGTGCCGCACACACGCCGTCAACCGTAAGGCTTTCGTGCTTGTGCTTTTCCAGGCACTCGATAAGTATTGTCTTTTGTTTTGTATTATACATTGGTTCTCCAATTTTGAATTTGATTTTCAATTTCAAATTATACACCGCACACGCGCCTTTGTCAAC